>NZ_CP013362.1:2121234-2424267 GCF_001718315.1 Burkholderia diffusa | reverse complement strand
CGGCGTGTCGCAGTACGCGTCCAACTATCTGCTCAACTACGTGTCGAACCGCATCCTGCTGCAACTGCGGCTCGAGATGTTCCAGCGGATGATTCACACGGGCGCATCGTTCTTCCAGCGAGAAACCGCGAGCACCGTGATCAACGCGATCGTGTTCGAGGTCAACCAGATCCTGTCGGTGCTGACCGGCGTGATGGTCACGCTCGTGCGCGACTCGCTGACCGTGGTGTTCCTGCTCGGCTACCTGTTCTACCTGAACTGGCGGCTCACGCTGATCGTCGCGGTGATCCTGCCGGGCATCGGCTGGCTCGTCAGCAAGATCAACCGCCGCCTGCGCCGCCTGAACCGCGAGCACCAGACGCTGACCAACGAGCTGTCGTACATCGTCGAGGAGACGGTGGGCGGCTACAAGGTCGTGAAGGTGCACAACGGCGAAGCGTACGAGATGGATCGCTTCACGACGATGAGCAAGCGCCTGCGCGGCTACGCGATGCGCATGACGATCTCGGGCGGGCTCGCTCAGCCGCTGACGCAGTTCCTCGCGTCGATCGCACTCGCCGTCGTGATCACGATCGCGGTCGTGCAGTCGACCAACGATCAGACGACGGTCGGCGGCTTCGTCGCGTTCGTCACGTCGATGCTGCTCGTCATTTCGCCGCTCAAGCACCTGATCGACGTCAACCAGCCGCTGCAGCGCGGGATGACGGCCGCCGAGCTGATCTTCGGGCTCATCGACGAGCCGGCCGAGCCGCAGGGCGGTGGCCGTGCGCTGCCGCATGCCCGCGGCGAGATCGAATTCCGCGACGTGTCGTTCGACTACGGCGCCTCCGAGCGGCCGACGCTCGATCGCATTTCGTTCAAGGTCGCGCCGGGCGAGATGATCGCGCTCGCGGGGCCGTCGGGCAGCGGCAAGACGACGCTCGTCAACCTCCTGCCGCGCTTCTTCGATCCGACGGGCGGCGCGATCCTGGTCGACGGCGTACCGGTGGCCGACTACGACATCCACGCGCTGCGCGGCCAGATGGCGATGGTCAGCCAGGACGTCGTGCTGTTCAACGACACGATCGCCGCGAACGTCGCATACGGGCAGACGCCGGATCGCGCGCGCGTGCAGGCGGCGCTCGAGGCCGCGAACCTCGCCGACGCGGTTGCCGCGATGCCTGACGGGCTCGACACGCTGGTCGGCGGCAACGGGATGCGTCTGTCGGGCGGCCAGCGGCAGCGGCTCGCGATCGCGCGCGCGATCTACAAGGACGCGCCGATCCTGATCCTCGACGAGGCGACCTCGGCGCTCGATTCGGAATCCGAACGCCACGTGCAGGCTGCGCTCGAGCGGTTGATGGAAGGGCGCACGACGCTCGTGATCGCGCACCGGCTGTCGACGATCGAGCGCGCGGACCGGATCCTCGTGCTCGAAGCCGGCAAGATCGTCGAAACGGGCAGCCACGACGAGCTGCTGCGCCATGGCGGGCTGTACGCGCACCTCCACCGGATCCAGTATCAGCAGCAGGCGGCGTGACGTCGGATCGCCCCTACCGTGTGCTAGTCTTGATCGGGCAGGTCCGGTTTCGTTGTTTCCGGTTCGACGTGACAACACGGAGGGAAGGTCAATGAAGAAAGTGCACGGGATGATGCTGGCCGCGCTGGTCGCGGCGGGTTTCGCAGCGCCGGTCGCGATGGCGCAGGATCACGGCAACTACGACAGGCACGGAGACCAGGGCGGTCCAGGCATGCGGCACGGTCACGGCCCGAAGCACATGCCGCCGGGCCAGGCGATGCATCGCGAAGACGACGTGCCGCCGCGCTGGGCCGACCAGCCGCGCCGCGAGTGGCACAAGGGCGACCGTCTCCCGGACGAATTCCGCGATCGCCAGTACGTGGTCGACGACTGGCGCGGCTACCGCCTGAGCCCGCCGCCGCGCGGCTATCACTGGGTGGGCGTCGGCGGCGACTACCTGCTCGTGCAGATCGGCTCGGGCATCGTGCTGCGCGTCGGCCCGTAACACCTGCCGCCGATCGTCGATTCATCCGGCTGCCGGCGCGTGCGTTCCGGCAGCCGCGTCACTTGTCCTTGTTCTCGTCCGCCGCCCGGCGGAGCCAGCGCCGCTCGATGCGCGACATCACCCAGCACACGGCCAGCGCGCAGACCGTACCCAGCGCCACTTCCCCGAGCCGCATCAGCGGAATGTCCCATAGCGGGCCGTTGCCCGGAAACAGCAGCACGATCGTCGCGGTCACGCCGCCAAGCCGCGCCGCGCTGCCGACGTTCAGGCACCAGCAGCTGACGATGGTGACCGCCACCGCGATCGCATAGGCGACGAGGCGGTCGCCGCCGAGCGCGGCACCCGCGAAGCCGACCAGGCCGCCGATCATCGCGCCGATGAACTGGTCGCGCGACAGCGACATCGTGTCCGAGTAGTTGTGCTGCGTGACGGCGATCGCGGTGACCGCCGCCCATACGGCCTGCTCGGTGTGCAGTGCGCGGCCGATCGCGTACGCGAGGCACGCGCCGCAGACGGCTTGCAACGCCATCAGCGCGCCTTGCGTGAGCCGCTCGCCGAAGGTCAGCCCCTTGAACAGATCGAAGATCGACTGCTGGATCTGCTGGCGCGCTTCGTTGAGTGTCCTGATCGTATCCATCGTGCCGGGCCGGGAAGGAGATGCGGGCGTGTCAGTGGGCCTGTTCCGGCGATGCCGCGGCCGGCTCGCCGGCGGTCGCATCGCCGTTCTCGACGCGCGTTTCCGGCATCGCGAGCCAGACCAGCAGCACCGCGAGCGCGCCGGCGGCGGCGAGCCCGAAGAAGCTGACCGCGTTGCCGAAATGATCGGCGACAAAGCCGGCCACGGCCGTGCTGAGCGTCGCGCCGATTCCGGCCGCGAGCCCGAACAGCCCGATGCACAGGTTGTAGCGTCCCTTGCCGCCCGCGACGTCGGCCGCGATCAGCGGCAGCATCACGCCGAACACGGCCGCGCTGATGCCGTCGAGCATCTGCACCGGCACCAGCAGGTAAGGGCTGCTCACGCCGGCGAACAGCAGCGCACGCACCGGCAGTGCCGAGAAGCCGAGCAGCAGGATCGGCCGGCGTCCCCAGCGTTGCGCCGAGCGGCCGACCCACGGCGACAGCATCGCGACGATCGCCTGCGGCACGATGATGCACGCGGCGATCACGAGCTGCACGTTCTCGCCCATGCCGGCCGTCACTTCGCCGGCCGCGAGGTTGAGCATCGCCGCGTTCGACAGGTGGAACAGCACGACGCATGCCGCGAAGGTCAGCATCCGCCGGTCGCGCAGCAACTCGAGCAGCGTCTCGCGTTCCTCGCCTTCGTCGCGGTCGTCGGGTTTCGACGCGTGCGGAATCACTTCGTGTGTCGGCTGGATCATCGCGAGCGCGAACAGCGCGGGCAACGCCAGCACCGCAGTCAGCCAGAACACCGCGCGCGCGGAGAAATACTCGCCGGTGAGCCCCATCAGGCCTGCCGCGATCGCGCTGCCGATCGATGCCCAGCGCGCGTTGCGGCCAAGCCGGTCGCCGAGATCGGCGCGGCCGACCAGCGAGAACGAGATCGCGGCCATCGCGGGCACGAGCATGCAACTCGCGAAGCCGTGGAACACTTCGGCCGCGATCACCGGCACGATCGTCGGGCTCGACGCGAGCAGCACCGCGGACAGGATGATGGCCGCGATTGCCCATGCGGCCGCGCCTTTCTTGTTCTTCAGCGCGTCGACGGCGGCGCCGCCCGGCACCTGGCTGACCATCGCGCTGATCGTGCCGATCGACAGCACCATACCGATCTCGCCCTGCGTCCACTTGTGCGATGCGAGGTAGGACGCGATGAACGGACCGAACCCGGTTTGAACGTTTGCAACGAAAAAGTTGAGCCAGTCGAGGGCTCGAAGACTGCGAACGCTGACGGAATGCTTGATCGTCATCGGGCGGCACTCGCAGGCGAAGCCGGCGCGGCGGCGGTAGCCGGCGGCGAAACCACGACGATCGGCTTGTCCGCCGCGTAGGGCGGCGACGCCTTGATCTGCGCGTCGTTCAGGTCGAGTTGCGGACGCAGCGCCTTGTCGCGCGTGACGAAGTGCAGCGCGCCCCAGCTCGCGGCGATCGAGCGGCGGTCGGTATTGACGAGCCCGCCGAGGTCGAGCACGACGGCCTGCGGTTGCGCGCCGCGGTCGATCAGCACGTCGACGACCCGGCCGATCTTCGTGCCGTTCGGGCGTTCGACGTCGCTGTCGAGCAGCGTCAGGCGCGTCGTGGGTGACGCCGCAGGCGAGCCCGACAGCGGTACCGCCTTGGGCCGAGCGGCCGGCGGCAGGTCGCCCGACGGCACGTCGAGCACGATCGGCTCCTGTTTGCCGCCCGGCGTGAAGCGGAACACGTTCCACGGGAAGACGACCTTGCGGTCGCCGACCCCCATGAACCCCTGCAGGTTGACGACCATCTCGCGCGGTTTGCCGCTCGCGTCGGTCACCATGTCGACCGCGCGGCCGATCACCTTGCCGTTGCGGCGCGCGACCTCGCTGTCGAGCAGCGCATGGATCTGGGTGCGGTCGAGCGGGCGTGTCGCGACGAGCGGCGGCGGGGGCGGCGGAGGCGGTGTCGGCGATTCGGGGCGCTGCACCGGCTTCGGCTTCGCCACTTCACGGTGCGGCTTCTTCGGCGCTTCCGGTTCCTCCGGCTGGACGAGCGGCGGCACGGGCGGCATCGTCAGCGGTTCGCCGGCGGTTTCCTCGACGGGTTCGACGAGCGCCTCGCTGATCGGCGCGGGCGGATTCTGCGTTGGCAGCAGCCCGCAGCCGGACAGCAGCGCGGCGGCCGAGAGAGCCAGCAAGACCGTCGGGGACGGGAACGACATGCGGGATGCGGGAAACGGAAGTCCGCCGCTCATTGATACTCACTCCATGGGTCGGGGCCGCGCGCAGGGGCGCGGCTGGCGATGGATGGCGGGTGCGGGCGGCGCACCGCGCGAGGTGAGAGTTTAACGTGTCTTCCTTTCAGGACCGATTTCTGCGGAGGATTGGGCGCGGGATGGGGGGAAATGGCGGGGATCGATCGCCGCAAGGGCGGCGTCGGGGGCGCCAAAGAGCACGGCGCCCGACCGTCGACGACGGGCAGGCGCCGTACGGGCTGCCGGCGCGGCGTTACTTGACCAGTGCGCCGAGCGTCGTCGTGACCGGGGCGAGCAGACCGCCGCCGGTCTTCGACAGCGCGCCCGTGCCGCTGCCGCCCGTCAGGCCGCCGACCGGCGAGCTGCCGGCGGCCGCCGTCACGGAGCCGACCGCCGACGTGAGCGCACCTGCCGGGTTGCTGCCGCCCGCCGCGCCGCCGAGCGCGCCCGTCGACAGGAGCCCCGTCACCGGGCCGAGCGGATTCGTCGATGCGTTGCCGCCGCCGAGCAGCGCCGTGCCTGCGGTGGCGACCGTGTTGCCGGTGGCGGTCACGACGTTGCCGACGCCGGTCGTGACCGCATTGTTGCCCGTATTCGCGAGCGTCGGGCCGGCGTTCGCGACGCCGGTGCCGACGGTCGTCACGAGATTCGTCAGCGGGGCCCCGAGCGGCGTGCTTGCCGCGACCGTCTGCGTGACCGAGCCGACCGTCGTCGTGATCGGCGTGATCGCCGAGCTGGCCGCGCCCGTCACTTGCGCGACCGGGCCGGTCGACAGTTGCGTGCCGAGCGTCCCGCCGGCGCCCGCGATCGTGTTGCCGAGCGTCGTCACGGCCCCGCCAACGGGCGACGTGACGGGCGCAAGCGGCGCCAGGGCCGAACCGCTGGCGCCGAGGCTCGACACGACATCGCCCGTCGCGGCGACGGCCTGACCGAGATTCGTGACCACGCCCCCCGTGCTCGCGACTGTCGTGCCGACCGGATCCGACGACGCGCCGAGTTGGCCGAGGCCCGAACCGAGGCCGGTGCCGAGCGTCGTGACAGCCGCGCCGACGTCCTGCACCACGGCGCCGAGTCCCTGTGTCGTCGTGGGGCTCGTGCCGGGCACCGATTGCGCGGCGATCGCCGTGCCGACGCCCGATATGGCGCCGCCGCCTGCCGTCACGATGTTGCTCGACGCAGCGGTCGTCTGGCCGACGCCGTTGGCCGATGTCCCGCTGGAGCCGTTGCCCGTGCCGCCGGTCGTTGCCGTCGTATCGCCGGATCCCGAACCGGAGCCGCCGGTGCCCTGGCTCAGCGAGCCGGAGCCGCCGCACGCGGACAGCGACATCAGCGCCGCGGCACCGGCCGCGATCATGATCATTCGGAGTCCTGCTTGATGAATGGTGGGCGTGTTCATGTCGTCCTCGTCTCGATTATGGAAATGAGTCAGGCGGCCTTCGTGTGCGCCGGCGTGTCGCCGCTGCGGAAGGGAAGCGGCGGGCGCATCGTTGTTGTCTCCCTGATTGACCTGCCGCCGCGTCGCGTATTCGCCTGAACCGAAGCCGGAGCGCTTGCAGGACGAATCGTTTGCATTCTTTCGTCTTGCTTGCCGATCGTGCCGGAAATCACCGGATTCGTGCGATCAGAGTAGGTCCACCGACGTGAGGTGTCTTTTAATGATCGTTAAATTGAAGTAAGCGTCCGATTCATTGCTGAAGTCGGGGTAATCACGATCGACGCGATGTGAGTCGTGTGATGGGGGAAGGCGGAAGGAGGGGGCAGCGGCGCCTGGCCCGCCGTCACGGCGGGCAGGCGCGGGCGCCGTGCGAGGCGCGAAGCAACCGGAACGTCAGGCTTCCGGATACCACGCGTCGGTGAATTCGCTGACCTGAACGTCGGTCAGCTCAGGGCGTGCGGCCAGCCATGCGCGCACGTTCTCGCGATCGGCGTCGGTCGTCGTGCCGCGCGGCGCGCCGGAGATCACGTAAGCGCCGATTCCTTCGTCGGCCGACGCGACGGTCAACAGCCCGTTCGCTTCGACGAAATCGATGAACGCATCGATCAGTTGGCCGCGCTCGAGGTCGGACAGTTCGTTGCGGTATTGCGCAGTCGCGTTGAACGCGAGTTCCTGGAACTCGGCGATGTGGAGTTTCTTGCGTTGGCGGCGGTTGTAGCGTTTGCTCATGGTGTGTGATGAACGGGAAGGGGGGGGGAAAGGCAGCGGCGGCGGGCGCGGGTGCGACATGCGCGAGCGGCCGGCGCCGCGTTGGATCGCCGCGCGGCATGGCCGGCGGCGGGCAGAGGGAACGTCACATCAGCACGATATCGTACTGCTCCTGGCTCAGGTTCGACTCGACCTGCAGCGATACCGGCTTGCCGATGAAGTCGATCAGCATCGCGAGATGCTGCGACTCCTCGTCGAGGAACAGATCGATCACCTGTTGCGCCGCGATCACGCGGAATTCGCGCGGGTTGAACTGGCGCGATTCGCGCAGGATCTCGCGCAGGATGTCGTAGCACACGGTGCGCGACGTCTTCACCTGGCCCTTGCCCTGGCAGGTCGGGCACGGCTCGCACAGCACGTGCGCGAGCGATTCGCGCGTGCGCTTGCGCGTCATCTCGACGAGCCCTAGCTGCGAGAAGCCGTTGACCGTCACGCGCGTACGATCGCGCGACAGCGCCTTCTTCAGCTCGGACAGCACCGCGTCGCGATGCTCGGCGTTCTCCATGTCGATGAAGTCGATGATGATGATCCCGCCGAGGTTGCGCAGACGCAGCTGCCGCGCGATCGTATGCGCGGCCTCGAGGTTGGTCTTGAAGATCGTGTCGTCGAAGTTGCGTGCACCGACGTAGCCGCCGGTGTTCACGTCGATCGTCGTCATCGCCTCGGTCTGGTCGATCATCAGATAGCCGCCCGACTTCAGGTCGACGCGTCGCGACAGCGCGCGCTGGATCTCCGTCTCGATGTTGTACAAGTCGAACAGCGGCCGCTCGCCGGTGTAGTGATGCAACTTCGGGCTTACCGCCGGCGTGAACTCACCCGCGAATTCCGCGAGGCGCTGGTAGGTCTCCCGCGAATCGACCTGGATGCGCGTCGTGTCGTCGTTCGCGAAATCGCGCAGCACGCGCTGCGCCAGGTCGAGATCCTGATACAGCAGGCTCGTCGCCGGCAGCCGCTGCGCTTGCGCGACGATCGTTGCCCAGGTCTTGCGCAGGTAGGTGACGTCGGCGGCCAGTTCGTCCGAGGTCGCGTCCTCGGCAATCGTGCGCACGATGTAGCCGCCTTTCTCGTCCGGCGGGATCACGGCGGTCAGCCGTGCGCGCACGGCCTCGCGCTCGGCCTCGCTCTCGATCTTCTGCGAGATGCCGATGTGCGGCTCCTGCGGCAGGTACACGAGCGTGCGGCCCGCGATGCTGACCTGCGTCGACAGTCGCGCCCCCTTCGTGCCGATCGGATCCTTGATCACCTGGACCATCAGCGTCTGGCCTTCGAACACGGTCTTCTCGATCGGCTGGTGCGGCGCGCCCGACTGCGGCTCGCCCGCGAGGCGCGGATGCCAGATGTCCGCGACGTGCAGGAACGCCGCGCGCTCGAGGCCGATGTCGATGAACGCCGACTGCATGCCGGGCAGCACGCGCACGACCTTGCCGAGGTAGATGTTGCCGACCCGCCCGCGCGACAGCGTGCGCTCGACGTGAAGCTCCTGCACCGCGCCTTGCTGCACGAGTGCGACCCGCGTTTCCTGCGGCGTGAGGTTGATCAGGATTTCTTCGTTCATGGTGGGATTCAGAAGTCGACGCGCGCGGCGCGCAGCAGTGCCGCGGTCTCAAAGAGGGGCAGACCCATGATACCCGAATGGGAGCCTTCGATTCGCTCGATGAATTCGGCCGCGCGCCCCTGGATCGCGTAGGCGCCGGCCTTGCCGAACGGTTCACGGGTGTCGACGTAGCGTTCGAACGCGTCGCGCGGCGTGGCTGCGAAGCGCACCGACGAGCGCGACAGCGCGGGCGGCAGCAGTTCGCCGTCGGCGCCGATGACCGCGACCGCGGTCAGCACCTCGTGTTCGCGGCCCGCGAGGCGCGTCAGCATCGCGAGCGCGTCGTCGGCGTCGGCGGGCTTGCCGAGGATCGCGCCGTCGATCGTCACGGTGGTGTCCGCAACCAGCACCGGCGCGGCCGGTTTGCCGCTCGCGACGAGGCGCGCACGCGCGGCCTCGGCCTTCGCGACGGTCACACGCCGGACGTACGCATCGGCGGCTTCGCCGGGCAGTTCGGCTTCGAGCGCCTCGGCGTCCTCGTCGGGACGCGGCAGCAGCAATTCGAACCGCACGCCGATCTGCAGCAGCAGCTCCTGGCGGCGCGGGCTTTGCGAAGCGAGATAGAGGATCGGGAAAAGGGCAGGAGGCGTGCTGGACGGCATGGTGTCGTTATCTCGTTGAGCGCGCGGCGCGCGTCCCGAGGACGACGCGTCATGCGCGATGATAAGGGTGATTCTGCGTGATGCTCCACGCCCGGTAAAGCTGTTCGGCAAGCAACACGCGCACCATCCCGTGCGGCAGCGTCATGCTCGAGATGCGCAGCAGCAGGTCGGCGCGCGCCTTGAGTTCCGGATCGAGTCCGTCGGCGCCGCCGATCACGAACGCGACGTCACGACCATCCTGCTGCCAGCCGGGCAGCGCCTGAGCGAGCTGCATCGTGGTCCAGTCGCGGCCGCGCTCGTCGAGCGCGACGATGCGCGCGCCCTTCGGCAGCGCGGCCTCGATCTTCTGCCGCTCGGCGGCCATCACGCTTTCCGCGCTGCGGCCGCCCGAACGCAGTTCGGGCTTGATCTCGCGCAGCTCGATGCGCAGCTCGGGCGGCATGCGCTTCGTGTATTCGTCGAAGCCGGACGCGATCCAGCCGGGCATCTTGTGGCCGACCGCGAGGATGAAAAGCTTCATCGGGGCGACTCGCTGCGGCTCAGCGGCGGCGGGCCGCCGTCTTGCGCGCAGGGCGTGCGGGCGCTTCTTCCTCTTCGTCCTCGTCTTCGCCGGCCGTCGCGACGCCGTTCGGACCCTTGCCGCCGCCGAGCTTCATCCGCACGGGCTTGTCGCCCCAGATTTCCTCGAGGTTGTAGTACTGGCGCAGTGCCGGTTGCAGGATGTGCACGACCGCGTCGCCGCAGTCGACCAGCACCCATTCGCCCGTGTCTTCGCCCTCGGAGCTGACGATGTCGCCGCCGGCTTCCTTGACCTTGTCGCGCACACTCGACGCGAGCGCCTTGGTCTGGCGGTTCGACGTGCCCGACGCGACGATCACGCGGTCGAACAGTTCGGTGAGGTGGCTGGTGTTGAACACCTTGATGTCTTGCGCCTTGATGTCTTCGAGAGCGTCGACGATCACGCGCTGCAGTTTGCGGATATCCATGGAATCAGGAATGGTAGAGACGATGTTGAAGAATATAGGCCCAGACGGCGGCCGGCACATGCTCGGCCGACGCATCGGGCATTTGCGCGTGACGCGCGATGCATTCGCGCAGGTGCGCACGGATGTCGGTTGCGGCGATATCGAACGCCAGCGTCGTGTCGATCAGCAGGTGGCCGGCCGGCGTCGCTTTCAGCACGTCGGCGCCGGCCTGACGCCGGGCGATTTCGCGTGCGACGTCAGGCGACGCCGTGCCGAGGTCGAAGCCCGGGCGCGTTGCCGCGCAGATGTGAGCGTAGTCGAACAGCCTGCGCCAGTCGCGCCACGTGTCGAGCCTCACCAGCTGGTCGGCGCCGATCAGCAGCGACAGCGAAGCATCGGGGCCGATCCGCTCGCGCCAGCGCGCAAGCGTCTCGACCGTATAGGTCGGCCCCGCATGTTCGATCTCGTCGGTGGCGACGGTGACCGTCACGCCGGGCAGCGACAGCGAATCGGCAGCGGCGCGCGTCATCGCGAGCCGATGCTCGGCGGCCGACACATCGCGCTTCTGGTAAGGCTGTCCGGCGGGCAGCAGCGCGAGCTCGGTCAGGCCGAGCTCGTCGGCGAACCGGCGCGCGAGCGCGAGGTGGCCGTCGTGGATCGGATCGAACGTGCCGCCCAGCAGGCCGATGCGACGTAACGGCGGGCGCGGCTGCGGGGCGGGGCGGGCGGTGGTGTTCAGAAAAACGTGTCCTGTTCTTGGAGGCGGCGGAGCGCGGCGGGTTTAGACCCAGTCGCGCGGCACGAGGAACTCGCTCAGGCGCGCTTCGGGCGAGCCCGGCTCGGGTTGCCAGTTGTAGCGCCAGTTCGCGACCGGCGGCATCGACATCAGGATCGACTCCGTCCGTCCGCCGCTTTGCAGGCCGAACAGCGTGCCGCGGTCGAACACGAGGTTGAATTCCACGTAGCGGCCGCGCCGATAAGCCTGGAACTCGCGTTCACGCTCGCCGTACGGCAGCGCGATCCGGCGTTCGACGATCGGCAAATACGCGTTCAGGAACGCGTCGCCGACGCCTTGCATCATCTCGAACGAGCGTTCGAATCCGGGCTCGGAGAAATCGTCGAAGAAGATCCCGCCGATGCCACGCGTCTCGTTGCGGTGCTTCAGGAAGAAATACTCGTCGCACCACGTCTTGAAACGCGGATAGAGCTCGGCACCGAACGGATCGAGCGCGTCCTTGCAGGTCTGGTGGAAATGCCGCGCGTCGTCCTCGAATGGATAAACGGGTGTCAGATCCATGCCGCCGCCGAACCAGAAGATCGGGGCCTCGCCCGGTTTCGTCGCGATCAGCATCCGCACGTTCATGTGCACCGTCGGGCAGTACGGGTTGCGCGGGTGCAGCACGAGCGACACGCCGAGCGCCTCGAAGCCGCGGCCGGCCAGCTGCGGGCGCGCGGCGCTCGCCGACGGCGGCAGCGCGTCGCCCGCGACGTCGGAAAAGCCGATCCCCGCGCGCTCGAACACGCGGCCGCCTTCGAGAATCCGCGTGCAGCCGCCGCCGCGCAGGCGCTCTTGCGGCCCGCGCTGCCACGCATCGGTCGCGAGCGGCGTGCCGTCGAGCGCGCCGAGCGCGTCGGCGATGCGTGTCTGCAGGCCCTGGAGGTACGTGCGCACGCGCGCCACGTCGTAGGTCGAATCGGTCATGTCTGAACTGGGTGCCTCCGCGCGAAAGCGGGGGCCGTAAAAAAGGCATCTGCCGGGCATTCTATCGAACCCCGGCAGAGGAGGCCGCCGCTTGCGACGGCACGGCGGCGGTCAGGGCGTCACGCGCTCTTGCGGTTCAGCGCGCGGAAGCCGATGTCGCGACGGTACTGCATGCCTTCGAAATTGATCTGGTTGATCGTGTCGTACGCATGCTGCTGCGCTTCGCGCACCGAATCGGCGAGGCCGACCACGCACAGCACGCGGCCGCCCGACGTGACGAGCTTGTCGCCTTCGGCGAGCGTCGTGCCCGCATGGAACGTCACGGCCTGTTCGGTTTCGGCCGGGATTCCGTTGATGCGGTCGCCCTTGCGCGGCGCGTCCGGATAGCCGTGCGCGGCCAGCACGACGCCGAGCGCGGTGCGGCGGTCCCAGTCGAGTTCGACCGTGTCGAGCGTGCCCGCGATCGCCTGTTCGACGACCTTCGAGAAATCGCTTTTCAGGCGCGCCATGATCGGCTGCGTCTCGGGGTCGCCCATCCGGCAGTTGAACTCGAGCGTGCGCGGATTGCCTTCCTTGTCGATCATCAGGCCCGCATACAGGAAGCCCGTGAAGCGGATGCCGTCCTTCTCCATCCCGCGCACCGTCGGCATGATGATTTCGCGCATCACGCGCGCGTGCATCTGCGGCGTGACGATCGGCGCGGGCGAATAGGCGCCCATGCCGCCCGTGTTCGGGCCGCGATCCTCGTCGAGCAGGCGCTTGTGGTCCTGGCTGGAAGCCAGCGCCAGCGCATGCTTGCCATCGACCATCACGATGAAGCTTGCTTCCTCGCCGTCGAGGAATTCCTCGATCACGACGCGCGCACCGGCGTCGCCGAGCTTGTTGCCCGACAGCATCATGTCGACCGCGGCATGCGCTTCTTCCAGCGACATCGCGACGACGACGCCCTTGCCGGCCGCAAGGCCGTCGGCCTTCACGACGATCGGCGCCCCCTTCGCGTCGATGTACGCGTGTGCGGCGGCGGCGTCGGAGAAGGTTTCGTAGTCGGCGGTCGGGATGCCGTGGCGCTTCATGAACGCTTTCGCGAAATCCTTCGAGCTTTCGAGCTGCGCGGCTTCGCGGGTCGGGCCAAACACCTTCAGGCCGCGCGCGCGGAACAGGTTGACGATGCCGGCCGCGAGCGGCGCTTCCGGCCCGACGAGCGTGAACGCGACGCCTTCGCTTTCCGCGAAATCGGCCAGCGCGTCCAGCGACGTGATGTCGACGTTCTTCAGACGCTCGTCCTGCGCCGTGCCGCCATTGCCGGGCGCGACGTAGACCATCTGGACACGCGGCGATTGCGCGAGCTTCCACGCCAGCGCATGTTCGCGGCCGCCGGAACCGACGACGAGTAGTTTCATGGGATTCCCCGCAGACTAGAAAACAGGGCGGCCGGCACGCGCAGGCGCGCCGGCCGCGAAATCGGTCGGGCCGCCGCCGCGACGATGCGCACGGCGGCCGGCATCTCATTCCTCGACGATGATGGCGTTCGTATACACCTCCTGCACGTCGTCGAGGTTCTCGAGCGCGTCCAGGAGCTTCTGCATCTTCGCCGCATCGTCGCCGGTGAATTCGACTTCGTTCTGCGGCTTCATCGTCACTTCGGCGAGCTCGGCCTTGAAGCCCGCGGCTTCGAGCGCATCCTTCACCGCCGAGAAGGCCTGCCAGTCGCACAGCACTTCGATCGAGCCGTCGTCGTTCGTGCTGACGTCGTCCGCGCCGGCTTCGAGCGCCGCTTCCATCAGCGCGTCTTCCGACGTGCCGGGCGCGAACAGGAACTGGCCGACGTGATCGAACATGAACGCGACCGAACCGTCGGTGCCCATGTTGCCGCCGAACTTCGAGAATGCGTGACGGACTTCCGCGACCGTGCGGGTGCGGTTGTCGGTCAGCGTGTCGACGATGACCGCCGCGCCGCCGATGCCGTAGCCTTCGTAGCGGATTTCCTCGTAGTTCGCGCCGTCCGCGCCGCCGACGCCGCGGTCGATCGCGCGCTTGACGTTGTCTTTCGGCATGTTTGCGTCGGCCGCCTTGTCGACGGCGAGGCGCAGACGCGGGTTCGAACTGGCGTCGCCGCCGCCGAGGCGGGCCGCGACCTGGATTTCCTTGATCAGGCGGGTCCAGATCTTGCCGCGCTTCGCGTCGGCCGCTGCCTTCTTATGCTTGATGTTGGCCCATTTCGAATGACCAGCCATACCTTTCTCCGTGCCCGGGCGCGCTGCGCGGGCGATTGTGCCAATGTGTCGTTGAATCGGCGGCCGTCTGGGCGGGCGTGATGCCGCGGGGCCGCGCGTGTCGAGTGGATCGTGATTTTATCACGCGGCGACCGTCACTTCGGGGCCGCCGTGCATGGCCGAACGGCCGGGAGGGCCGCTCGGCGCGCGCCGGGCCGCGCGGCCCGGCGGCGGCGCGCGTCAGTTCTTGGTGCCGAACAGGCGGTCGCCCGCGTCGCCCAGGCCCGGCACGATGTACGCGTGCTCGTTCAGGTGCGAGTCGAGCGACGCGACGAACAGCTTCACGTCGGGGTGCGCGTCCTGGAACACCTGCACACCCTCGGGAGCGGCGACCAGCGCGACGAACATGATGTTCGCGGCCGGCACGTTGCGGCGCTTGAGAACGTCGACCGCGTGCACGGCCGAATAACCGGTCGCGACCATCGGGTCGCACAGGATGAAGATGCGATCCTCGAGATCGGGCAGGCGCACCAGGTATTCGACCGGACGGTGATCCTCGGCGCGGTAGACGCCGATGTGGCCGACGCGCGCGGACGGCACCAGGTCGAGCAGGCCGTCCGACATCCCGATGCCGGCGCGCAGCACGGGCACGATCGCGAGCTTCTTGCCCGCGATCACCGGCGCGTCGACCGCCACGAGCGGGGTTTCGACCCGCTTGGTCGTGATCGGGAGGTTGCGGGTGATCTCGTAGCCCATCAGCAGCGTGATCTCGCGCAGCAGTTCGCGGAACGTGCGCGTCGACGTGTCCTTGTCGCGCATGTGGGTCAGCTTGTGCTGGATCAGCGGGTGATCGGTGATGAAGAGATTCGGGAAACGGCTGTCCTGTTTCATGACGGGGTGCCTTGGCGGCAAAAGGGGATCGGGGCGGCGCCGGCGCCAGGCCGGCCATCGCTTATGGCCGCAATTTTACCAAGGCGCGCCACGTGATCCGGATATTATCGACGTCTCACGACAATCCGCGCGCCGAGCGCGCCCGTACCCGACCGCGCGTCCGTTCCGGCAACGCGGCGGGGGCTCGGCCGGCGCGCGTTGCCACAAGGGAATCGACCATGGATCTCGGCATCGCAGGAAAAACCGCGCTCGTGTGCGCGGCGAGCAAGGGGCTCGGTCGCGGCTGCGCGGAAGCGCTGGCCGCCGAGGGCGTGAATCTCGTGATCGTCGCGCGCACGCGCGCCACGCTGGAGGAAACCGCGGAGGAGATCCGCGCCGAGTCGAACGTGTCGATCACCGCCGTCGCCTGCGACATCACGACGCCCGACGGCCGCGCGGCCGCGCTCGCCGCCTGCCCGCAACCGGACATTCTCGTGACGAATGCCGGCGGGCCGCCGCCCGGCGACTTCCGTGATTTCTCGCACGACGACTGGATCCGCGCGCTGGAGTCGAACATGCTGACGCCGATCGAGTTGATCCGGGCGACCGTCGACGGGATGATCGGGCGCGGTTTCGGCCGGATCGTCAACATCACGAGTTCGGCCGTGAAGGCGCCGATCGACGTGCTCGCGCTGTCGAACGGTGCGCGCTCGGGGCTGACCGGCTTCGTCGCGGGGCTGTCGCGCAAGGTCGCGGGGCAGGGTGTGACGATCAATAATCTGCTGCCCGGGCTGTTCGACACCGACCGGATCGCGACGACGCTCGCGGCGTCTGCGAAGGCGCAGGGCGTGACGGTCGAGGAGATGCGCACGCGGCGCGCGAAGGAAATCCCGGCCGGGCGCCTCGGCACGCGCGCCGAATTCGGCGCGGCGTGCGCGTTCCTCTGCAGCGTGCACGCCGGCTATATCACCGGGCAGAACTGGCTGCTCGACGGCGGTGCATATCCAGGCACGTTCTGACGCGCGCGCCGCCATTCATGCATACGACAACAATCGACCCACGAAGGAATCGGAGATGAGCAAACCCCGCATCGCATTGATCGCGCACGACGCGAAGAAGGACGAGATCGTCGCGCTCGCGGGCCAGTACCGCGAGACGCTCGCGCAATGCAGGCTGGTCGGAACGGGCACGACGGGCGGCCGCATCGCCGCCGCGCACGGCCTCGAGGTCGAGCGCAAGCTGTCGGGGCCGCTCGGCGGCGACCTGCAGATCGGGGCGGAACTGGCCGAAGGCCGCGTCGACATCGTCGTGTTCCTGCGCGACCCGATGACCGCGCAGCCGCACGATCCGGACATCACCGCGCTGGTGCGTGCGTGCGACGTGCACAACGTGCCGGTCGCGACGAACGTGGCGACCGCGCGGATGCTGCTCGACGATCTGGCGCGGAACATGGCAGATCGGTGCTAGGTCTACGAAGTGGTTTGTATTACTCCTGCGAGGACGTGATGACAGCAATGAGTGGGCGTGTGTGCATGGTCGTTACGGCAGTCGCGCACGTACCTGATCCAGTATCGACGGAGGAAGTGTGATGTTGCTCTTCTCGGCGGCACAACCGTCGAAGGTGCGTCCCTCGGCGATCACCATTGTTATATTGGATGGCTCACAGGCGTAGGTTCTCTCTGCGAGCATTCGTTTGGTGTGGTCGTCGTATACGCGCAGTACGTCGTATCCGGCGTTCAATAGGCACTGTGTCACGACATACCTCCTGTCAGATGACATCTGCGATGTGCAAGCGTGGGCCGTCTGGCGTAGTTCGGCAAGCCATACGTTGTACCCGAGATAGCCAATGCCGGCAGTTGCTGCGACCACGAACGACGCATGTTTCACCGCGCGTCTGATGCGGCGTTGCCGGTTTTGTCGCGTTCCAGACAAGGCAAAAAGTGCGGCCGCGAGCAGATAAGGGGGCACTAGCAGGATAATGACCGGGGTTGCGAATAGTGCGATTACCCAAGTCAGATGCGCGGCTTCCGTGATCATAGATACACCTTGATCGGATGGAGCAGCAGGCTCAGTATGATGCGATCGGAGTAGATCATGAAGTCTCCACCGCGTCGATGCTTCATTTGCCAGTTTCGGAAATCCGCGTTGCGCACGGGATAGTAAACATTTCCTTTGATCCGGGGATTTCCCAGCTTGACCGAAACCCGGCCCAGCTTCGATTGGCGACGGTCGTCGCGGCCATGGTGGCAGGTACCACGATGACCCCCTTGCTACTCCAATGGCCGAGGTATTGTGAGATTCTGTCCGGTTCGGTATTGAACGTGTAATTATCTTTTACATACACTGAGATCTCATCGACTACGGCTGAGTTGACATCGACATACGCGCGCTCGATTGCAGCATAGATCGTAAACGAACCGAGTGCGGCGGTGAGGTCGTCCGGAACGCCGCGATCTTCGACGGCTCGGTTGTATGCCTGCCTCAGTTTTTGCGACCATGAGCTTTCGACGCCTACCATCTGGAATTGCAGATGTTGATGGATATCTTCTATTCTTCCCCCAAATATTTCGTTTGCATCGATGGGTATTCTGCGCGGATAGCGCTTCAAAATTGCGGCGATTCTTGCTAAAGACGCTGAATTGAATATTGCTTGCTTGACGAGAGTTTCGTACCGAGATTTCGCTCGTTCGAAACCGAGGATCCATTTCATTGAGATGTCCGTCTTGCTAATCATGCCTGGCGGGTAGCGGGTGCCGTTTTGATCGACGCCCATCTTTTCTGCGGCATCATCGGGAGAGTAGTTGAGTTCGCCCGCAAACCAGCGCTCCATCAGCTTCGCACCAACAGGCATGTTCAATTTACGCATCGTTAGCGGAATCTCTTGTATATCGAACGGTGGAATTGCTTCCCGGTTCGGCTGTGGAGGTTGTGCGATAGGCACAGACTTCGGCGGATCTGGCGTATTCAGCCAGGTTCGGAATCGGGAGACGGCGTTGAGCATCGCTTCGACGTCGTCCAGCATTTTCGTCGCCGGATCGGGTTTTGTAACCGGCTTGCTCGTCTGCGCGGGAGTCTTCGGCGATGCGGGCATCGGCGGTGCTTGATCCAGACTCAGCTCGGCATTGCGAACGATTTCACATCCGTCGGCACCGCCGCATATGACCCATTTGTGGATGAACCAGTGGATCTTGAGGTAGGGTGTTTTTTCTTCTGGATTAGTCATGGAAGGCTCCGATCTCGTGCGGTGTCGAAATTGCGCAACTCCTCTTGGCAAGGCATCTTGTCGATCAATTGAGAAAAGCTAGCGGGTTCTACGCCGTCTGAATATTGGAAATGTCTGATTTGGCGAACGTTAAAAATCAACGATCCGTGAGGTTGCCATCGCTGATGGCGGAACCGACGATCCTATTACCCCTGACGCGGCAGGGATAATGAACGACTGCCTGCACGACTTCATCTGACGCGCGAGAATCGGGCTTCGCGATCTTTCGCATGCGCTACGCGATGCCGCGAAGCAGCGTGCCGATCGCGTTCACCGTTTCCGAACCGACGATGAGACAAGGAGGAGTACGATGCCGAAAGCAATCCGATACGACCAGCCGGGCGGCCCGGATGTGATGAAGTGGGTCGATGTCGAGGTCGGCGAGCCGAAGGCGGGCGAAGTCCGCATTCGGCAGCATGCGGTCGGGCTCAACTACATCGACGTGTATTTCCGCACCGGCCTGTATCCGCAGCCGCTGCCCGGCGGCCTCGGGATGGAGGCCGCGGGCGAGGTGACGGCGGTCGGCGACGGCGTGACCGCGCTCAAGGCGGGCGACCGCGTCGCCTACGTCGGGCAGCCGCCGGGCGCGTATGCGCAGGAGCGCGTGATGCCGGCCGAGCGGCTCGTGAAGCTGCCCGACGGGATCAGCTACGACGACGCGGCATCGGTGATGCTGCAGGGGCTGACCGCGCACTACCTGCTGCGCCGCACGTACCCGGTGAAGGCCGGTGACACGATCCTGATCCATGCGGCGGCCGGCGGTGTCGGCCTGCTCGTGTGCCAGTGGGCGAAGGCACTCGGCGCGACCGTGATCGGGACGGTCGGGTCCGACGAGAAGGCCGCGCTCGCGAAGGCGCACGGCTGCGATCATCCGATCGTCTATACGCGCGAGAACTTCACGCAACGCGTGAAGGAGATCACGCACGGCGCGGGCGTGCCGGTCGTCTACGATTCGATCGGCAAGGACACCTACATCGGTTCGCTGGACTGCCTCGCGCCGCTCGGGTATTTCGTCAGCTTCGGCAATGCATCGGGCCCGCTGCCGCCGATCGACTCGAAGGAGTTTTCGTCGCGCGGCTCGCTGTTCTTCACGCGGCCGACGCTGTTCTCGTACATCGCGAAACGCGCGGATCTCGAATCCGCAGCCGCCGAACTGTTCGACGTGATCCTGTCGGGCAAGGTGAAGACCAGCATCAACCAGCGCTATCCGCTCGCGGAAGTCGGCCGCGCGCATGCCGACCTCGAGTCGCGCAAGACGACCGGCTCGACGATCCTCGTTCCGTGACGCATCCCTTCGTGCCGGCGCCACGCCGGCACGCACCGTGACGGGCGGCGCCGTTTGCCGTCCGTTCCGTCTTCATCCCGCTCCCCGGTTCCCCGCCGCACGCGTTTACGCGTTTTTTATACCGCCCCGATCACCTTTGACCCGACCTTTACGCGCGTTCCCATAAGGTTCTAGTCGTCCGATTTCGACGACGGAGAACACAAAAATGGATGGGGTTTTCATCGGCGCGCTGGTGTTGTTCACCGCGCTGATCCTCGGTTTGCTCGCCGGTTGCGGGAAGCTCGTGCAATACGGACGCGGGGGGCGCGCATGACCTGGATGCTTTGGCTCGCGGGCGCCTCGACGGCCCTGCTGTTCGCGTATCTCGTCTTTGCGCTGCTGCGCGCGGAGGACATCGAATGAACGCGAACAACCTGTTGCAGATGCTGCTGTTCATCGTCGTGCTGCTCGCGGCGGCCGTGCCGATCGCGCGCTACCTGACGGGCGTGATGGACGGCAGCTCGCGCGTCGTGCGCGTGTTCGGGCCGCTCGAGCGCGCGCTGTACCGCATTGCCGGCGTCGACGCAGGCACCGAAATGAACTGGAAGCAGTATGCGATCGCCACGATCGCGTTCAACGCGCTCGGCGCGCTGTTCCTGTACGGCCTGCTGCGCCTGCAGGGCTTCCTGCCCGGCAATCCGCAGCAATTCGGCGCGATGACGGCCGACGGCGCGTTCAACACGGCCGTCAGCTTCGTCACCAACACCAACTGGCAGGACTACACGCCCGAGCAGACCGTCAGCTACCTGACGCAAATGCTCGGCCTGACCGTGCAGAACTTCCTGTCGGCGGCGACCGGCATCGTCGTCGTGATCGCGCTGATTCGCGGCTTCGCGCGCCATACCGCGCAGACGATCGGCAACTTCTGGGTCGACCTCACGCGCGTGACGCTGTACGTGCTCGTGCCGATGGCCGCGCTCGTCGCCGCGCTGCTGATGAGCCAGGGCGTGATCCAGAACATGAAGGCGTACCAGGACGTGCCGGTGCTGCAGGCGAGCACGTATGCGGCGCCGAAGCTCGACGCGCAGGGCAACGCCGTGAAGGACGACAAGGGCAACCCGGTGACGGTGCCGACCCCGCTCGTGAAGCAGACGCTCGCGATGGGCCCGGTCGCATCGCAGGAAGCGATCAAGATGCTCGGCACCAACGGCGGCGGCTTCTTCAACGCGAACTCCGCCCACCCGTACGAGAACCCGACGCCGTTCACGAACTTTCTGCAGATCTTCGCGATCCTTATCATCCCTGCCGCGCTGGCCCTCGTGTTCGGCCGGATGATCGGCGACCGGCGGCAGGGCATCGCGGTGCTCGCGGCGATGACGGTCGCGTTCGCGATCGCGATCGGCGTCGAGGTGAGCGCCGAGCAGGCCGGCAACCCGACGCTGGCCGCGCTGCACGTCGACCAGTCGCCGAGCGCGCTGCAGCCGGGCGGCAACATGGAAGGCAAGGAAACGCGCTTCGGCATCGCGCAGACCGGCATCTTCACGGTCGCGACGACGGCTGCGTCGTGCGGCGCGGTCGACACGATGCACGATTCGCTGACGCCGCTCGGCGGCCTCGTGCCGATGCTGCTGATGCAGCTCGGCGAAGTGGTCTACGGCGGTGTCGGCTCCGGCCTCTACGGGATGCTCGTGTTCGCGCTGCTCGCGGTGTTCGTCGCGGGCCTGATGATCGGCCGCACGCCCGAATACGTCGGCAAGAAGATCGAGTCGTACGAGATGAAGATGGTGTCGATCGTCGTGCTGCTCACGCCGCTGCTCGTGCTGGTCGGCACGTCGGTCGCGGTGCTGGCGGACGCAGGCCGTGCCGGCATCGCGAACCCCGGCCCGCACGGCTTCTCGGAAATCCTGTACGCGTTCAGCTCGGCCGCGAACAACAACGGCAGCGCGTTCGCGGGCCTGACGGTCGGCACGCCGTTCTACAACTGGATGACCGCGATCGCGATGTGGTTCGGCCGCTTCGGCACGATCGTGCCGGTGCTGGCGATCGCCGGCTCGCTCGCCGCGAAGAAGCGCATCGCGGTGACGAGCGGCACGCTGCCGACGCACGGCCCGCTGTTCGTCGTGCTGCTGCTCGGCACGGTGATGCTGGTGGGCGCGCTGACCTACGTGCCGGCGCTCGCGCTCGGCCCGGGCGTCGAGCATCTGATGATGTGGCTGGGCGCGTGATGCGCGCCCGCATGGCGACACCTTGCAAAGACTGAAGAGATTGAAGAGATCGCAATGACTCAACATTCCGCAACACGGTCCATGTTCGATCCGGCGCTGCTGCGCTCGGCGATCGTGGATTCGTTCAAGAAACTCACGCCGCGCACGCAGTTCCGCAACCCGGTGATGTTCTGCGTGTACGTCGGCAGCATCCTGACCACGATCCTGTGGATCGCGGCGCTCGCCGGCCAGGCCGAGGCGCCGGCGGGCTTCATCCTCGCGATCGCGCTGTGGCTGTGGTTCACGGTGCTGTTCGCGAACTTCGCCGAAGCGCTCGCCGAAGGCCGCTCGAAGGCACAGGCCGCATCGCTGCGCAGCGCGAAGAAGGACGTGATGGCGAAGAAGCTCAACGAGCCGCATCCCAAGTCGCCGATCCGCATCACGACCGCGTCCGACCTGCGTCGCGGCGACATCGTGCTGGTCGAGGCCGGCGACGTGATCCCGGCCGACGGCGAAGTCGTCGACGGCGTCGCGTCGGTCGACGAATCGGCGATCACCGGCGAATCCGCGCCGGTGATCCGCGAATCGGGCGGCGACTTCTCGTCGGTGACGGGCGGCACGCGCGTGCTGTCCGACTGGATCGTCGTGAAGGTCACGGCGAACCCCGGCGAGGCGTTCCTCGACCGGATGATCGCGATGGTCGAAGGCGCGAAGCGCAAGAAGACGCCGAACGAGGTCGCGCTGACGATCCTGCTCGTCGCGCTGACGATCGTGATGCTGCTCGCGACGGCGACGCTGCTGCCGTTCTCGATGTTCTCGGTCGAAGCAATGAAGGCCGGTCACGTGGTGACGATCACCGCGCTCGTCGCGCTGCTGGTGTGCCTGATCCCGACGACGATCGGCGGCCTCCTGTCCGCGATCGGCGTGGCCGGGATGAGCCGGATGATGCAGGCGAACGTGATCGCGACGTCGGGGCGCGCGGTGGAGGCGGCCGGCGACGTCGACGTGCTGCTGCTCGACAAGACCGGCACGATCACGCTCGGCAACCGCCAGGCGTCGACGTTCGTGCCCGCGCCGGGCGTGACCGAGGAAGCGCTGGCCGACGCCGCGCAGCTGTCGTCGCTCGCCGACGAAACACCGGAAGGCCGCAGCATCGTGGTGCTGGCCAAGGAGCGCTTCAACATCCGCCAGCGCGACATGGCGCAACTGCATGCAACGTTCCTCGGCTTCTCCGCGCAGACGCGGATGAGCGGCGTCGACTTGCCCGGCCGTGAAATCCGCAAGGGCGCGGCCGATGCGATTCGCCGCTATGTCGAGACGCACGGCAGCCACTTTCCGGAGGACGTGCGTCGCGCGGTCGACGACGTCGCGCGACGCGGCAGCACGCCGCTCGTCGTGGCCGACCTGCATGACGGCGTCGCGCGCGTGCTCGGTGTGATCGAACTGAAGGACATCGTGAAGGGCGGCATCAAGGAGCGCTTCGCGGAACTGCGCAAGATGGGCATCAAGACCGTGATGGTGACGGGCGACAACCGGCTCACCGCCGCGGCGATCGCGGCCGAGGCCGGCGTCGACGACTTTCTCGCGGAAGCGACGCCGGAAACCAAGCTCGCGACGATCCGCGAGCACCAGGCGGCGGGGCGCCTCGTCGCGATGACGGGCGACGGCACCAACGATGCGCCGGCGCTCGCGCAGGCCGACGTGGCGGTTGCGATGAACACCGGCACGCAGGCGGCGAAGGAAGCCGGCAACATGGTCGACCTCGACTCGAACCCGACGAAGCTGATCGAGATCGTCGAGATCGGCAAGCAGATGCTGATGACGCGCGGCTCGCTGACGACGTTCTCGATCGCGAACGACATCGCCAAGTATTTCGCGATCATCCCGGCCGCGTTCGTGACGACGTACCCGCAGCTGCGCGTGCTCGACATCATGCATTTGACGTCGCCGGCGTCGGCGATCCTGTCGGCGGTGATCTTCAATGCGCTGATCATCGTCGCGCTGATACCGCTCGCGCTGAAGGGGGTCACCTACCGGCCGCTCGGCGCCGCGTCGCTGCTGCGCCGCAACCTGCTGGTGTACGGCCTCGGCGGCGTGCTGCTGCCGTTCCCGTTCATCAAGCTGATCGACATGACGCTCGCCGCGCTCGGCTGGGCCTGATGCGCCGTACTTGAAGGAAGAACCATCATGAAATCGTTGATTCGCCCGCTCGTCGTGATCTTCGTCGTACTGACCGCCGTGACGGGGCTCGCATACCCGGCCGTGATGACCGTGTTCGGGCAGGCCGTGTTCCCGTCGCAGGCGAACGGCAGCCTGATCGAGAAGGACGGCAAGGCGGTTGGCTCCGCGCTGATCGGCCAGCCGTTCGATGCACCGAAGTACTTCTGGGGCCGGCTGTCGGCCACGTCGCCGATGCCGTACAACGCGACCGGCTCCGGCGGCTCGAACCTGGGCCCGCTGAACCCGTCGCTTGCCGATCAGGTGAAGGCGCGCATCGTCGCGCTGCGCGACGCGGGCACCGACATGTCGAAGCCCGTGCCCGTCGACCTCGTGACGGCGTCGGCGAGCGGCCTCGATCCGGAGATCACGCCGGCTGCCGCCGCGTACCAGGTCGAGCGCGTCGCGAAGGCGCGCAACCTGACGGCCGACGCGGTCGCGCGGCTCGTCGCCGCGAACACGACGGGCCGCCAGTTCGGCGTGCTCGGCGAGCCACGCGTGAACGTGCTGAAGCTGAACCTCGCGCTCGATGCCGCGCAGGCCGCACACTGAGCGTTTGCGACAACCGGCGTCCGGCGCGGCCCGATCCGCGGCGGACGCGTTTTTCCGACGGCGCATGCGCCGTCTTTGCCTTTTGCGGCGATTTGGGACAACAATGACAGTACTCGTTCGCGACCCCGCGCCTCGCCTTCCCGACGCATGAACCGCCCCGATCCCGACCAACTCCTCGACAAGCTGCAGCGAGACGAAGAAAAGCAGCGGCGCGGCCAGCTCAAGATCTTCTTCGGCGCGTCCGCCGGCGTCGGCAAGACCTACGCGATGCTGCAGGCCGCGCGCCAGCGCCGGCAGGAGGGTGTCGACGTCGTCGTCGGCATCGTCGAGACCCATGGCCGCAATGAAACCGCCGCGCTGCTCGACGGCCTCGACGTGCTGCCGCTCGCGCGCATCGACCATCGCGGCCGCACGCTCGCCGAATTCGATCTCGACGGCGCGCTCGCGCGCGCACCGCAGCTGATTCTCGTCGACGAACTCGCGCATTCGAACGTGCAGGGCGCACGCCACCTGAAGCGCTGGCAGGATGTCTACGAACTGCTCGACGCGGGCATCGACGTGTACACCACGGTCAACGTCCAGCATCTCGAAAGCCTGAACGACGTGGTGGGCGCGATCACCGGCATCCGCGTGTGGGAGACCGTGCCCGACCGCGTGTTCGACGCGGCCGACGAGGTCACGCTGGTCGACCTGCCGGCCGAGGAACTGCTCGCGCGGATGCGCGACGGCAAGGTCTATCTCGCGCAGCAGGCCGAGCGCGCGGTGCGCAACTTCTTCCGCAAGGGCAACCTGATCGCGCTGCGCGAACTGGCGCTGCGGCGCACGGCCGACCGCGTCGACGCGCAGATGCGCGAATACCGCGCCGACCGTTCGATCCAGCGCATCTGGCAGGCGCGCGAGCGGCTGCTCGTCTGCGTCGGGCCGGGCCCCGAGGCGCCGACGCTCGTGCGCGCGGCCGCGCGGCTCGCCGCGAGCCTGAAGGCCGACTGGATCGCCGTCTATGTGGAGACGCCACGACTGCAACGGTTGCCCGACGCGCGGCGGCAGCGCACGCTCGATGCGCTGAAGCTCGCGGCCGAGCTCGGCGCGGAGACGGCGACGCTCGCCGGCGACGACGCGGTCGCCGCGCTGATCGGCTATGCGAAGGTGCGCAACGTGTCGAAGCTCGTCGCGGGCGGCTCGCCGAAGGTCGGGCTCATGCGCCGCTTCGCGCGGCCGTTCGGCGAAAAGCTCGCCGAGCGCGCGGGCGACGTCGACCTGATGCTGATCCGCGCGTCCGCGAGCGACGAAGTGCGCGCGGCGCCGCTCGACGCGCGCGCACGCGACTGGCGCGACGCATTCGCGCAATTCGGCATGCGGCGTTCGCCGCCGCGTCATTACCTGTACGCGGCCGCGATCTGCGCGGCGATCACCGGCGTCGCGAGCATCGTGTCCGAGCGGCTCGACCTGACGAACCTCGTGATGCTGTACCTGCTCGGCGTCGTGTTCTCCGCCGTGCGGCTCGGGCGCGGCCCGGGCGTGCTGCAGTCGTTCCTGTCGGTCGCCGCGTTCGATTTCTTCTTCGTGCCGCCGCGCATGTCGTTCTCGGTCAGCGACACGCAGTACCTGCTGACCTTCTTCGGGATGCTGCTGACGTCGCTCGTGATCAGCCACCTGACGTCGACGCTGACGCGCCAGGCGAGCATCGCGCAGCGTCGCGAGCGTCGCACCGGCGCGATCTACGCGATGGCGCGCGAACTCGGCGCGGCGTTGACGACCGAGCAGATCGTCGAGATCGGCAGCCGCCACGTGGGCGAGGTGTTTCGCGCGCGCGTGGCGTTCCTGCTGCCCGACAGCGCGGACCAGGTGCGGCAGAAGATCGAGGAGCCCGACGCGGCCGTCACGCTGACCGGCGCCGATCTCGACAGCGACGTCGGCCAGTGGGTGTACGACCAGCAGAAGCCGGCCGGGCGCGGCACCGACACGCTGCCCGCGACCGCCGCGCTGTACCTGCCGCTGAAGGCGCCGATGCGCACGCGCGGCGTGCTCGCGGTCGCGTCGCGCGACCCGCGGGAGCTGGAGGTGCCCGAGCAGTTGCGGATGCTCGATGCGTTCGCCGCACAGATCGCGCTTGCGCTCGAGCGCGTGCACTACGTCGAGATCGCGCGCGACGCGCTCGTCAACATGGAGTCCGAGCGGCTGCGCAATTCGCTGCTGTCGGCGATCTCGCACGACCTGCGCACGCCGCTCACGACGATCGTCGGTTTTTCCTCGATGCTCGCGAACGGACGCGCGGCCGCGCGCGACGGCGACGCCGCGGCGGCCGAACGCTTCGCGCAGCGCGAGGGCGAGCTGGTCGACGCGATCCACGACGAGGCGTTGCGGATGACGGGCATCGTCACGAACCTGCTCGACATGGCGCGGCTGCAGGCCGGCAGCCTGCAGCTCAAGCGCCAGTGGTCGCTGCTCGAGGAAACCGTCGGCGCGGCGCTCGCCGCGTGCAAGCGCGTGCTCGCGCGGCATCCCGCGCGCGTGTCGCTGCCGGCCGACCTGCCGCTCCTGCAGATGGACGCGGTGCTGATGGAGCGGCTGTTCACCAACCTGTTCGAGAACGCGGCGAAGTACACGCCGCCCGACACGTCGATCGAGATCGGCGCCGAGCGCGTGACCGACGACGGCCAACCATTTGTGCGCGTGCACGTCGACGATCACGGCCCGGGCCTGCCGGCCGGCATGGAAACGCGGATCTTCGACAAGTTCACGCGCGGCGAGAAGGAATCGGCGACGCCCGGCATCGGGCTCGGTCTTGCGATCTGTCGCGCGATCGTCGAGGCGCACGGCGGTAAAATCGGCGCGCTCAACCGTACCGCGCCCGACGGCCGCGTGACGGGCGCGCGCTTCTGGTTCACGCTGCCGGTCGAGACGCCGCCGGCCGTGCCTGCCGTACCCGACGACGAAATCGACGTGCCCGGCGCATCGTCTCCCTCCAAGCCATTGCCAGACCATGAGTGAACCGAGCCTGACCGTCGTCCTGATCGAGGACGAGAAACAGATCCGCCGCTTCGTGCGCGCCGCGCTCGAAGAGGAGGACATCGCCGTGTTCGAGGCGGAGACGGGCAAGCAGGGGCTGATCGACGCGGCGACCCGCAAGCCGGATCTCGTGATCGTCGATCTCGGCCTGCCCGACACCGACGGCCTCGATGTGATCCGCGAGCTGCGCGGCTGGTCCGAGGTGCCGGTGATCGTGCTGTCCGCGCGCACGCAGGAAGAGGAGAAGGTCGCTGCGCTCGACGCAGGTGCCGACGACTACCTGACCAAGCCGTTCGGCGTGTCCGAGCTGCGCGCGCGGATTCGTGCGCAACTGCGCCGGCGCAACCAGGGCGGCGCGAACGAATCGCCGAAGGTCGGCTTCGGCAGCGTGAGCGTCGATCTCGCGCTGCGCCAGGTGTGGCGCGATGGCGAGATCGTGCACCTGACGCCGCTCGAATACCGGCTGCTCGCGACGCTCGTGCGGCATGCGGGGCGCGTGCTCACGCACCGTCAACTGTTGCGCGACGTATGGGGGCCGTCGCACGTCGAGAGCCATCACTATCTGCGCATCTACATGGCGCACCTGCGCCAGAAGCTCGAGCGCGATCCCGCGCAGCCCGAGCACATCGTCACCGAAACGGGCGTCGGCTACCGGCTCGTCGGCGCCGCGTGATATGACCTGAATGCAAGGCGGCACGCCGGTGAAGTTGCATCGGCGCGACATTGCCGCCGCATGCGCCGGCCACGCACACCGGCCACGGATTCCCCGCTATGCTGACCATTCCGCGAACGAAACCGAGGAGCGTGCCATGTCCGTCCGTCTCGTCGTCATCAGTGCGCTGGCGTTTGCCGCGCCCGGCGCGTTCGCGCAGCCGCTGCCGCCCGGGCAACAGCCTTCGGCGCCGCAGCAGGCGCTCGCCAATCCCGCGTCGGTCAATTGCGAAAAGCTCGGCGGCCGCCACGTGATCCGCAACCTGCCGCGCGGGCAGGTGGGCATGTGCGTGTTCAAGGACGGTCGCGTATGCGACGAGTGGGCGCTGTATCGCGACGACCGCTGCGTCGGCGGTGTCGGCGCCAAGCGCGTGTCGAACTGAGACCGCGCGCGACAGGGCGGAGGTGGCCGCGCCATGCGTCGGTCCGCTCCCCGTTCGCCTCCGGCGCATCCCGCATGCCCGTAAGCGCCTTGTTATACTCGGCGCCGCCCGGGGACGACCCCGGGTCATTCGCTTCAACGGGGACGGCCCCATCCGATCCGGAGTACGTCGAGATGGCGTGGGTATTGTTGTTGATTGCCGGTTTGCTGGAAGTGGCCTGGGCGGCCGGCATGAAATCGTCCGAGGGTTTCACGAAGCTCGGACCGTCGGTGTTTACGATCGTGACGGCGCTCGCCAGCTTCGGGCTGCTCGCGGTCGCGATGCGCCAGTTGCCGCTCGGCACCGCATATGCGGTATGGACGGGCATCGGCGCGGTCGGCGCATTCGTGTTCGGGATCGTGATGATGGGCGAGGCGCTCACCGTCGCCCGCGTCGCGAGCGCGTCGCTGATCGTGCTGGGGCTGGTCGGCCTGAAGCTGTCGTCGGCTGGCTGATGCCGGCGGGCCGCGCGCCGGCCGGTGCGCGGCCGGTCGTGACGCACTGCGGAATTGCGCCGGCCCGCCTGCCAGCCTTCTATAATGGAACGCATTCGGGCCTGAATGTCGCCGCGCCGCGCTCGGCCGCGCGGCGCCGGTCGCCACGCGCCGCGCGGCCGTCGTACCGACTCGATCCGATCAATCGGCAAAGCGCACGAAAAAGTGCAAGGAGAGGGCCATGATCGAAGCCATTTCGCTCGGCGCGGGGCTCGCGTGGGCGAGCGGGCTGCGCCTTTACCTGACGGTGCTGATCGCCGGCGTGCTCGCGCGGGTCGGTTGGCTCCATCTGCCTGACACGCTCGCGGTCCTGACGTCGCCGTGGGTCATCGGCGCGGCCGCCGTGCTCGCCGTCACCGAATTCCTTGCCGACAAGATTCCCGCGTTCGATTCACTGTGGGACGCGGTGCACACCTTCATCCGCATTCCGGCCGGCGCGGTGCTGGCCGCCGGTGCACTCGGCCATGCCGACCCGACCGTGCTCGCGGTCGCCGGGCTGGCCGGCGGTTCGCTTGCCGGTGCCGCCCATGTCGCGAAGGCCGGCACGCGCGCGCTGATCAACCTGTCTCCCGAGCCGATCTCGAACTGGGTCGCGTCGTCCACCGAGGACGGCCTCGTGTTCGGCGGCCTCGCACTCGCGTTCTTCGTTCCGCTCGCGTTCCTCGTACTGCTCGCGGCGTTCATCGCGGCGTCGGCCTGGGCGCTGCCGCGTCTGTGGCGCGGCGTGTCGGGCGGCTTCCGCGGAATGGCGAACCACATGGTGTCGCGGCTCAACTCGATCGGGGGCAAGCGCGATTGAAGCCGCCGTCACCCGCCGAGCGGCAGCATGCTGACCCGTCGCCTGCCGGGCGGCCCGGCCATGCCGGCCGCTTCGGCTGGCGCGACCTGATCCGCCAGGCCGCACGGATGACCGCGCGCGACTGGCGCGCCGGTGAGCTGACGCTGCTCGTGCTGGCGCTGGTGCTCGCGGTCGCCGCGCTGACGAGCGTCGGCTTCCTCGCCGACCGGCTGCGCCAGGGGCTCGAGCGCGACGCGCGCCAGATGCTCGGCGCCGATTTCGTCGTGCGTGCCGACCATCCCGTCGATCCGTCGTTCGACCGCGAGGCGCGCGCACTCGGCCTGCGTACCGCGACGACCGCGATTTTCCCGAGCATGATTGCATCGGCCGCCGGAGGCCAGGTGGGCGCCGCAGCGCCCGCGCGCCTCGCGGCCGTGAAGGCCGTATCGCCCGGATATCCGCTGCGCGGCGCGGTCGAGATCGTGCCGGCCGGTGCGACCGCCGCGCACAAGGCGACCGCGATTCCCGCGCCCGGTACCGTGTGGGCCGATCCCGCGCTGCTCGATGCATTGCACCTGAAGGCGGGGGACACCGTGCGCGTCGGGTTGCGCACGTTCACGGTCGCGGCGTCGATCTCCCGCGAACTCGATCGCGGTTTCTCGTTCGTCAATTTCTCGCCGCGGCTGATGATGCGCGCGGACGAGCTCGCCGCGACGGGGCTCACCGGTTACGGCAGCCGCGTCACGTATCGGCTGCTCGTGGCCGGCGACACGCCGGCCGTCGCGCGCTTCGAGGCCTATGCGCACGGGCGCGTGGACGGCGGCAAGCTGCGCGGCGTCGGCCTCGAATCGTTGCAGGAAGGCCAGCCGCAGGTGCGCCAGACGCTCGATCGCGCGCGCCATTTCCTGACGCTCGTCGCGCTCCTCACCGCGCTGCTCGCGGCGGTCGCGATCGCGATGGCCGCGCAGCGCTACATGCGGCGCCATCTGGACGGCTGCGCGACGATGCGCTGCCTCGGCGTGAGCCGCCGCACGCTCGGCACGCTGTTCGCGCTCGAATTCGCCGGCATCGGCATCGTCTCGGGGGGCGCCGGCGCGTTGCTCGGCTACGGCGGCCACTGGGCGCTCCTCGCGGCGCTCGGCAGCCTGATCGACGTCGTGCTGCCGCCGCCCACGCCCTGGCCCGCGCTCGTCGGAATCGGCGCCGCGCTCGTGCTGCTGCTCGGCTTCGCGCTGCCGCCGCTTGCACCGCTCACTCGCGTGCCGCCGGTGCGTGTGCTGCGGCGCGACTGGGGCGATGCGTCGCGCACGGCCTGGGCCTTGTATGCGCTCGGCGTCGTGCTGTTCGCTGGGCTGCTGATCGTCGCGGCGGGCAACCTGAAGCTCGGGCTGATCGTCGCGGGCGGGTTCGCGGGCGCGTTGGTCGGGTTCTCGCTGATCGCGCGACTCGCGCTGTACGCGGCGGCGCGCGCGGTGCGCGACGCGCGCGTGGCCGCGGGTGTCGGCTGGCGTTACGCGCTCGCGTCGCTGCACCGGCGCGGCACGGCCAGCGCGCTGCAGATCACCGCGCTCGCGCTGGGCCTGATGTGCCTGCTGCTGATCGCGATCACGCGCAACGACCTCGTCGCCGGCTGGCGGCAGTCGATGCCGCCCGATGCGCCGAACCAGTTCCTGATCGACATCCAGCCCGATCAGCGCGACGACGTTGCAGCGTGGCTCGCCGCGCACGGCGTACGCGATGCGGTGCCCGCGCCGATGGTGCGCGGCCGGCTCGTCGCGATCAACGGCAAGCCGGTGAACCCGGACGCGTATCCGTCGGACGAGGCGCGCCGGCTCGTCGACCGCGAGTTCAACCTGTCGTATACGATCGAGCTGCCGTCCGACAACCGGATCGTCGCCGGCGACTGGTTCGGCCGCTCTGCCAGCCCGCAGATCTCGATCGAGGCCGGGCTCGCGAAGACACTGAACGTGAAGCCGGGCGACACACTGCGCTTCGACGTGACGGGGCTGACGGTCGATGCACCGATCACCAGCGTGCGCAAGCTCGACTGGGGCTCGTTTCGCGTCAACTTTTTCGTGCTGATGCCGCCGCCCGTGCTGAAGGATTTCCCGGCCGTCTACCTGACGAGCTTCCACCTGCCGGCCGAGCAGACGGCGCTGCTCGATCCGCTGATCGCGCGCTACCCGAACTTGACCGCGATCGACCTCGCGCCGATCCTCGCCCAGTTGCAGCGGATGATGCTGCAGGTGGTCGGCGCGGTGCAGTTCCTGTTTGCGTTCACGCTCGCTGCGGGCGTGCTCGTGCTGTACACGGCGCTCGCCGGCTCGCGCGACGAGCGCGTGCGCGAGGCTGCGCTGCTGCGTGCGCTCGGTGCGTCGCGCGCGCAGATCAATGCGGTGCAGCGCGCGGAATTCATCGTCGTCGGCGCGCTGGCCGGTGCGCTGGCGTCGGCCGGTGCGATCGCGGTCGGCTGGGCGCTCGCGTCGCGCGTGTTCGACTTCCAGCTCGCCGTCGATCCGTGGCTCGTGCCGGCCGGCATCGCGGCCGGCGTCGCGTGCGCCGGTGCGGCCGGCTGGCTGAGCCTGCATAATGTGTTGCGACGCCCGGCGCTGCAGTCGCTGCGCGACGCGTGAGCGTCGCCGGCGGCCCCGACTATCCCGTTTCCGATTATTCGTATGACCGATGTGAATGATGAAGCGCCGTCGCAACCGACGGCGTTCGAGCTCGTGGGCGGCGAAGCCCGCGTGCGCGAAATGGTGGACCGTTTTTACGACCTGATGGACCTCGAGCCCGAGTTCGCGGAGATTCGCGCGCTGCATCCGGCGTCGCTCGACGGCTCGCGCGACAAGCTGTTCTGGTTCCTGAGCGGCTGGCTCGGCGGCCCCGATCACTACATCAGCCGGTTCGGCCATCCGCGGCTGCGCGCACGGCACCTGCCGTTCCCGATCGCATCGGTCGAGCGCGATCAGTGGCTGCGCTGCATGGCGTGGGCAATGGAGGACATCGGGTTGGCCGAGCCGTTGCGTGAACGGCTCATGCATTCGTTCTACGATACGGCCGACTGGATGCGCAACCGGCCCGGTTGATCGACCGGTACGCCGCTGTCCGCATGCCGGACGATCTGCGTCTGGGCGCCTGGCCGGTGCGGCGCGACACTGACCGTTTCCCCATCGATACGAGGCTCGCCCGATGACGACCCATGCCCTGTTTCGTGAAGATGCCTATCTGACGCAATGCGAAGCCGTCGTTGCGGCCGTCGGCGATGACGGCATCCGGCTCGACCGCACCGTGTTCTATCCGCTTGGCGGCGGGCAGGCCGGCGACAGCGGCACGCTGACGCTGCCTGACGGGCGCACGATCACGATCGCCGACACGCGCAAGGCGAAGTTCGACGGCGCAACGCCCGACGATGCCGTGCACGTGCCCGCGCCGGGCCAGGAAGCGCATGTCGCGGCGCTCGCCCCCGGCGCGCGCGTGGTCGCGGACATCGACTGGCTGCGCCGCTACCGGCACATGCGGCTGCATACGGCCGCGCACCTGATGTGCGCGGTGCTGCCGTACCCGGTCGACGGCTGCAGCGTGACAGCCGACTACGTGCGGCTCGATTTCGCGACGTCGGACGCGATCGACCGCGTCGACGTCGAGCGCCGTCTCGCGGCGCTGGTCCACGGCTCGCATGCCGTCACCACCGAATGGATCACCGACGCCGAGATGACCGAGCGGCCCGAGCTCGTGCGCACGATGAGCGTGAAGCCGCCGCTGGGGCTGGGTCGCGTGCGGCTGCTGCGCATCGAAGGCGTCGATCTTCAGCCGTGCGGCGGCACGCATGTGCGCAATACGTCGGAAATCGGCGAGCTGCGGGTCGCCAAACTGGAAAAGAAGAGCGCGCGGACACGGCGCCTCGTACTGGAGTTTGCATGAAGGTCGAAAACCTGACGGGCAGTGCCGCGGCGCTTGATCCGCAAGCGCGCGAGATTCTCGATTTCTGGTTCGGCGAGCCGGGTTCGGTCGAGTTCGGCCACGCGCGCAAAGTGTGGTTCAACGGCGGTGCGGCGTTCGACGACCTGCTGCGGACGCGCTACGGCGCGTTGCTCGACGCCGCGTGCGACGGCGCCCACGATCGCTGGGCCGACACGCCGCTCGGCGCGCTCGCGCTGATCGTGGTGCTCGACCAGTTCTCTCGCAACATTCATCGCGGCACGCCGCGTGCGTTCGCCGCCGATCCGAAGGCCCTGGCACTCGCGCGGCGCGTCGTCGCGGCCGGGTGGGACGCGCAATTGCCAAGTGGCCATCACCGCGCGTTTGCGTACCTGCCGTTCGAACACGACGAATCGGGCGAGAGCCAGCGGGAGGCCGTGCGCCTGTGCGCGGGCATTCGTGGCGAAGCCGGGTGTGAGAGCTATCACGACTTCGCGTTGCGCCATGCGGCCGTGGTCGAGCGCTTCGGCCGTTTTCCGCACCGGAACGCGATTCTCGGCCGCCCGTCGACCGATGCGGAGACGGCATTCCTGCGCGGGCCGGGCTCGTCGTTCTGACGCGCGGGGCGGTGGGGCGGCCGGCGTGAAACCGCGCTTGGGCGCTGCTTGCGCGGCCTTGCGGAAATGACGACGGCGCCGCTTCGCGGCGCCGCCTTGCATCACTGCGTTTCGTGCTCTTCGGGGGTGCGCACGTAGACGCGCAGCAGTTCCTCGTCGTCGCCCGGGCGAGCGCCAGTCCAGAACAGTTTCCATTCGCTGCCCGGCGCCGGGTCGACGGCCCGCACGCCCTGGACGATCATCCACGTGCAGCGCGTCGTCTTCGCGTCGTCGATCGGCGTGTGCTGGATACCGGAGAAGTAGTACAGCATCGGCGCTTCCGATTCGCCGAGCCCGTGCAGGCTCGCCATGCAGTCGCCATCGCTCCATTCGAGCGCGAGGTGCGTGTTCAGGTCGTCGAACACCGACCGGTAACTCTTCGCGACGTCGAGCCACGGCAGCAGCAGCGTATACACGAGACCCCAAGCGACCAGCGCGCCCGCGCCCCACGACAGCGCGCCGCGCCACAGGCCGGTCGTGCGCAGCTTCGGCAGCAGCCACAGCCAGCCGACCGTCAGCACGAGCGCGCCGATCACGAACCCGGGCACGATCGGCATCGTCCAGTCGAGCGGCAGCCAGCGGCCTAGCGGCGCGAGGCCCGCACGCGATGCACCCGGGTCGGCCATCACCGCCCAGATCGCCCACGCGAGCGCGACCACGGTGCCGAACAGCAGTCGGCTCAGGTAATCCCATGCAAGATGCAGCCCGCGCGGCAGGCGCTCGATCGCCTGCGCGGCAACCAGCGCGAGCGGCGCGAAGAACGGCAGGATGTAGAGCTGGCGCGAGGTCGCGGACACTTGCAGCACGGCAAGGCCGATCCCGGCGAACAGGACGGGCAGCGCGATGCGCGGCGTGCGCCAGTCGCGCCATGCGCCGCGTGCCAGCGCGGCGATCGCGAGCGGTGCGACCGGGAAGCCGAGCAGCAGGAATGCGCGCACGATGAAGAACGGCTTGTCGTTTTCCGCGCCCAGTTCCGGTACCGAGAAACCGAAGAAGCGGCCGACGTTGTTGTCCCAGAACCAGGTCATGAAGAGCGCTTCGGAGCGCAGGAACAGCGCCGTGGGCCAGATGAGCGCGAACGGTGCGAACACGAGCGCGGCGACGGCGAGCGAGCGCGCGAACGCACGCGTACGGCAGGCGGGGTAGAGCACCAGCACGCCCGTGAGCGTTGCCGAGAACACGAGCGGCACGAACAGCCCCTTCGCCATCAGCGCGATGCCGACGCCTGCGCCGAAGATCGGCGCGGCCCAGCGGCCGGACGGCCGCACCGGCAGCCCGTGGCGCATCTGGCGCGCACGCGCGACGTGCTGCATCACGAGCTCGAGCAGGCCGCAGAAGCCCATCGCAGTGCCCGCGAACAGCGCGACGTCCGTCATCATGTCGTGCACATGCTTGACGACGACGAGCGTGCTCGCGCTCAGCACGACGGGGCCGATCACGCGCAGGTCGAGCCAGCTGTCGGCCCGGCTGGCACTGCGTGCGGCGCGCGCGATGAAGCTGAACGCGAGCGCCGCGAACAGCGCGCTCGCGAGCCGTGCCGCGTCGTGCAGCGGCATCACCCGCTGCAGCAGCCACGCGAGACTCGTCGCGACCCACGCGTAGAGCGGCGGCTTTTCCATGAACGGCTGGCCGGCGTTGGTCGGCACGACGAAGTCGCCCGTCTCGAGCATGTGCTGGATGATGCCGAACGTATAGGTTTCGTCCTGCTTCCACGGATCGTGGCCGAGCACGCCCGGCAGCGTGTACGCGCAGACCAGCGCGGCAACCAGCAGCCAGACGCGCCAGCCGAGCCGGAGGACGCGATCGCCGGCGGCGTCTGCCGCGGGAGTGCCGGCCACGGCGGGCGTGCCGGCGGCATGGCGTGTCGCGCTGAGGTCGGGATCGGCGGCTGATCGGGCGTGCATGGCCGAAGCGGGCACGGATGTGCGTCGCCGGCCGGGCGCTGCGGTTCCTGGCATGGAAAAGATCTCGGTCGGGTCAAGCGGGCCGGCGACATAGGCCGGACCCATAAGGGTCGCATCGAAGCGAGATGACAGCCGGATGATCGACTGTTTTTGACTTGGCGCTAGTAGAGCACGGATCTGTTACGGATGTTTACTGAAATGGTCACGATATTGTGGAGATTTGTGGTGTCGTGACCACGGATCGCTTCATCCGGTCCGTTTTTCGCCCTTTTGGGGCGCGATTATCGGCCGCCGCCGACGTCGAGCAGGGCGCCCGTCGTGTATGACGCGGTATCGCCGAGTAGCCAGACGATCGCTTCCGCGATCTCCTGCGCCTCGCCCGCGCGGCCGAGCGGAGTCTGCGCGCCGAGGCGTGCCGCGCGGCCCGGCTGGCCGCCGCTCGCATGGATTTCCGTCTCGATGAGGCCGGGCCGCACCGCGTTGACGCGCACGCCGTGCGGGCCGAGTTCCTTCGCGAGGCCGATCGTCAGCGAATCGACCGCGCCCTTCGAGCCCGCGTAGTCGACGTACTCGTTCGGGGAACCGAGCCGGGACGCGATCGACGACACGTTGACGATCGCGCCGCCGCGCCCGCCGCGATCGGTGGACAGCCGGCGCGCGGCTTCGCGCGCGCACAGGTAGGCGCCGAGCACGTTGGTGTCGAACATCCGCCGCAGCCGGTCGACGGGCATGTCGGCGAGCGGCATCGACGGTGCGACGATCCCCGCATTGTTGACAAGTGCATCGAGGCGACCGAACGCCGCCGCGACGGTGTCGAACATCGCGATGACGTCCGCTTCGTTTGCGACGTCGCCGGCGACGACACACGCGCGTGCGCCGGCGTCGCGAACGGCTTGCGCGGTCAGTTCGGCTGCCGCCGCATCGCGTGCGTAGTTGATGCCGACGTCCCAGCCGCGCTCGGCCGCGAGCACGGCGGTCGCACGGCCGATGCCGCGGCTCGCGCCGGTGATGAGGACGGCCCGGCGCTCGGACGACGGTGCGGGCATCGCGTGCGGCTCCCGATAAACGTTACTTGGCCGCGTCCGGCGCCCACTTGTCGCGGACGGGCGGCTGGTAGCGGCGCAACTGTTCGATCAGCGCGACCGGTTCGGCGTCGATGCACAGCGCGTCGAAGTAGGTCGGGCGCATGAAGCCTTCGTCGACCGTATGGCGCAGCAGCGCGATCAGCGGATCGTAGAACGCATCGATGTTGTACAGCGCGACCGGTTTGCGGTGATAGCCGAGCTGCGCCCACGTATAGACCTCGAAGAATTCCTCGAGCGTGCCGGCGCCGCCGGGCATCGCGACGAACGCATCCGCGAGGTCGGCCATCATCTTCTTGCGGTGATGCATGTCGGGCACGACGTGCAGCTCGGACAGCCCGGTATGGCCGACTTCCTTGTCGACCAGCAACTCGGGGATCACGCCGACCGCACGGCCGCCGGCCGCCATCACTTCATCGGCGATCACGCCCATCAGGCCGACGCGGCCGCCGCCGTAGACGAGCGTGAGGCCCGCATCGACGAGCGCGCGGCCGAACGCGCGCGCGGCGTCCGCATAGACGGGCCGCACGCCGGACGCCGAGCCGCAGTAAACACAGACAGCCTTCATTGTTTCGTATCCTTCGCGGCGGGCTTGGCGGCGACCGGGCTGCCGGCTGGGCGCGGCGAACCGTCGCGCGGCGGCAGGTAGTCGGTGAACTGGCGCTTGGGCAGCTTGCCGGAGACGAGATCGTCGAACAGCTGGCGCGAACGGCCGCGCAGATAAGGGGCCATGACCGAGATCACGTGCATGCTCACCTGGTGCAGCTCTTCGCGGATCGCGTCCTGGTCGTTGTATTTGCGCGGGTGCATCACGTACTGATACGACAGCCAGTACGTCGAGATCACGGCCATGTTGGTGGCGATGACTTCGATCTCGGCGGGCGTCGCGACCATTTCGCCATCGGACACGAGCAGCTCGCACATGTCGTGCGCGAAGCGCACCTTGTGGCTGATGATCTGCTTGAAGTGCGTCTCGAGCGTACGGTTGCGCGCGAGCAGGTCGTTGAGGTCGCGATACAGGAACCGGTAGGTCCACATGAAGTCGGCCATGTACTGCAGGTACGACCAGGTTTCGTCGATCGTCGGACGGTGATCTTCGGGAAAGCGCAACCGCCGTTCGATCTGCTGCTCGAACTGCGCGAAGATGCTGTTGATGATGTCGTCCTTGTTGCGGAAATGGTAGTACAGGTTGCCTGGACTGATTTCCATTTCCTCGGCGATCGTCGTCGTCGTGACGTTCGGCTCGCCGATCTCGTTGAAGAGTTTCAACGACAACTCGAGAATCCGTTCGCGGGTGCGGCGGGGAGGTTTCGCTTCCATGTCGTCCGGCCCTGTGTATGCCGGACTGGCGGGCGCTGCAATCGATGCTGCGAGATTCGTCCGGCGCGGGTTGCTGTTCTAGGTCTGGCCGACGATTATAAACCGCGGATTCCTTACAACGGGCGCATTTCGTGATCGCGATGCGTTCCGCGCATGGTGCACCGCCGCACGCAGGCGGTGCCGCGGGTGCTGCTAGAAGCCGAGCCAGCGTGCGACGACCGGGCCGAGCACGAAGCCCCACGTCGTCACGCACGCGAACAGCGCGACCGTGACCGCCGCGCTGCCGAGATCCTTCGCGCGCTTCGACAATTCGTGACGCTCGAGCGAGATGCGGTCGATCGCGGCCTCGACGCTCGAGTTCAACAGCTCGACGATCAGCACCAGCAGGACCGACGCGATCAGCAGCGCCCGCGAGGCGGCGGGAACCGGCGAGAACGCGCCGATCGGCAGCATCAGCGCGGCGAGCGTGAGCTCCTGGCGAAACGCGCTCTCTTCGCGGATCGCGACGCGAAACCCGTTCAGCGAATGCTTGAGCGCGTACCACGCACGCGTGATGCCGCGGTGGCGCTTGTACGGGTTCGGCGGCAGCGGCGCCAGGCGATCGTCGGGGCCGAGCGGTTCGTGCGCGTGCGCGTCCGCATCGGCGTGCGGTTCTTCTTCGTCGAACGGGCGATGCGGTTGCGCCGTCGCGGCGGGGAGCGGGGTCTTGTCGTTCAGGTCTCGTTTCAAACGGCGGCACCTTCGGGGGGCGAGTACGCAGTCTTCGGCAGCGGTTTCAGATGCGACGCGAACTGCTCGGACGCCGCGCGCCACGAGAAGCGCTCGGCCCACGCGCGGGCAGTCTCCCGTTCGATCTTGAGCGCCTCGAGGCAGGCTTCCTGCAGGTCTTCGTGCATCGCGCCGGCATCGCCCCCGCCGAGCACGTCGATCGGGCCCGTGACGGGGTACGCGGCGACCGGCGTGCCGCACGCGAGCGCCTCCAGCAGCACGAGGCCGAACGTGTCGGTGCGACTCGGGAACACGAACACGTCGGCCGCAGCATACACCTTGGCGAGCTCGGCTTGCGACAGGACGCCGAGATAGTTCGCTTCCGGGTAGCGCGATTTCAGTTCGGCGAGCGCCGGACCTTCGCCCGCGACCCACTTCGAGCCGGGCAGGTCGAGGCGCAGGAATGCCTCGACGTTCTTCTCGATCGCGACGCGGCCCACGTACAGGAAGATCGGCCGCGCGGTATTGAGCACCTTCGATTCCATCGGCCGGAAGATGTCGAGATCGACGCCGCGCGTCCACAGCACGACGTTCGTGAAGCCGAATTTCTCGAGGTCCTGCTTCACGACCGGGGTCGGCGCCATCACCGCGAGTGACGGCCCGTGGAACCAGTGCAGGAACTTGTAGGTCGCCGACAGCGGAATGCCGAAGCGCGCCTGCACGTATTCCGGAAAACGCGTGTGGTACGCGGTCGTGTACGGCAGCTTGCGCGCGCGCGCATAGCGTCGTGCGGCGAGGCCGAGCGGGCCTTCGGTCGCGATGTGCAGCGCGTCGGGCGCGAATGCGTCGATCCGCGCGCGCAGCTTGCGGTACGGCAGGATCGACAGGCGGATCTCGGGGTAGGTCGGGCAGGGCACCGTGCGGAATTCCAGCGGCGTCAGCATTTCGACCCGGTGGCCGAGCGCGGTGAGTTCGCGCGAGGTGCTCTTCAGCGTGCGCACGACGCCGTTGACCTGCGGTTCCCACGCGTCGGTGACGATCATGATCTTCATCGCGGCATGTGTCCTGTAAGTGGAGTTGTGTCAGGCGGCGGTGGCCTTGGCCTTGCGCGACGGAGCGGCGGACGGCGCGGTGCGCATCACCGTCCAGTAGACGATCTTCAGCTCGCCTTCCATCGTTTCGACGAGCGCGGACAGGCTCTCGACCCAGTCGCCGTCGTTGCAGTACAGCACGCCGTCGATGTCGCGGATCTCCGCCTTGTGGATGTGCCCGCACACGACGCCGTCGCAGCCGCGGCGGCGTGCTTCGTCGGTCATCACGGTTTCGAACTGCGAGATGAAGTTCACCGCGTTCTTCACCTGGTGCTTCAGGTACTGCGACAGCGACCAGTACTGGAAGCCCAGCCGGCTGCGGATCCGGTTGAACCAGCGGTTCAGCACGAGGATCAGCGTGTAGAGCGTGTCGCCGAGATACGCGAGCCATTTCGCGTGCTGGATCACGCCGTCGAACAGGTCGCCGTGCACGATCCACAGGCGCTTGCCCGCGAGCGTCGTGTGAAATGCTTCGCCGCGCACCTGGATGTCACCGAATGCGAGGTCGCAGAACTGCCGCGCGCCTTCGTCGTGGTTGCCCGGGATGTAGACCACCTGCGTGCCCTTGCGCGCCTTGCGCAGCACCTTCTGCACGACGTCGTTGTGCGCCTGCGGCCAGTACCAGCCCTTCTTCAGCTGCCAGCCGTCGATGATGTCGCCGACGAGGTACAGGTATTCCGAATCGTTGTGGCGCAGGAAGTCGAGCAGGTACGGCGCCTGGCAGCCGCTCGAGCCAAGATGGATGTCGGACAGCCAGATCGTGCGGTAGCGGTGGGTGGACGGCTCCGGGTCATCGTGTTGCCTGGCGTGCGCGGCCGTCGGTTCGTGCGACGAAAGGGCATCGGTTGCGGCCGAGCCGGACAGGAAGGCGGTGACGGCGCGGGCGCCGAGCGGTTGACGGAACAGGGAGGTCGCGGACGTTTTCTGGCCCATGCATGACTCGCGCCGGTTGACATTACCGGCATTGCGCCATGCGGGCGTGACTATGCCGTGACAGTCACGAGACGTTCTTATTACTGTCGTTCCGGCGTGTTTAGCAGTGAATGCGGCGCCGTTGCGTAATCGGCCGAACCGACCGCCCTGCGATGATCGGGCCCGCCGCGCGGGGTGGCCGCCGCAGCGCCTTCGAGGCTTTTCGTCTGATGGATGCGCCGAACGCGCGGAACGGGTCGCGGTCGCGCGGACCGCGGCGCGTCAGCGCGGAATTGCGACGATGCGCGTGCGGGCGATCCGGTCGTGCGGGAACTGGCGATCGGCGTGCAATCGGGCGGCGCCGGCCCATGCGGCGATCCACGCGGCGGCCAGCGCAAGCGTGACGGGCACCGACAGGCCGAGGAGCGGATGCAGCGCGAGCGGCGGCAGGAACCACAGCCACCCGAGCGCGTAGCGGACGAGCGCGTGGCCGGCGCTCAGCGGGCGGCCGCTCGACGATTCGAGCCGCAGCCGCCAGGTCTTCATCGGCAGCGTCTGGCCGCCGTGGGTCCAGAACCAGACGAAGTACGCGCCGACGACGACCGCGATCCACGCGGCGAGGAGGTTGTGATGAACGAGGCCGTTGCGCTGCTGCGTCGCGAGGCTGAATGCGAGGCCCGCGAAGAACACGACGCCGAACAGCAGCACGGCTTCGTACAGCATCGCGGCGAGGCGCCGCCGCACGGATGGCGCGGCGACGACGGCCGGGGCCTGCGGTGCGGAGGCGCTCGCCACGGCGGGTCAGGAGCCCTTGAACATCGACGGCGCGTCGGCCGGCGAGACGGGCGTGACGGTTGCAGGAGCGGGTGCGGTGCCGGACGTCGACGATGCCGCCACGGGCGGCGTGCCGGCGCCGGCCGTAGCGGGCGCCGATGCCGGCGCCGGGTTGCTCGCCGGATGCTCGTGCGAATTCACGAGACGGCGCACATCGCGATCGGCGACCGCCGGCGGCGCGCTGACGACGCTCGGCCGGCGACGGCGCTCGGTTGCGGCGAGGCGCTGCTTCTGTTCTTCGGGAAGTTGCTGGTACGCCTTCCACGCACGCTCGCGGGCCTGCGCGGACAACTCCTTCGCGCTCTGGTAATTTTCACGCGCGACGCGGCGCTGCTCGGGCGTCATCCGCGCCCACTCGGACATCCTCTCTTGCAGGTGCTTCTGCTCATCAGGCGTCAATTTCGCGAAACGTGACGCGATCTTCAGCCATTTTCGCTTGCGTGCGTCACTAAAACCGTCCCACTGTTCGGCGAACGGCGCGAGTGCCGCGCGCTGCGCAGGCGTCAGGCGCGCCCACGACAGCGGGCCGTTGGCGGCCGGCAGCGGCAGGGGCAGCGGGGCGAGTTCGGTGGTCAGCCCGGCGGCGGCCGAGGTCGGCGCGGGCGCGCTGCTGGCCGCGACGGAGGTCGTCGTGGGAGGCGGGTTGAATCGGGAATAGGTGGCGACGTACGAAACGGCGATCGCGATCACGCATCCGAAAAATACGGCCAGGCCGCGTTTCTGACTCACCCGTGCGATCCCCTCGTTATTCTCTGTTAGCGTGCGTGCGAAAGATACGCGTTGAACCCGTGATCGAGATACGCGTTGAGCGGCAGGTCGTCGCTGAGCATCGCCGCGTCGATGTCGGCGAGCTCGGCGGTGCGCTGCATGTCTTCCCAGTACGCGATGCCGACGAGCCCCGCGAGCAGCAGCGCGAGCGGCCAGGCGCGCAGCAGGCGGCGCGCGAACGACGTCTGCGGGCGACTCGCGGGCGGCGTGCCGTATGCGGCGGCACCGGCGAACGCGGGCACGAACACCGGCGCGGTCGCGGCTTCCGGCTTCTTGCGCGCGAGCGCGGCCCGGCGCGCGACGGCCAGACGGTCGGTGGTCGCGGCAGGCAGCGCCGCGGCACGTTCGTCCAGCGCGCGGCGGACCTTCAGCGCGAATTCGTGTTCTCGATTTACGGGAGCGGAGCTCATAGCGTGATTCCTTTGGCCTTGAGCGCTTGCGCCAGGGTGTGGGTGGCTCGCGAGCAGTGCGTCTTGACGCTGCCTTCGGAGCACCCCATTGCGGCGGCAGTCTCGGCGACATCCATATCTTCCCAATAACGCATCAGGAACGCTTCCCGTTGACGCGTCGGAAGTTTCTGGATTTCTTCGTCGATCAGGGCCAGAACCTGCTCCCGCTCCAGGCGGTGCTCGGTGCTCTCGACGCCCGCATTGTCGTCCGCGGACTCGAGCGTTTCCAGCGGATCGAAGTCCTCGTCGTCCGTGTTGTTGAGCGACGAGAAGAGCGTGACCCAGGTATTGCGGACCTTCTGCCGGCGGAACCAGTCATGGATCGCGTTCTGCAGGATCCGCTGGAACAGCAGCGGCAGCTCGGCCGCCGGCCGGTCGCCATATTTCTCCGCCAGCTTGATCATCGCATCCTGCACGATGTCGAGCGACGCATCGTCGTCACGCACGGCGTACGCAGCCTGCTTGAACGCGCGCCTTTCGACGCCCGCCAGAAAGTCGGCGAGTTCCTTGTCTGATGCCATTCCGTAAAGGTATGCGCTGCGGACTGCGGCGTGTGAAAGGTCGAAAAATTTCGTAAAACCCGCGGATGCTAACAAATTTTCGCGCGATTTGGCACCGGGAGCGGCTCGGTACGTTGCGCGCGAACAGCGTCTGCGGCCCGGACGGACGAGGCCATGATGCGCTGCGGGATATTTTGCTTGACGCCCCCAGCACGACCCGCTATCGTCAACGATTCGCAACATGAAGTGATGGTCTCATTTGAGGCTGGCCCAAGAAGCCCGCCCTTCAAACTGGACGCGCCGCTTGAACCCGAGCCACAAGCCCGGCAGAGAGCACCCGATCAATTTTTTGCCGAAAATTCGAAAGGTCAAAATGAACATGCCCAGCGCGGAATTCTCCACGTCGGAACCCCTTTCCCCTCCCGATAGCGACTCCATCGGCGCCACCGTGCTCATGAAGGCACTGGCCGACGAGAACGTCGAATTCATCTGGGGCTATCCCGGCGGCTCGGTACTCTACATCTACGACGAGCTTTACAAGCAGGACAAGATTCAGCACGTGCTGGTGCGCCACGAACAGGCGGCCGTGCACGCAGCCGATGCGTATGCGCGTTCCACCGGCAACGTCGGCGTCTGTCTCGTGACGTCCGGCCCCGGTGTCACCAATGCGGTGACCGGCATTGCAACGGCATACATGGATTCGATCCCGATGGTCGTGATCAGCGGCCAGGTGCCGACTGCCGCGATCGGCCAGGACGCGTTCCAGGAATGCGATACGGTCGGCATCACGCGTCCGTGCGTGAAGCACAACTTCCTCGTGAAGGATGTGCGCGACCTCGCGGAAACCGTCAAGAAGGCGTTCTACATCGCCCGCACCGGCCGTCCGGGCCCGGTGCTGATCGACATCCCGAAGGACATCTCGAAGACCCCGTGCCAGTACGAGCCGGTCAAGAGCGTGTCGCTGCGGTCGTACAACCCCGTCACGAAAGGCCATTCGGGCCAGATCCGCAAGGCCGTGTCGCTGCTGCTGTCGGCGAAGCGTCCGTACATCTACACGGGCGGCGGCATCATCCTCGCCGACGCGTCGCGCGAACTGAACCAGTTCGCCGACCTGCTCGGCTACCCGGTCACGAACACGCTGATGGGCCTCGGCGGCTATCGCGCGTCGGACAAGAAATTCCTCGGCATGCTCGGCATGCACGGCACGTACGAAGCGAACATGGCGATGCAGCACTGCGACGTGCTGATCGCGATCGGCGCCCGCTTCGACGACCGCGTGATCGGCGACCCGGCGCACTTCGCGTCGCGCCCGCGCAAGATCATCCACATCGACATCGACCCATCGTCGATCTCGAAGCGCGTGAAGGTCGACATCCCGATCGTCGGCGACGTGAAGGAAGTGCTGAAGGAGCTGATCGAGCAACTGCAGACGGCCGAGCATGGCCCCGACACCGAGGCGCTCGCGCAATGGTGGAAGGACATCGAGGGCTGGCGTTCGAAGGACTGCCTGAAGTTCGATCGCGAAAGCGAGATCATCAAGCCGCAGTACGTGGTCGAGAAGGCCTGGGAGCTGACGGACGGCAACGCGTTCGTGTGCTCGGACGTCGGCCAGCACCAGATGTGGGCCGCGCAGTTCTACCGTTTCAACAAGCCGCGTCGCTGGATCAACTCCGGCGGCCTCGGCACGATGGGCTTCGGCCTGCCGGCAGCGATGGGCGTCAAGATGGCGCACCCGGACGACGACGTGCTGTGCATCACGGGCGAAGGCTCGATCCAGATGTGCATCCAGGAACTGTCGACCTGCCTGCAGTACGACACGCCCGTGAAGATCATTTCGCTGAACAACCGCTATCTCGGCATGGTCCGCCAGTGGCAGCAAATCGAATACAGCAAGCGCTATTCGCATTCGTACATGGATGCGCTGCCTGATTTCGTGAAGCTTGCCGAGGCATACGGCCACGTCGGCATGCGGATCGAAAAGACCTCGGATGTGGAGCCGGCGCTGAAGGAAGCGCTGCGCCTGAAGGACCGCACCGTGTTTCTCGACTTCCAGACCGATCCGACCGAAAACGTCTGGCCGATGGTACAGGCCGGCAAGGGCATCACCGAGATGCTGCTCGGATCGGAAGATCTCTAACGGCGCGACGCGCGCCCGGATCGAAGCGGCCGCCTTCACGAAGGGCGGTGCGGCATCGGGGCGGCGCGCGGCGCGAGTGAATCGACACGGACACATTCTGGAAGAAGCGAACATGAGACACATCATTTCCGTCCTGCTGGAAAACGAACCGGGCGCGCTGTCGCGCGTGGTCGGTCTGTTTTCCGCACGCGGCTACAACATCGAAACCTTGACGGTGGCGCCGACCGAAGACCAATCGCTGTCGCGGCTGACCATCGTTTCCATTGGCTCGGACGACGTGATCGAACAGATCACGAAGCATCTGAACCGCCTGATCGAGGTGGTGAAAGTGGTGGACCTGACCGACGGTGCACACATCGAACGCGAGCTGATGCTGATCAAGGTACGTGCAGTGGGCAAGGAGCGCGAAGAAATGAAGCGGATGTCGGACATTTTCCGCGGCCGCATCATCGACGTGACCGAAAAGACCTACACGATCGAATTGACGGGCGCGAGCGACAAGCTCGACGCATTCATCCAGGGGCTGGACGCCACCGCGATCCTAGAGACCGTGCGTACCGGCAGCTCCGGCATCGGACGCGGCGAGCGCATCCTGAAGGTGTGATGCCGAATTGCAGAAAAGGCACGCCGGGTGCGCCGTCATGTCCCGGCTCGCAGTACTCCATCTGAACGAATTGTTGAATTTTTGAATTAGCGAAGGAACCATCATGAACGTTTTCTACGACAAAGACGCTGACCTCTCCCTCATCAAGGGCAAGCAAGTCACGATCATCGGCTACGGCTCGCAAGGCCATGCGCACGCACTGAACCTGAAGGACAGCGGCGTGAACGTGACGGTCGGCCTTCGCAAGGGCGGCGCGTCGTGGAGCAAGGCAGAAAACGCGGGCCTGTCGGTCAAGGAAGTCGCCGAAGCGGTGAAGGGCGCGGACGTCGTCATGATGCTGCTGCCGGACGAGCAGATCGCCGACGTGTACGCGAAGGAAGTGCACGCGAACATCAAGCAGGGCGCCGCACTGGCATTCGCACACGGCTTCAACGTCCACTACGGCCAGGTGATCCCGCGCGCCGACCTCGACGTGATCATGATCGCACCGAAGGCGCCGGGCCACACCGTGCGCGGCACGTACTCGCAAGGTGGCGGCGTGCCGCACCTGATCGCGGTTGCGCAGAACAAGTCGGGCGCGGCGCGTGACATCGCGCTGTCGTACGCGGCAGCGAACGGCGGCGGCCGTGCAGGCATCATCGAGACGAACTTCCGTGAAGAAACCGAAACCGACCTGTTCGGCGAGCAGGCCGTGCTGTGCGGCGGCACCGTCGAGCTGATCAAGGCTGGTTTCGAGACGCTGGTCGAAGCCGGCTACGCGCCGGAAATGGCGTACTTCGAGTGCCTGCACGAGCTGAAGCTGATCGTCGACCTGATCTATGAAGGCGGCATCGCGAACATGAACTACTCGATCTCGAACAACGCCGAGTACGGCGAGTACGTGACGGGCCCGCGCGTCGTCACGGAAGAGACGAAGAAGGCGATGAAGCAGTGTCTGACCGACATCCAGACGGGCGAATACGCGAAGAGCTTCATCCTCGAGAACAAGGCAGGCGCGCCGACGCTGCAGTCGCGCCGCCGCCTGACGGCCGAGCACCAGATCGAGCAAGTCGGTGCGAAGCTGCGCGCGATGATGCCGTGGATCGCGAAGAACAAGCTCGTCGACCAGACGAAGAACTAAGCACGTCGTGCTGTTCCGGCCCTTCGAGTGGAGGGTCGGTATCAAAAAGCCGTCCGAAGGCAGCAGTGCCCCGGGCGGCTTTTGCTATCCTACGGGCTTTGCAATTCACCGAACACCGAACGAACCCATGAACTATCCTCATCCGATCATCGCGCGCGAAGGCTGGCCGTTCATCGCGATTGCAGCCGTCATCGCGTTGTTGATCCACGCCGTCGGGGGCTTCGGCTTCGCATGGCCGTTCTGGCTGCTGCTCGTCTTCGTCGTCCAGTTCTTCCGCGATCCGCAGCGCCCGATCCCGGCGCAGCCGAACGCGGTGCTGTGCCCGGCGGACGGCCGCATCGTCGCGGTCGAGACCACCCAGGATCCGTACGCGAATCGCGAAGCGCTGAAGATCAGCGTGTTCATGAATGTCTTCAACGTCCATTCGCAGCGTTCGCCGGTCGACGGCGCGGTCACCAAGGTCGAATACTTCCCCGGCGCGTTCCTGAACGCGGCGATCGACAAGGCGTCGACCGAGAACGAGCGCAATGCGGTCGTGATCCAGACGGCGAGCGGCAAGACCGTCACCGCCGTGCAGATCGCAGGCCTCGTCGCCCGCCGGATTCTCTGCTACGTGCGTGCCGGCGAGCCGCTGTCGCGCGGCCAGCGCTACGGTTTCATCCGCTTCGGTTCGCGCGTCGACGTGTACCTGCCGCTCGGCAGCCGTGCGAAGGTGTCGATCGGCGAGAAGGTCTACGCGTCGTCGACGATCCTCGCCGAGCTCGAACAGTAAGCGGCGGGACGCACGATGGCCGCATTCAAACCGCGTCGGCCGCGCAACGGCTCTGGCCAGACGCCACGCCCGTTCCGCCGCAACAAGGTGATGGCGCCGGATCCGGCGCCCATCGAAAGCCGCCGCGCCGCGCGCCAGCGGTTCCTGAAAACGCGCGGCATCTACCTGCTGCCGAACGCGTTCACGACCGCTGCGCTGTTCTGCGGCTTCTTCGCGGTCGTGCAGGCGATGAACGTGCGCTTCGAGATCGCCGCGATCGCGATCTTTGTCGCGATGGTGCTCGACGGGATGGACGGGCGCGTTGCGCGAATGACGCATACGCAAAGCGCGTTCGGCGAACAGTTCGACAGCCTGTCCGACATGGTGTCGTTCGGCGTCGCGCCGGCACTCGTGATGTACGAATGGGTGCTGAAGGATCTCGGCCGCTGGGGCTGGCTCGCCGCGTTCGTCTACTGTTCGGGCGCCGCGCTGCGTCTCGCGCGCTTCAACACGAACATCGGCGTTGTCGACAAGCGATTCTTCCAGGGGCTGCCGAGTCCGGCCGCCGCCGCGCTGATCGCCGGCTTCGTCTGGCTCGCGACCGACAACCGCGTGCCGATGAAGCTCGGCTGGCTGCCGTGGGTCGCGTTCGCACTGACGATCTATGCAGGCGTGACGATGGTGTCGAACGCGCCGTTCTACAGTGGCAAGGCGCTCGACGTGCGGCATCGCGTGCCGTTCGCGGCGATCCTGCTGGTCGTCGTCGCGTTCGTGCTCGTGTCGTCCGATCCGCCGTTGATGCTGTTCTGCCTGTTCGTGCTGTACGGACTGTCCGGCTACGTATTCTGGGCCTACATGGCCGTGCGCGGACGGGCGAACCCCGCGCGCTCGTCGCAGCGCGATCACTGACGCGCAATCCTGCCCGGCAACGGCGGCCTTGAGGCCGCCGTTTTCATTTGCCCCTTTTTCGCACGGCGCGGCCCGGATCCCGGGTGCCGTCCGATTGCGCACCCAGCGGAATGCCGCTATAGTCTTCGGCATGACTGCATTTTCCCGCCTCTCCCTCCTTCTAGCCGGTGCGCCGCTACGCGCGCTAGCTTTGGCGCGCCTGCCGCGCTGACCGTTCTCGCCCTCCGTCAAGCCTCGTCTGTTGTTGAGCGTCGCCAGCGGTGGCGCGATCTCATTACGTTTGATTCCCGTATAAAGAGCCCTGGAGCCCCCCATGACAGACAAGCTGATCATTTTCGATACGACGTTGCGTGACGGTGAACAATCGCCCGGCGCGTCGATGACGAAGGAAGAGAAAATCCGCATCGCGAAGCATCTCGAGCGGATGAAGGTCGACGTGATCGAGGCTGGTTTCGCGGCCAGCTCGAACGGCGACTTCGACGCAATCCACACGATCGCCGGCCTGGTGAAGGACAGCACGATCTGCTCGCTGGCGCGCGCCAACGACAAGGACATCCAGCGCGCGGCCGACGCACTGAAGCCGGCCAACAGCTCGCGGATCCACACGTTCATCGCGACGTCGCCGCTGCACATGGAGAAGAAGCTGCGGATGACGCCGGACCAGGTGTTCGAGCAGGCGCGTCTCGCGGTGCGCTTCGCGCGCAAGTTCACCGACAACGTCGAATTCTCGCCGGAAGACGGCAGCCGTTCGGATCTCGACTTCCTGTGCCGCGTGCTGGAAGCCGTGATCGCCGAAGGGGCGACGACGATCAACATTGCCGACACGGTCGGCTACGGTGTGCCGGAGCTCTACGGCAACCTGGTGAAGACGCTGCGCGAACGCATTCCGAATTCGGACAAGGCGATTTTCTCCGTGCACTGCCACAACGACCTCGGGATGGCGGTGGCGAACTCGCTTGCCGGCGTGAAGATCGGCGGTGCGCGGCAGATCGAGTGCACGATCAATGGTCTCGGCGAGCGCGCGGGCAACACGTCGCTCGAGGAAATCGTGATGGCCGTGAAGACCCGCAAGGACTACTTCGGCCTCGACGTCGGCATCGACACGACGCAGATCGTGCCGACGTCGAAGCTCGTGTCGCAGATCACCGGTTTCGTCGTGCAGCCGAACAAGGCGGTGGTCGGCGCGAATGCATTCGCGCACGCGTCGGGCATCCACCAGGACGGCGTGCTGAAGGCGCGCGACACCTACGAGATCATGCGCGCCGAAGACGTGGGCTGGACCGCGAACAAGATCGTGCTCGGCAAGCTGTCGGGCCGCAACGCGTTCAAGCAGCGCCTGCAGGAACTCGGCGTGTCGCTCGACAGCGAAGCCGAACTGAACGCCGCGTTCTTGCGCTTCAAGGATCTCGCCGATCGCAAGGCCGAGATCTTCGACGAAGACATCATCGCGATCGTCTCCGAAGAGTCGGCGCTCGCGCAAGAGCAGGAGCACTTCAAGTTCGTGTCGCTGTCGCAGCGTTCGGAGACGGGCGAGCAGCCGCAAGCGAAGATCGTGTTCGCGGTCGAGGGCAAGGAAGTGACCGGCGAGGCGCGCGGCAACGGGCCGGTCGACGCGACGTTCAACGCGATCGAGGGCGAAGTCGGCAGCGGTTCCGAACTGCTGCTGTATTCGGTGAACGCGATCACGACCGGCACGCAGGCGCAGGGCGAAGTGACCGTCCGGCTGTCGAAGAGCGGGCGGATCGTCAACGGTGTCGGCACCGATCCGGACATCGTCGCGGCGTCCGCGAAGGCGTACATCTCGGCGCTGAACAAGCTGCACTCGAAGGACGACAAGGTCAACCCGCAGCGCTCGTAAGCGCTGCGCGTCGAGCGTCCGGCGCACACGAAACACCCCGTGCGGCCTTGCGCCGCCCGGGGTGTTTTTTCATGCGCCGGTCATTCGGCCGCCGGCGCGCGGAACAGCCAGCGGCGCGCGGAGGGGCGGGGTGCCGGGCTGCGGCGGCGGAATTCGACCGCGATCCCGCGCCGCGGCGCATCGGCGACGAACGCGTCGAGCAGTTCCAGCACGTCGTGATCGATGTAGTCGGCGCGCGTCGCGTCGATGATCACGGCCGCGCGGTCGGGAATGTGCCGCAAGTGATGCTTGACCTGCACCTTGCCGAGGAACGACACGTCCTTGCGGAACGACAGCAGGAAATGGTCGTCGTGCTGCGCGAGCGTGACGGGGCTTTTCAGGTTCGCGACCGCGACCGCCAGCACGCTGCATGCGATGCCGAGCGCGATGCCGAATAGCAGATCGACCGCCAGCACGCCCGCGATCGTCGCGGCGAACGGCACGAACGCGGCCGAGCCCTGCTTCAGCACCGAGCGGAACAGCGCCGGTTTCGCGAGCTTGAAGCCGGTGTGGATCAGGATCGCCGCGAGGCTCGCGAGCGGGATCAGGTTGATCAGCCCGGTCAGCGCGAACACGCTGGCAAGCAGCAGGATCCCGTGCACGATCGCCGACATCCGGCTTTGCGCGCCCGCGTTCACGTTCACCGAACTGCGCACGATCACCGACGTGATCGGCAGCCCGCCGAACGCACCCGCGACGAGATTGCCGACACCCTGGGCCTTCAGCTCGCGGTCCGGCTGGGTCGGCCGGCGCTTCGGATCGATCTGTTCGACCGCCTCCAGGCTCAGCAGCGTCTCGAGGCTCGCGACGACCGCGAGCGTGATCGCGACGCGCCACACGTCCGGATTGACCAGCTGCGCGAAGTTCGGGCCGAACTCGGCGTGCTTCAGCGATGCCGCGAGTGCCGCGAACGATTCGAGCTCCGGCAGCGTGACGCGATGCGCGGCGCCCGGCGAGACCGACGGTGCAACGACGCCGAGCACGAGCGTCGCGGCGATGCCGAACACGACGACCGCGAGCGGCGCGGGCACCGAGCGCACCCAGCCGAAGCGCTTGAGCGCTGGCAGATCCCACGCGATGAGCAGCGCGAGCGAGACAAGTGCGATGGCCGTCGCGGCCCAGGCGGTCGGCAGGCTCGGCCATGACGCAAACGATTGCGCGGCCGCCCCGCCGATGCCGAATGCGAACGGAATCTGCTTGATGATCAGCAGCAGGCCGATCGCCGCGAGCATGCCCTTGATGACGGGCGATGGCACGTATGCGGCGAAGCGGCCGGCGCGGAGCATGCCGAAGCCGAACTGCAGCACGCCGGACAACAGCACCGCGAGCAGGAATGCGGAAAAGCTGCCGAGTTGCGCGATCCCTTCGACGACGATCACGACAAGGCCGGCGGCCGGTCCGCTGACCGACAGCGACGAGCCGCTCAGCAGCGCGACGACGATGCCGCCGACGATGCCGGACACGAGCCCGGCGAACGGCTCGACGCCGGACGCATTGGCGATGCCGAGACACAACGGCAGCGCGACGAGGAAAACGACGATGCCGGCGACGATGTCGCGCGGCAGCGTGGACAGGCGCTCGTTCAGTTTCATGGTTGGGGTGATTTCTTGGCGTAAGGGGGCGATCAGCTCAGTGCGGCGGCCATGGCGGCATGCTCCGCTTCGACCGGTGGTGTCGTGTAGCCGGAGTCGAGTTCCTTCAGGCGGCCGTCGGCGAGCGAAAAGATCCAGCCGTGCACGAGCGGCGGCCGCTGCCGGCCATGCACGATCGGCGACGCGCGCAGCAGCCGAACCTGTTCGAGCACGTTGAGCTCGGCCAGGCGGTCGGCGGCCGCCGTGTCGTCGAGTCCGTCCAGTGTGCCGCGATGGCGTCGTGCAAGCGCGCACAGCGGCGCGATGCGGCGCGCGACGTGCGGCAGGTCGGCGGGCGGCGGCAGCAGCGACGCACGCACGCCGCCGCATCCGTAATGGCCGCACACGATCACGTGATCGACTTCGAGCACGCGCACGGCGTACTCGAGCACGCTCGCCGAATTGTCGTCGTCGGGATGGAACAGGTTCGCGATGTTGCGATGGACGAACAGTTCGCCGGGCGCGCAATGCGTGATGGTTTCGGCTGGCACCCGGCTGTCGGCGCAGCCGATCCACAGCACGCGCGGGTTCTGGCCGCGTGCGAGTGCATCGAAGAAGCCGGGCGTATGCTCGTGCGTCTCGCGGGCCCAGGCGATGTTGGCAACCAGCATGCTCTTGGGGCGATTCATGAGGACTCCTTTCTGATAAGGGCAAACAGATACCGGACGAAGTGGAGCAATATGATGCTTTCTAAATTGAAAGGTTCAATTTCGTCCGATATTAGGGGTATGCCCTAACGTCTGGTGCCAATGAAACAAATTGTTTCAACTCGATCTGGCGTGGTGCAGCGCATGCACCAATGCAATGCATGACATGTGTCGTGCATGCCTGTTTCCCGCTGACGCCCGTGTGGCAAGGGATTCCGCATAATGCTTTCAGCGCAGCTTCGATCGGAAAGGATTGCCGCATCGAATGGGAAATTAATCGAATATGACCAAGAAATGAAAATGGCCATTCACGCAATAATTCGTAAATGGCCATTGTGAAAATTGCGTATAAAGCGCAATCGTTCCGATCAGAAGAGGTTGCGGCGGTCGGGGTCGTGCAGCGGGTCCGGCGTTTTCTGCGTGGTGCGCAGGATGCCTTGTTGGTCGAAGTAGAAGCTGTACATCATGTACCAGACGTTGTCTTCCAGATAGCGGTAGGTCCACACTTCGCGCTTCATCAGAGGGAAGTAGGACGTCTCGACCGGGCGGCCGAAATTGACGAGCACGTCGGTCTTGGTCCACTTGCCGATATCCGCGCGATAGAACTCGCTCGGCTGCAGCACCTGTCGGACGTTGACGATCCGGTGGGCCGCGTCGACGTCGGCCGCAATGGTGATTTCGCCCATCGGTTGAGTCGGCCACATCAGGCGCTTGCCGCCGCCGGGCAGGTCGTAGATCTCGCGCGGCGGCCCCATACGCGCGACGATCGCCGACTCGTCCTGGCCGGCCTGGTATTGCTGCCACGGTTGTGCGCAACCGGCAAGCAGCGCCGCCGCGCAGGCGACCAGCACCGGCAGGCGCACGGGAATGCGAATGCGCATGGGATTCTCCAGAGCTCTCTAACCGCTCAGTTGTATCACGGACGGCGCGCGTCGGCGCATCGCGCAGAAAAAATCGGTGCGGATCGTCGGCAGCGACCATCGAGGTGTCGCTTCGCGCCGCGCTTGCGGCCAGTAGCGCTCGCGGCCTATGATCCGCGCTTCTCGGACAGATATTGAAGGGCAAGGAGCCGATGCAGCTGTGGAAACGTTGCGCGCTCGCATTGAGCGTGGGGTGGCTGCTGGCGTCGTCCGCGTTCGCGGCGGGCGAGCCGGTGCGCATCGCACTGATCGAGGGCATGTCGGGCCCATTCGCGAACGCGGGCGCTGCGGTCGAGCGCAACCTGCGGTTCGGCGTCGAACAGGTCAATGCGGCGGGCGGCGTGAAACTGCGCGACGGCGCACACCCGCTCGAACTCGTCGTGCTCGACAGTAAAGGCAGCCCGGAGGAGGCGCTCGTGCAGTTGCGCGCGGCGGCGGACAGGCACATCGGTTTCGTTGCACAGGGCAACAGCTCGGTGGTCGCGGCCGCGCTCGTCGCGGCGCTCGACAAGCTGAATGCGCGCAATCCGGACAGCCGGATGCTGTTGCTCAACTATTCGGCCGACGATCCGGCGCTCACAGGTGCGCGCTGCAGCTTCTGGCATTTCCGCTTCGACGCGCATGCGGGGATGCGGATGGCCGCGCTGGCGGACGTGATGGCGCGCGACCGCGCGCTGCGCAAGGTCTACCTGCTGAATCAGGACTACAGCTTCGGTCACGACGTCAGCAGTCTGGCGCGGCAGGCGCTGGCCGAGCGGCGCCCCGACGTGACGATAGCCGGTGACGAATTCCATCCGATCGGGCGCATCAAGGATTTCTCGCCCTATATCGCGAAAATCCGGGCGAGTGGTGCGGACGCCGTCGTGACCGGCAACTGGGGCAACGACCTCACGCTGCTCGTGAAGGCGGCGCGCGAGCAAGGGCTGAACGCGAAGTTCTATACGTTTTATGGCAACAGCCTCGGCGCGCCTGCCGCGCTGGGCGATGCGGGCGTCGGGCGGGTGGTGGCCGTCGCGGACTGGCATCCGAACGCAGGCGGCGCGAAGTCGGACGCGTTTTACCGCGCGTTCCGGACCCGTTTTCCCGCCGCTCAGGACGACTACCCGGTGCGGCGCATGAGCCTGATGATCGAAATGCTCGCTGCGGCGATGACGCGGGCCGCTTCGGCCGATCCCGTCGCGGTGGCGCATGCGCTGGAGGGACTGGCGTTCGACGACGGCTTCCACGCGTCGACGATGCGCGCGCAGGATCATCAGCTGATCCAGCCCCTTTACGTGATGGAAATGGACAAGGCCGGCGCGCCGGGCGTGCGCTTCGACAACGAGGGCTCGGGATATGGCTTCCGGACGGTCCTCGCGGTGCCCGCGCAGCGCACGCAGATGGCATCGACCTGCTCGATGACGCGCCCGTGACAGGGGGCGGTAGGAACGACGTGCAGTTGTGCTACAATGCCCGCCGGTTGTAAGTCACGGCACGGCCATTCTTCCGTGTCCGCCTGTTCAGTTAGCAAGTAGGAAACAAAGGAAATCACATGTCTGTTGCAGATATCAAGAAGTCGGAAGTCGTTGCTCAGTTCGCCCGCGGTACCAACGACACGGGTTCGCCCGAAGTCCAGGTCGCACTGCTGACCGCACGTATCGTCGAACTGACGGGTCACTTCAAGACCCACGCGAAGGACCACCACAGCCGCCGCGGCCTGCTGCGCATGGTGAGCCGCCGCCGCAAGCTGCTCGACTACCTCAAGGGCAAGGATGCCGACCGTTACCGCGCGCTGATCGAGAAGCTGGGTCTGCGTAAGTAATCGAGGCGATTGCCGCCAGCAAGATGCCTGTGTCAGTCCGCTGATGCAGGCATTTTGTTTTTGCGCGGTGCGTAGCGTCACGCGCACCGCGGGCTGTCCGGCACGTGAGTGCCGGCTGCCGGAACGGCTGATACCGGGGTCGGGATTTGTGTCATTCCAGCGCGGCGCTCGTCGAGCGGCGCGCTGGAATGGCATAAAAAACACACCTTGCTCCGGGTGATTCGGTCGGGACGCCGCCGCACGGGATGGCCCGGGCGGCGAATGAAATGAATGAATTCAAAGGAGCAACCATGTCCATGTTCAACAAGGTCGTGAAGGAATTCCAGTGGGGCCAGCACAAGGTGCGCCTCGAAACCGGTGAAGTCGCTCGCCAGGCGAGCGGTGCCGTGATCGTCGACGTGGAAGACACCGTCGTGCTGGCAACCGTCGTCGGCGCGAAGTCGGCGAAGCCGGGCCAGGATTTCTTCCCGCTGACCGTCGACTACCTCGAAAAGACCTACTCGGCCGGCAAGATCCCGGGCGGTTTCTTCCGTCGCGAAGGCCGTCCGTCGGAGCACGAGACGCTGACGTCGCGCCTGATCGACCGTCCGCTGCGCCCGCTGTTCCCGGAAGGCTTCTACAACGAAGTGCAGGTCGTGATCCACGTGCTGTCCGTGAATCCGGAAATCCCGGCGGACATCCCCGCGCTGATCGGTGCATCGGCTGCGCTCGCCGTGTCGGGCCTGCCGTTCAACGGTCCGGTCGGCGCCGCGCGCGTCGCGTACATCGACAACGCATACGTGCTGAACCCGACGCGTGAGCAGCTCAAGGCATCGAGCCTCGATCTCGTCGTCGCCGGTACGGAGCGCGCGGTGCTGATGGTCGAATCGGAAGCCGACCAGCTGCCGGAAGACGTGATGTTGGGCGCGGTCGTGTTCGGCCACGAGCAGATGCAGACGGCGATCGACGCGATCCACGAACTCGTGCGCGACGGTGGCAAGCCCGAGTGGGACTGGCAGCCGGCGCCGAAGAACGAGGCGCTGATCGCGCGCGTGACGGAACTGGCCCACGGCGACCTGCTCGCCGCTTACCAGCTGCGCGACAAGCAGGCGCGCTCGACGAAGCTGAAGGAAGTCTACGCGGCGACCTCGGCGAAGCTCGAGGAAGACGCGCTGGCGGCCGGCACGGTCGCGGCCGACAAGGCTACCGTCGGCAACATCCTGTTCGACATCGAAGCGAAGATCGTGCGTTCGCAGATCCTGAACGGCGAGCCGCGCATCGACGGTCGCGACACGCGCACGGTGCGTCCGATCGAGATCCGCACTGGCGTGCTGCCGCGCACCCACGGCTCGGCGCTGTTCACGCGTGGCGAAACCCAGGCGCTCGTCGTTGCGACGCTCGGCACGAAGGGTGACGAGCAGATCATCGACGCGCTCGAAGGCGAATACCGCGAGCGCTTCATGCTCCACTACAACATGCCCCCGTTCGCAACCGGCGAAACGGGTCGCGTCGGCTCGCCGAAGCGTCGTGAAATCGGTCACGGCCGTCTCGCGAAGCGCGCACTGGTCAAGTGCCTGCCGAGCGCCGACGAATTCGGCTACTCGATCCGCGTCGTGTCGGAAATCACCGAGTCGAATGGTTCGTCGTCGATGGCGTCGGTGTGCGGCGGCTGCCTCGCACTGATGGACGCCGGCGTGCCGATGAAGGCGCACGTCGCGGGTATCGCGATGGGCCTGATCCTCGAAGGCAACAAGTTCGCGGTGCTGACCGACATCCTGGGCGACGAGGATCACCTCGGCGACATGGACTTCAAGGTGGCCGGCACGGAGCAAGGCGTGACGGCGCTGCAGATGGACATCAAGATCCAGGGCATCACGAAGGAAATCATGCAGGTCGCGCTCGCGCAGGCGAAGGAAGGTCGCATGCACATCCTCGGCAAGATGACGTCGGCAGTTTCGGGCGCGAACACGCAACTGTCGGAATTCGCGCCGCGCATGATCACGATCAAGATCAACCCGGAAAAGATCCGCGACGTGATCGGCAAGGGCGGTTCGGTGATTCGCGCGCTGACCGAAGAAACCGGCACGACCATCGACATCTCGGATGACGGCGTCGTGACGATCGCGAGCACGAGCAGCGAAGGCATGGCCGAGGCGAAGAAGCGCATCGAGAACATCACGGCCGAGATCGAAGTCGGCCAGGTGTACGAAGGCACGGTGCTCAAGCTGCTCGATTTCGGCGCGATCGTGAACCTGCTGCCGGGCAAGGACGGCCTGCTGCATATCTCGGAAATCGTCAACGAGCGCGTGAAGGACATCAACGACTACCTGAAGGAAGGCCAGCAGGTGAAGGTCAAGGTGATCCAGACGGACGAGAAGGGTCGCGTGCGTCTGTCGGCGAAGGCGCTGCTGAACGAAGCGGCGGCAGCGTCGCAGGCGGATACGCCGCCGCAGCAGTAAGCGGACAGGCGTGAGAACGGCCGGCAGTGCGAAAGCGTGCCGGCCGTTTTTTCTGTAGCATCGTTGTGCGGCGCAGCAGCGCCTGCGAGGCGCCCGTGCCGCGCGCGGGCGCGCCATCCGACTGATCCTGGAGCGACCACCATGAAAGCCATCGAAATCACCGAATTCGGCGCCCCCGACGTGCTGAAGCTCGCGGAGCGTCCGCGCCCCGAACCGAAGCGCGGCGAAGTGCTGATCAAGGTGGCGGCTTCCGGCGTGAACCGGCCGGACGTATTTCAGCGCAAGGGTGCGTATGCGCCGCCGCCGGGTGCGTCGGATCTGCCGGGCCTCGAGGTCGCGGGCGAGATCGTCGGCGGCGACCTGTCCGATGCGGCGCTGAATCCGTTCGGCCTGAAGCTGGGCGATCGCGTCTGCGCGCTGCTCGCGGGCGGCGGCTACGCCGAATATGCGGTCGTGCCGCTGCCGCAATGCCTGCCGGTGCCCGACGGGCTGACCGACATCGAGGCCGCATCGCTGCCCGAAACTTTCTTCACGGTGTGGAGCAACGTGTTCGACCGTGCGCTGCTCGGCGCGGGCGAAGGCGGCGAGCACGAAACGCTGCTCGTGCAGGGCGGTTCGAGCGGGATCGGCGTGACGGCGATCCAGATCGCCCACGCGCTTGGCTTTCGCGTGTTCGCCACGGCGGGGAATGCCGACAAATGCCGCGCATGCGAGGCGCTCGGCGCCGAGCGTGCGATCAACTACAAGACGGAGGACTTCGTCGAGGTCGTCAAGTCGCTGACGCACGATCGCGGCGTCGACGTGATCCTCGACATGGTCGCCGGCTCGTACGTGCCGCGCGAGCTGTCCGCGCTCGCGGATGGCGGCCGCCTCGTGCTGATCGCGCTGCTTGGCGGTGCAAAGGCCGAGGTCAACCTCAACGAAATCCTGCGGCGCCGGCTGACGGTGACGGGTTCGACGCTGCGCCCGCGTCCGGTCGAGTTCAAGGCGCGCATCGCCGCGCAGTTGAAGGCGCGCGTCTGGCCGTTGCTCGCGGACGGTCGCATCAAGCCGGTGATCTACCGTGTGCTGCCGGCCGGTGACGCCGCTCAGGCGCATGCGCTGATGGAGAGTGGGGAGCACATCGGCAAGATCGTGCTGGATTGGGGCGCGAACACGTGATGGCCGGGCGGCGGGCTTGACATGCGCGGTTTGACCGGTTCAAGCCGTGCGCAGTAAAATCGCGGGTTTGCTTCGCTAGATCCAACCTGACGGGCCGGATTCCGGCGCGTCAATGACAAGATAGTGACGAGACAGACACGATGTCGAAACAACGAACGAAGCGAGTGATCGGCAACTGGAAGATGCACGGCCGGCTGGCCGGCAACCAGGCATTGCTGAACGAAGTGGTGCAGGGCGTGGGCGCAGTGCCGGCCGAAACGTCGGTCGGCGTGTGCGTGCCGTTCCCGTACCTCGCGCAGGTTCAGGCGCAGCTCGGCGGCGGCCGTGTCGCGTTCGGCGCGCAGGACGTGTCCGCGCACGAGCAGGGCGCGTTCACCGGTGAAGTGGCGGCCGCGATGGTGGCGGAGTTCGGCGCGCAGTATGCGATCGTCGGTCACTCGGAGCGTCGCGCGTATCACGGCGAGCGCAACGAAACCGTCGCCGCGAAGGCGCAGCGCGCGCTCGCGGCGGACCTCACGCCCGTCGTGTGCGTCGGTGAAACGCTCGACGAGCGCGAAGCGGGCGCGACCGAGCAGGTGGTCGGAGCGCAGCTCGATGCGGTGCTGGCCGTGCTGACGGCCGACGAGGCGGCGCGCATCGTCGTAGCGTACGAGCCGGTCTGGGCGATCGGCACGGGCAAGAGCGCGACGTCGGCGCAGGCACAGGACGTGCACGCATTCCTGCGTGCGCGTCTCGCGGCGAAGGGTGCGGCGGACGTATCGGTGCTGTACGGCGGCAGCGTGAAGCCGGACAACGCGGAAGAGCTGTTCGCGCAGCCGGACATCGACGGTGGCCTGATCGGCGGCGCGTCGCTGAAGGCGGAAGATTTCCTGGCGATCTGCCGGGCCGCACGTTGAGCGGTCCGCGATCGAATTGAACCATGATGGCGACCGGTTGGTCCGGTTGCCTGATCCAATCGGGTGGGTGTGATGCTGTTATTCAAGACGCTGATTATTGTCGTGCAGGTGCTGTCTGCACTCGGTGTGATCGGACTCGTGCTGCTGCAGCACGGCAAGGGCGCCGACATGGGCGCTGCATTCGGCAGCGGCGCGTCGGGCAGCCTGTTCGGTGCTACTGGCTCCGCGAACTTCCTGTCGCGCACGACGGGTATTCTCGCGACGATCTTCTTCGTCGCGACGCTGGCGCTGACGTACCTTGGTTCGTACAAGTCGACGCCGTCGGCGGGTGTGCTCGGCACCGCCGCGACCGCGCCGGCATCGGCGCCTGCGGCGTCGGCGCCGGCCGTCGCCGCGTCTGCCGTCGCGGGTTCGGCAGCGAGCGCGCCGGGCCAGGACGTCCCGAAATAAAAAGTTAAATTTTTTGCGTTTGTGCGTTGAACAAATCTGGAACTCGGGTTAGAATTTAATTCTTGAAGCGATTCGCGGGAACAAGCAGTACAACCCGAGTTGCATGCAGTGCCGACGTGGTGAAATTGGTAGACACGCTATCTTGAGGGGGTAGTGGCGAAAGCTGTGCGAGTTCGAGTCTCGCCGTCGGCACCAAAGTTACTCAATGCCAGCCGCTTCTAGTGGCTGGCATTTTTCATTTGTGGGGTGTGCCTTGCGATTGTCTTGTGATCGCATGCACTCCGAAATGATTCCTTCCGCCGGAAGTGGTATTCTCCGGACGCTCAGAACCAACCGATAGAGGATTGCCTTGAACCTCGCAGCCTATTACCCCGTCTTGTTGTTCCTCCTCGTGGGCACTGGTTTAGGTATAGCGCTGGTCAGCATCGGCAAGCTCCTTGGTCCCAACAAGCCGGACGTCGATAAGAACGCACCGTACGAGTGCGGCTTCGAAGCCTTTGAAGACGCCCGGATGAAATTCGACGTCCGGTACTACCTCGTCGCCATCCTGTTCATCATCTTCGATCTCGAAACCGCATTCCTGTTTCCGTGGGGCGTCGCGCTCCGGGACATCGGCTGGCCGGGTTTCATCGCAATGATGATTTTTCTGCTCGAATTCCTGCTGGGCTTTGCCTATATCTGGAAGAAAGGCGGCCTCGACTGGGAGTGATGGGTTAATCGCCGGTTTGCATGGGCGGCCACGCTGGGCCGCTCGTCTGGAGTGGAAAGCAAATGAGTATCGAAGGGGTCTTGAAGGAAGGGTTTGTCACCACGACGGCTGACAAGCTGATCAACTGGACGCGTACCGGCTCGCTGTGGCCGATGACGTTCGGGCTCGCGTGTTGCGCCGTCGAGATGATGCATGCGGGCGCGGCCCGTTATGACCTGGACCGGTTCGGGGTCGTGTTCCGTCCGAGTCCGCGTCAGTCGGACGTGATGATCGTCGCCGGCACGCTGTGCAACAAGATGGCGCCCGCACTGCGCCGCGTGTACGACCAGATGGCCGAGCCGCGCTGGGTGATCTCGATGGGGTCGTGCGCGAACGGTGGCGGGTACTACCACTACTCGTACTCGGTGGTCCGTGGTTGCGACCGGATCGTGCCGGTCGACGTCTATGTGCCGGGCTGTCCACCCACAGCCGAGGCGCTGGTCTACGGCGTGATCCAGCTTCAGGCGAAGATCCGCCGCACCAACACCATCGCCCGTCAATAAAGCCCCGAGCGTCCCCTCAATATGGCAAGCAAAATCGAGACCCTCAAGGCAAACCTCGAAGCCGCGCTCGGCGCGCGCGTGGTGAGCCTCACCGAAGCGATCGGTGAACTGACGCTCGTCGTGAAGGCGAGCGATTACCTCGAAGTCGCAAAGATGCTGCGCGACGATCCGAAGCTCCGTTTCGAGCAACTGATCGACCTCTGCGGCGTCGATTACCAGACCTACGGCGACGGCGCCTACGACGGCCCGCGTTTCGCGGCCGTGTCGCACCTGCTGTCGGTTACGAACAACTGGCGCCTGCGCCTGCGCGTGTTCGCACCGGACGACGATCTGCCGATCGTGGCATCGCTCGTCGACATCTGGACCTCCGCAAACTGGTACGAGCGCGAAGCGTTCGACCTGTACGGCCTCGTGTTCGAGGGGCACCCCGATCTGCGCCGCATTCTCACCGACTACGGCTTCATCGGCCATCCGTTCCGCAAGGACTTCCCGGTGTCGGGCTATGTCGAAATGCGTTACGACCCGGAAGAAAAGCGGGTCGTCTACCAGCCGGTGACGATCGAGCCGCGCGAAATCACGCCGCGCGTGATCCGCGAGGATCGCTATGGCGGTCTGAAACATTAAGGGGGCGTCATGGCAGAAATCAAGAACTACACCCTCAACTTCGGCCCGCAGCACCCGGCAGCGCACGGTGTGCTGCGCCTCGTGCTCGAGCTCGACGGCGAAGTCATTCAGCGCGCCGATCCACACATAGGCCTGCTGCATCGCGCGACTGAAAAGCTCGCCGAAAACAAGACCTTCATTCAGTCCGTGCCGTACATGGACCGTCTCGACTACGTGTCGATGATGGTCAACGAGCACGGCTACGTGCTCGCGATCGAGCGTCTGCTCGGCATCGACGTGCCGGAGCGCGCGCAGTACATCCGCGTGCTGTTCGACGAGATCACGCGCGTGCTGAACCACCTGATGTGGATCGGCGCGCACGCGCTCGACGTCGGCGCGATGGCGGTGTTCCTGTACGCATTCCGCGAGCGGGAAGACCTGATGGACGTGTACGAAGCGGTGTCCGGCGCCCGGATGCACGCGGCGTACTACCGTCCGGGCGGCGTCTACCGCGACCTGCCTGACGCAATGCCGCAATACAAGGCGTCGAAGATTCGCAACGAGAAGGCGCTCGCGAAGATGAACGAAGCGCGCAGCGGCTCGGTGCTCGATTTCATCGACGACTTCTTCGCGCGTTTCCCGAAGTGCATCGACGAGTACGAAACGCTGCTGACCGACAACCGGATCTGGAAGCAGCGTCTGGTCGGGATCGGCGTCGTCAGCCCGGAACGCGCGCTGCAGATGGGCCTGACTGGCCCGATGCTGCGCGGTTCGGGTATCGCGTGGGACCTGCGCAAGAAGCAGCCGTACGAAGTGTACGACCGCATGGATTTCGACGTGCCGGTCGGCGTGAACGGCGATTGCTACGACCGCTATCTGGTGCGGGTCGAGGAAATGCGCCAGTCCGTCCGCATCGCGAAACAGTGTATTGAGTGGCTCCGCAAGAATCCGGGCCCGGTGATGACCGACAATCACAAGGTTGCGCCGCCGTCGCGCGTCGGCATGAAAACCAACATGGAAGACTTGATTCACCACTTCAAGCTCTTCACCGAAGGTTTTCACGTGCCGGAAGGCGAGGCGTACGCGGCGGTCGAGCATCCGAAGGGCGAGTTCGGCATCTACCTCGTGTCGGACGGTGCGAACAAGCCGTATCGCCTCAAGATTCGTGCACCGGGCTTCGCGCACCTTGCGTCGCTCGACGAAATGGCGCGCGGGCACATGATTGCCGACGCCGTCACGATCATCGGTACGCAGGACATCGTGTTCGGCGAAATCGATCGCTAATGGTTGCGCCGCCCGCGCGAGCGGGCGGCGAGCAGTAAGTCACACGCGATGCGCGCTGAACCGGCGCGGCTTCGCAAGCTGTCAACAGTGAGCGCCAGGTCTGCCGTCCTTGCACAGCAGTGCGGCAGGTTGTTCGTTCGGTAGGAATTGAAAGAGTCGTGTCTGAAAATGATCTCAGCTGAAGGCCTGAAGGAAATCGATCGAGCGTTGACGAAGTATCCCGCCGATCAGAAACAGTCCGCCGTAATGTCGGCGTTGGCCGTCGCTCAGGAAGAGCACGGCTGGCTGTCGCCCGAACTGATGCAGTTCGTCGCGGACTATCTCGGCATGCCGGCCGTCGCCGTGCAGGAAGTCGCGACGTTCTACACGATGTACGAGCTCAAACCGGTCGGCAAGCACAAGATCACGCTTTGCACGAACCTGCCGTGCCAGCTTGGCCCGCACGGTGGCGCGGAAGCGACCGCCGACTACCTGAAACAGAAGCTGGGCATCGACTTCGGCGAGACCACGCCCGACGGCAAGTTCACGCTGAAGGAAGGCGAATGCATGGGCTCGTGCGGCGACGCACCGGTGCTGCTGGTGAACAATCACAGAATGTGCAGCTTCATGAGCCGCGAGAAGATCGACCAGCTGCTTGAGGAGCTCTCGAAATGACGTCCCTCCACGACCGTCACATCAAACCGCTGATCCTCGCTGGTCTGAACGGCGAGAACTGGCATCTCGAAGACTACGTCGCGCGCGGCGGCTACAAGCAGCTGCGCCGCATTCTCGAAGAAAAGATTCCGCCGGAGCAGGTGATCGCCGACGTGAAGGCGTCGGGCCTGCGTGGCCGTGGCGGTGCGGGCTTCCCGACCGGCCTGAAGTGGAGCTTCATGCCGCGCCAGTTCCCGGGGCAGAAGTACCTCGTCTGCAACTCGGACGAAGGGGAACCGGGCACGTTCAAGGATCGCGACATCCTGCGCTGGAATCCGCATGCGCTGATCGAAGGCATGGCCATCGGCGCGTACGCGATGGGCATCACCGTCGGCTACAACTACATCCACGGCGAAATCTTCGAAGTGTATCGACGCTTCGAGGCCGCGCTCGATGAAGCGCGTGCCGCGGGTTTCCTCGGCGACAACATCATGGGCTCGGAATTCTCGTTCCAGCTGCACGCGCACCACGGTTACGGCGCGTACATCTGCGGCGAGGAAACGGCGCTGCTCGAGTCGCTCGAGGGCAAGAAAGGCCAGCCGCGCTTCAAGCCGCCGTTCCCGGCGAGCTTCGGCGTGTACGGCAAGCCGACCACGATCAACAACACCGAGACGTTTGCCGCGGTGCCGTTCCTGCTGTCCATCGGGCCGCAGAATTACCTCGAGATCGGCAAGCCGAACAACGGCGGCACGAAGATCTTCTCGGTGTCGGGCGACGTCGAGCGTCCGGGCAACTATGAAGTGCCGCTCGGCACGCCGTTCGCGACGCTGATGGAGCTCGCCGGCGGGATGCGCGGCGGTCGCAAGATCAAGGCCGTGATTCCGGGCGGTTCGTCGGCGCCGGTGATCCCGGGCGACATCATGATGCAGACCGATCTCGATTACGACTCGATCGCGAAGGCGGGCTCGATGCTCGGCTCCGGCGCGGTGATCGTGATGGACGAGACGCGCTGCATGGTGCGTTCGCTGCTGCGCCTGTCGTACTTCTACTACGAGGAATCGTGCGGCCAGTGCACGCCGTGCCGTGAAGGCACCGGCTGGCTGTATCGCGTCGTGAATCGTATCGAGCACGGCGAAGGGCGCCAGGAAGATCTGGACCTGCTGAATTCGGTTGCCGAGAACATCATGGGCCGCACGATTTGCGCGCTCGGCGATGCGGCGGCGATGCCGGTACGCGGGATGCTCAAGCATTACTGGGACGAATTCGCGTACCACGTCGAGCACAAGCACTGCATGGTCGGCGGCCACGCGCACGCGGCGGCAGCCTGAAGCGAAGCACCGGTTGCGGAATTTGAGCGCACGGTCGGGCGAACGCGCGAACGGGCGGAAATAGGTTAAGGACCATTCACCATCATGGTTGAACTTGAAATAGACGGCAAGAAGGTCGAGGTGCCCGAAGGCAGCATGGTGATCCAGGCTGCGCACAAGGCGGATACGTACATTCCTCACTTCTGCTATCACAAGAAACTGTCGGTCGCGGCCAACTGCCGGATGTGTCTCGTCGAAGTCGAGAAGATGCCGAAGGCCGTGCCTGCCTGCGCGACGCCCGTGTCGGCCGGCATGATCGTGCGCACGCAGTCCGACAAGGCCGTGAAGGCGCAGCAGTCGGTGATGGAATTCCTCCTCATCAACCACCCGCTCGACTGCCCGATCTGCGATCAGGGCGGCGAATGCCAGCTGCAGGATCTGGCGGTCGGCTACGGCAAGTCGTCGTCGCGCTACTCGGAAGAAAAGCGCGTGGTGTTCCACAAGAACGTGGGGCCGCTGATCTCGATGGAAGAAATGTCGCGTTGCATCCACTGCACGCGCTGCGTCCGCTTCGGCCAGGAAATCGCCGGCGTGATGGAGCTCGGCATGCTGGGCCGCGGCGAGCATTCGGAAATCACGACGTTCGTCGGCAAGACGGTCGACTCCGAACTGTCGGGCAACATGATCGACCTGTGCCCGGTCGGCGCGCTGACCAGCAAGCCGTTCCGCTACAGCGCCCGGACGTGGGAACTGTCGCGGCGCAAGTCGGTGAGCCCGCACGATTCGGTCGGCGCGAACCTCGTCGTGCAGGTGAAGAACAACCGCGTGATGCGCGTGCTGCCGTTCGAGAACGAAGCGATCAACGAATGCTGGATCTCGGACAAGGACCGTTTCTCGTACGAAGGCCTGAACAGCGAAGAGCGCCTGACGAAGCCGATGCTCAAGCAGGGCGGCCAGTGGATCGAAACCGACTGGCAGACCGCGCTCGAATATGTCGCGAAGGGCCTGAAGGGCATCGCCGCGGATCACGGCGCGAACGCGCTGGCGATGCTCGCGAGCGCGCACAGCACGGCTGAAGAGCTGTTCCTCGTGAAGCAACTCGCCAACGAACTGAAGACGCCGAACGTCGACTTCCGTCTGCGTCAGCAGGATTTCTCGGCACCGGTCCAGGGCGCGCCGTGGCTCGGCATGCCGATCGCCGACCTGTCGAACGTGGATGCCGCGTTCGTCGTCGGTTCTTTCCTGCGCCGCGACCACCCGCTGTTCGCCGCACGCCTGCGTCAGGCCGCGAAGAATGGCGCGAAGCTGCACTTCCTGCACGCGACCGCCGATGACTCGCTGATTCCGACCGCGAAGCGCATCGTCGCCGCGCCGTCGGCATGGCTCGACGAACTGGCTGGCGTCGCTGCCGCCGTTGCGCAACTGCGCGGCGTAGCGCTGCCTGACGCGCTCGCGGGCGTTACCGCGTCGCCGGCTGCGCAAGCAGTCGCCCAGTCGCTCGCGAACGGCGAGCGCCGCGCGGTGCTGCTCGGCAATGCAGCCGTCCGCCACCCTCAATTCGCGAAGCTGCACGCGGTCGCGCAGTGGATCGCCGACAACACCGGCGCCACGTTCGGTTTCCTGACGGAGGCGGCGAACACGGTCGGCGCGCACGCCGTCGGCGCACTGCCGGGCGAAGGCGGCCTGAACGCACGCGAAGCGTTCGCGCAGCCGCGCAAGGGCTACGTGCTGCTGAACGTCGAACCGGAATTCGACACGGCGGATCCGGCACAGGCGCTTGCCGCGCTGAACCAAGCCGAAATGGTCGTCGTGATGTCGCCGTTCAAGCACGGCCTCGATTACGCCGACGTGCTGCTGCCGATCGCGCCGTTCACGGAAACGGCAGGCACGTACGTGAACGCGGAAGGCTCGGTGCAGAGCTTCAACGGCGTCGTGCGCCCGCTCGGCGACACGCGTCCGGCGTGGAAGGTGCTGCGCGTGCTCGGCAGCCTGCTCGGCCTGCCGAACTTCGAATATGAAACTGCGGAAGAAGTGCGTCTCGCGGCGCTCGGCGACGCAGGCGTCGCGAACCGTCTGTCGAACCAGACGTCGGTCGCGCCGGCACGCGTCGCGGCAGCTGCCGCGAACGGCGGCTTCGAGCGCCTCGCCGACGTGCCGATCTATCATGCCGACGCCCTCGTGCGCCGCGCGGGTGCGCTGCACCTGACGGCCGCCGCGAAGGCTGCGAATGCCGCAGCCCTGCCGGCCGGGCTGTTCGACAAGCTGGGCTTGAAGGAAGGCGACGCGGTACGCGTGCGCCAGGGCGAGCGCGCGGTGCAGTTGCCGGCCGTGCGCGACGCGAATCTTGCGGAGACGGTCGTTCGCGTGTCGGCGGCGACGCCTGCCGGCGCAGCGCTCGGCAGCCTGTCCGGTGAACTGGTGGTGGAGAAGGCGTAAATGAGCTTGTTCGATACGATCAACGCGGGCGGAGCCCAGCTTCTCGGCGTCGCGTGGCCGACGGTGTGGGCCCTCGTGCGCATCCTCGTCGTCGCCGTCGTGATCCTGCTGTGCGTCGCGTACCTGATTCTGTGGGAACGCAAGCTGATCGGCTGGATGCACGTGCGTCTCGGCCCGAACCGCGTCGGCCCCGGCGGCTTGCTGCAGCCGATCGCCGACGTGCTGAAACTGCTGCTGAAGGAAGTCATTCAGCCGAGCGCAGCGAGCCGCTGGCTGTACCTGATCGCGCCGGTCATGACGGTCGTGCCGGCGTTCGCCGTGTGGGCAGTGATCCCGTTCCAGGCCGAAGCCGTGCTCGCGAACGTGAATGCGGGCCTGCTGTATGCGATGGCGATCTCGTCGATCGGCGTGTACGCGGTGATTCTCGCCGGCTGGGCGTCGAACTCGAAGTACGCGTTCCTCGGCGCGATGCGCGCCGCGGCGCAGATGGTGTCGTACGAAATCTCGATGGGCTTCGCGCTCGTGCTCGTGCTGATGACGGCCGGCAGCCTGAACCTGTCGGAAATCGTCGGCTCGCAGCAGCACGGCTTCTTCGCCGGCCACGGTGTGAACTTCCTGTCGTGGAACTGGCTGCCGCTGCTGCCGGCGTTCGTCGTCTACTTCGTGTCCGGCATCGCCGAAACGAACCGTCACCCGTTCGACGTGGTGGAAGGGGAGTCGGAGATCGTCGCAGGTCACATGATCGATTACTCGGGCATGGCGTTCGCGCTGTTCTTCCTCGCCGAGTACATCAACATGATCGTGATCTCGGCGCTGGCCGCGACGCTGTTCCTCGGTGGCTGGGACGCACCGTTCGAATTCCTGTCGTTCATTCCGGGCATCTTCTGGCTGGTGCTGAAGGTATTCGCGCTGCTGTCGGTGTTCATCTGGGTGCGCGCGACGTTCCCGCGCTACCGGTACGACCAGATCATGCGTCTGGGCTGGAAGGTATTCCTGCCCGTCACGGTGATCTGGGTGGTCGTGGTCGGCTTCTGGATGATGTCGCCGCTCAACATCTGGGTGAAGTAAAGATCGGACGAAATCATGACGGCAATCCAACACTTCTTTAAGACCTTCTTCCTGACGGAACTGCTGAAGGGGCTCGCGCTGACCGGTCGTTACACGTTCCGGCGCAAGTTCACCGTGCAGTTCCCGGAAGAGAAGACCCCGATTTCGCCGCGTTTCCGCGGGCTGCATGCGCTGCGCCGCTATGAAAACGGCGAAGAGCGCTGCATCGCGTGCAAGCTCTGCGAGGCCGTGTGCCCCGCGCTGGCGATCACGATCGAGTCGGAAACGCGCGCGGACAACACGCGCCGCACGACACGCTACGACATCGACCTGACGAAGTGCATCTTCTGCGGTTTCTGCGAAGAAAGCTGCCCGGTCGATTCGATCGTCGAGACGCAGATTCTCGAGTACCACGGCGAGAAGCGCGGCGACCTGTATTTCACGAAGGAAATGCTGCTCGCGGTGGGCGATCGCTACGAGAAGGACATCGCTGCGGCGAAGGCCGCCGACGCGCCGTATCGTTGATTGTGTTTGCAGTGCCGGCCCGGCATGAACGGGCCGAGCCGCCGCGACGGGTGCGGCACGCGAGAGCGTCCCGCAAGCCGCGCCTGACTATGGCCTAACGATGAACCGGTAATCATGGAATTCACGACCGTACTGTTCTACATCTTCGCGCTGCTCCTGGTGGTATCAGGGCTGAAGGTGATCACTTCGCGCAACCCGGTGGCGTCTGCGCTTTTCCTTGTGCTGGCGTTCTTCAACGCCGCCGCGATCTGGATGCTGCTGGAAGCGGAGTTCCTCGCGATCCTGCTGGTGCTGGTGTACGTGGGCGCCGTGATGGTGCTGTTCCTGTTCGTCGTGATGATGCTGGACATCAACATCGATTACCTGCGCCGCGACTTCAAGCGCTTCGTACCGATGGCGACCGTCGTCGGCGCGATCATCGTGGTCGAGACCGCGCTGATCCTGTGGCGGGGCTACGGCGACACGCACACGGTGCACGCGATGGCGACAGGCGCGATGGCCGACTGGTCGAACACGCGCCTGATCGGCAAGGTGATCTACACCGACTACATCTTCGCGTTTGAAATCGCCGGCCTGGTGCTGCTGGTCGCGATCATCGCCGCGATCGGGCTGACCGAGCGCAAGGGCAAGGACAGCAAGCGCCAGCGCGTGTCGGATCAGGTCAAGGTGCGCCGCGGCGACCGCGTGCGCCTCGTGAAGATGGAAGCGGAAAAGCCGCAGCCGGAAACGGCTCAGAGCGAAGCCGGTTCGAGCACCAACGGCTAAGCGGAGGAAAAGAAAACCATGCTGACTCTTGCTCACTACCTCGTGCTCGGCGCGATCCTCTTTGCGATCGCGATCGTCGGGATCTTCCTGAACCGCCGCAACATCATCATCATTCTGATGGCGATCGAACTGATGCTGCTGGCGGTGAACACCAATTTCGTCGCGTTCTCTCACTACCTCGGCGACGTGCACGGCCAGATATTCGTGTTCTTCGTGCTGACCGTCGCCGCAGCGGAAGCCGCGATCGGTCTCGCGATTCTGGTGACCCTGTTCCGTAAGCTCGACACGATCAATGTCGAGGATCTCGATCAGCTCAAAGGTTAATTTCAGGCAACGCTGTTATGTCAACGACACTCAATGAAAACCTGCTGCTGGCGATTCCGCTCGCTCCGCTGGCCGGCTCGCTGATTGCGGGGCTGTTCGGGAACGCAGTGGGGCGCAAGGGCGCACACCGGATCACGATCCTCGGCGTATTGATCGCGTTCCTCCTGTCGGCGAAAGTCTTCCTCGACGTGATGGGCGGCGCGAGCTTCAACGCGACCGTCTACGAATGGATGAACGTCGGCTCGCTGAAACTCGAAGTCGGCTTCCTCGTCGATTCGCTGACCGCGATGATGATGGTCGTCGTGACCTTCGTCTCGCTGATGGTGCACGTGTACACGATCGGCTACATGTCGGAAGAAGACGGCTACCAGCGCTTCTTCTCGTACATCTCGCTGTTCACGTTCTCGATGCTGATGCTCGTGATGAGCAACAACTTCCTGCAGCTGTTCTTCGGCTGGGAAGCGGTGGGTCTGGTGTCGTACCTGCTGATCGGCTTCTACTTCACGCGTGAGAGCGCGATCTACGCGAACATGAAGGCGTTCCTCGTGAACCGCGTGGGCGACTTCGGCTTCCTGCTGGGCATCGGCCTGCTGCTGGCGTTCGCGGGCTCGATGAACTACGGCGAAGTGTTCGCGAAGCGTGCCGAGCTCGCCAGCCTGCACTTCCCGGGCACCGACTGGGGCCTGCTGACCGTCGCCTGTATCTGCCTGTTCATCGGCGCGATGGGTAAATCGGCGCAGTTCCCGCTGCACGTGTGGCTGCCCGACTCGATGGAAGGCCCGACCCCGATCTCCGCGCTGATTCACGCGGCGACGATGGTGACGGCTGGCATCTTCATGGTGTCGCGCATGTCGCCGCTGTTCGAGCTGTCGGATACCGCGCTGTCGTTCATCACGGTGATCGGCGCGATCACGGCACTGTTCATGGGCTTCCTCGGGATTGTCCAGAACGACATCAAGCGTGTCGTCGCGTACTCGACGCTGTCGCAGCTCGGCTACATGACCGTCGCGCTCGGCGTGTCCGCTTACCCGGTCGCCGTGTTCCACCTGATGACGCACGCGTTCTTCAAGGCGCTGCTGTTCCTTGGCGCCGGTTCGGTGATCATCGGCATGCACCACGACCAGGACATGCGCAACATGGGCGGCCTGCGCAAGTACATGCCGATCACGTGGATCACGTCGCTCGTCGGTTCACTGGCGCTGATCGGTACGCCGTTCTTCTCGGGCTTCTACTCGAAGGACTCGATCATCGACGCGGTGAAGCTGTCGCATCTGCCGGGTTCGGGCTTCGCGTACTTCGCGGTCGTCGCGAGCGTGTTCGTCACGGCGCTGTACTCGTTCCGCATGTACTTCCTGGTGTTCCATGGCGAAGAGCGCTTCCGCAAGCCGAAGCATCCGGAATCGCCGATGGGCATGGCGGCCGCGCACGGTCACGACGATCACGGCCATGGCCACGGTCATGACGACCACGCGCACGAGCCGCACGAGACCCCGTGGGTCGTGTGGGTGCCGCTGGTCCTGCTGGCCATTCCGTCGGTGATCATCGGTGCGATCGCGATCGGCCCGATGCTGTTCGGCGACTTCTTCCAGCACGGCGTCGCGTTCGACAAGGTGATCTTCATCGGCGAAAACCATCCGGCGCTGGCCGAGATGGCCGAAGAGTTCCACGGCTGGGTGGGCATGGGCCTGCATTCGGTGTCGGGCCTGCCGGTGTGGCTGGCGCTCGCCGGTGTCGTCGTCGCGTGGTTCCTGTACCTGAAGCGTCCGGAGCTGCCGGCGTCGATCCGCCGCGCATTCGGTCCGATCTACACGCTGCTCGACAACAAGTACTACATGGACAAGATCAACGAAGTGGTGTTCGCCCGTGGTTCGGTGGCGATCGGCCGCGGCCTGTGGAAGGAAGGCGACGTCGTCGTGATCGACGGCCTCGTCAACGGCAGCGCCCGGTTCATCGGCTGGTTCGCCGGCGTGATCCGCTTCCTCCAATCCGGTTACATCTATCACTACGCGTTCGCCATGATCATCGGCATGCTGGGGCTCCTGACCCTGTTTGTAACGCTCGGCGGCAAATAAGGCGGGGGGACAACTAATGCACGCTTTTCCGATTCTCAGTACCGCGATCTGGTTGCCGATCGTTTTCGGCCTCCTCGTGCTCGCGGTGGGTAACGACAAAAATCCGGGGACGGCCCGCTGGGTCGCGCTGATCGGTTCGCTGCTCGGTCTCGCGGTCACGATCCCGCTGATCACGGGCTTCGACTCGAGCACGGCTGCGCTGCAGTTCGTCGAGAAGTCGACCTGGATCGAACGCTTCGACATCTCGTATCACCTTGGCGTCGACGGCATCTCGATGTGGTTCGTCGTGCTGACCGCGCTGATCACGGTGATCGTCGTGATCGCCGCATGGGAAGTGATCACCGAGAACGTCGCACAGTACCTCGCGGCGTTCCTGATCCTGTCCGGGATCATGATCGGCGTGTTCTCGGCGGCCGACGGCCTGCTGTTCTACGTGTTCTTCGAGGCGACCCTGATTCCGATGTACATCATCATCGGCGTGTGGGGCGGCCCGAACCGCGTGTACGCGGCGTTCAAGTTCTTCCTGTACACGCTGGCCGGCTCGCTGCTGATGCTGGTCGCGCTGATCTACCTGTACACGCAGACGCATTCGTTCGATCTCGCGACGTGGCAGAACGCCAAGATCGCGATGACGCCGCAGATCATGCTGTTCATCGCATTCTTCCTTGCATTCGCGGTGAAGGTGCCGATGTGGCCGGTGCACACCTGGCTGCCGGACGCGCACGTGGAAGCGCCGACGGGCGGCTCGGTCGTGCTGGCGGCGATCATGCTGAAGCTCGGCGCGTACGGTTTCCTGCGTTTCTCGCTGCCGATCACGCCTGACGCAAGCCACTTCCTGGCACCGGTCGTGATCACGCTGTCGCTGATCGCTGTGATCTACATTGGCCTCGTCGCGATGGTGCAGGCCGACATGAAGAAGCTGGTCGCGTATTCGTCGATCGCGCACATGGGCTTCGTCACGCTCGGCTTCTTCATCTTCAACCAGCTCGGCGTCGAAGGCGCGATCGTCCAGATGATCTCGCACGGCTTCGTGTCGGGCGCGATGTTCCTGTGCATCGGCGTGCTGTACGACCGCGTGCACTCGCGCCAGATCGCCGATTACGGCGGCGTCGTGAACGTGATGCCGAAGTTCGCGGCATTCGCGATGCTGTTCTCGATGGCCAATTGCGGCCTGCCGGGTACCTCGGGTTTCGTCGGCGAGTTCATGGTGATTCTCGCGGCCGTCCAGTACAACTTCTGGATCGCGTTCGGCGCGGCATTCACGCTGATCCTCGGCGCGGCCTACACGCTGTGGATGTACAAGCGCGTGTACTTCGGCGCGGTGGCGAACGATCACGTTGCCAAGCTGAAGGACATCGGCCGTCGCGAATTCACGATGCTGGCCGTGCTCGCCGCGTTCACGCTGCTGATGGGCCTGTATCCGAAGCCTTTCACCGACGTGATGCACGTTTCCGTGGAAAACCTCCTCTCCCACGTCGCGCAGTCGAAGCTGCCGCTGGCCCAGTAATCGCGAGCGGAGGAAATCAAGATCATGAACGCACCTATGAATGTCCTGTTGCCTGACGCGCTGGTGATGGTCGCCATCGTCGTCGCATGGCTGAACGACACCTTTACCGGTGCCGCTGGCCGCCGCCTGACCTATCTGATCGCGGTGGTTTCGTCGATCGTCGCCGGCGTGTGGTTCGGCGTTCAGGCGCTGGACCCGCAGCAGTATTACTTCTTCTCGCGGATGGTCGTCGTCGACTCGTTCGCGAGCATGATGAAGGCCGTCGTGTCGCTCGGCTTCGCGGTCTCGCTCGTCTATTCGCGCAAATACCTCGAAGACCGCGACATGTTCCGCGGCGACGTGTTCCTGCTGGGCATGTTCTCGCTGCTCGGTCAGCTGGTGATGGTGTCGGGCAACAACTTCCTGACGCTGTATCTCGGCCTCGAACTGATGTCGCTGTCGCTGTATGCCGTCATCGCGCTGCGCCGCGATGCCGCACAGTCGAGCGAAGCCGCGATGAAGTACTACGTGCTGGGCGCGCTCGCGTCGGGCTTCGTGCTGTACGGCATCTCGATGCTCTACGGCGCGACCGGCTCGCTCGAGCTGGGCGAGGTGTACAAGGCGGTCGGCGGCAACACCGATGCGGCCGTGCTGATGTTCGGCGTGATCTTCATCGTCGCCGGTATCGCGTTCAAGCTCGGCGCCGTGCCGTTCCACATGTGGGTGCCGGACGTCTACCAGGGCGCACCGACCGCGATGACGCTGTTCGTCGGCGGCGGCCCGAAGGTTGCCGCGTTCGCGTGGGGCTTGCGCTTCCTGGTGATGGGCCTGCTGCCGCTCGCACAGAACTGGCAGACCGCGCTCGTGATCCTCGCCGCGCTGTCGCTGATCGTCGGTAACATCACCGGTATCGTCCAGCGCAACATCAAGCGGATGCTCGCGTACTCGGCGATCTCGAACATGGGCTTCGTGCTGCTCGGCCTGCTCGCCGGCATCGTGAAGGGCGACGCGACCGCACCGGCGAACGCGTACAGCTCGGCGATGTTCTACGCGATCGTCTACCTGATCACGACGCTCGGCTCGTTCGGCGTGGTGATGCTGCTCGCACGTCGCGATTTCGAAGCCGAAACCATCGACGACTTCAAGGGTCTCAACAAGCGCAGCCCGGTGTTCGCGTTCGTGATGATGGTCATGATGTTCTCGTTGGCCGGTATCCCGCCGACCGTCGGCTTCTACGCGAAGCTGGCGGTTCTCGAGGCGACCGTCAACGCGGGTCTCACGTGGCTGGCCGTGCTGGCCGTGATCACGTCGCTGTTCGGCGCGTTCTACTACCTGCGCATCGTCAAGCTGATGTACTTCGATGCACCGCAGGATGCGACCCCGGTCACCGGCGATTTCTGCAAGCGCACGATCCTCGTGCTGAACGGTATTGCAGTTGTCGTGCTCGGCCTGATCCCGAGCCCGCTGCTGACGGCCTGCCTGCAGGCGATTCGTCACACGCTGCCGCTGTAATGTCGGCAGCCGGCTGGTTCATCGTGCTGTTGGCGCTCGCGGGCGCCAACGTGCCGTTCCTGAACCAACGCCTCTTCGCCATCGTGCCGATCGGTGCGACGAAGAAGAATGCGTGGGTTCGGATCGGCGAGCTGATCGTGCTGTATTTCGTCGTCGGCGCGCTCGGCTTCTGGCTCGAGTCGCGCGCCGGCAACCGCTTCGAACAGGGCTGGCAGTTCTACGCGATCACGTTCAGTCTCTTCGTCGTGTTCGCGTTTCCCGGCTTCACGTTCCAGTATCTCGTCAAACGACGCTGACGGCTTCGGCCGTCGCGTGCTCATTCCTCCGGAGCCCGCCGATGGCCGAACTACCCAATCACGACGCCGCACTGACCGAAACTTGCCTCGAGAGCGAGGCGATTTTCGACGGCTCGTTTCTCAAGCTGAAGCGCGATACCGTTCGTTTGCCCGATGGCAAGCAGGCCACGCGCGAATACGTCCAGCACCCCGGCGCGGTAATGGTGATCCCGCTGTTCGACGATGGCCGTGTGCTGATGGAAAGCCAGTATCGCTATCCGATCGGCAAGGTCATGGCCGAATTCCCGGCCGGCAAGCTCGATCCGGAAGAGGGCGCGCTCGCCTGCGCGGTGCGCGAACTGCGCGAGGAGACCGGCTACACGGCGCGTGAATACATGTTCCTGGCCCGGATTCACCCGATCATTTCCTATTCGACCGAATTCATCGACCTGTATCTCGCACGCGGCCTGACTGCCGGCGAGCGTAAGCTCGACGAAGGCGAGTTCCTTGAAACCTTCACGGCGACGCTGCCCGACCTGCAGGAGTGGGTGCGCACGGGCCAGATCACTGACGTGAAGACGATCATCGGCGCGATGTGGCTCGACAAGGTGCTCTCCGGAACCTGGCCGCTCGGCCCGGTCGAGAAGCCCTGACGGCGCGTCAGCGGCGGGTGGGGCGCCGCGTTACAATTCCGTGACGCGGCCGCTGTCCGGCTGCGCGATCCTGGTTTAGCACGATCGTTCACAAAAGCGCGTTTTGCGCTACACTCGCCACACGCCCTGATTCAGCATGAAGGTCCTCGATTTACAGTGCCCGCACGGTCATCGGTTCGAAGGCTGGTTCGCTTCCGCCGATGAGTTCGAAGCGCAGTTGTCCCGCAACCTGGTCGAATGTCCGGTGTGCGGGACGACCGAGATCAACCGGATGCCGTCGGCGCCGCGCCTGAACCTGTCGGGTGCGACGCAGGCGCAGCCGGCCGATCCGCGTGCGTTGCAGGCGCAGGTGATGCGCGCACTGCGCGAGGTGCTGGAGAAGACCGAGAACGTGGGCGAGCGCTTCGCCGAGGAAGCGCGGCGCATTCATTACAACGAGGCGCCGGCGCGCAGCATTCGTGGCGTCACGACGCCGGAGGATGCGCAATCCTTGGTCGAAGAAGGCATCGACGTGATGCCGCTGCCGATTCCTGCCGCGCTGAAAGAACCGCTGCAATGACGTACGCAGTGTGTCCTGGGCCGGGGACGGTCGCGGCCAGGAGACACTGCGCATGGATCTGGATTATTCCCCCGCCGACGACGCGTTCCGCGTCGACGTCCGCACCTGGCTCGAGGTCAATCTGCCTCATGCACTGCGCGCCAAGGTACTCGATCACAAACGACTCGACCGCGAGGATTTAGCGAGCTGGCACCGGATTCTCGGCCGGCGCGGCTGGTCCGCACCCGCGTGGCCGGCCGAATATGGCGGCCCGGAATGGAACGCGACGCAGCGTCACATCTGGGATGAGGAGTGCGCACGCATCGGTGCGCCGACGGTGCTGCCGTTCGGCGTATCGATGGTCGCGCCGGTGCTGATGAAATACGGCAGCGAAGCGCAGAAGCGCCACTATCTACCGCGCATTCTCGACGGCACCGACTGGTGGTGCCAGGGCTATTCGGAACCGGGCTCCGGGTCGGATCTCGCATCGCTGCGCACCCGAGCCGAACGTCACGGCGACCACTACGTCGTCAACGGCCAGAAGACGTGGACGACGCTGGGCCAGTATGCGGACATGATGTTCTGTCTCGTGCGTACCGACCCGGCGGCGAAGAAGCAGGAGGGCATCTCGTTCCTGCTGATCGACATGAAGACACCCGGCATCACGGTGCGCCCGATCATCACGCTCGACGAGGATCACGAAGTCAACGAGGTGTTTTTCGAAGACGTGAAGGTGCCCGTCGAGAATCTGGTCGGCGATGAAAACCGCGGCTGGACTTATGCGAAATACCTGTTGGGCCACGAGCGCACCGGCATCGCGCGCGTTGGCGCGTCGAAGCGCGAGCTCGCGTTCCTGAAGCGTGTGGCGTCGAACCAGCGCAAGAACGGCAAGCCGCTGCTCGCCGATCCCGTGTTTGCCGCGAAGATCGCGGCGCTCGAAGTTGAACTGATGGCGCTCGAGGTGACGGTGCTGCGTGTCGTGAGCCGCGAGACGAGCGGCAAGGGGCCCGGCCCCGAGGCATCGATGTTGAAGATCAAGGGCACCGAGGTGCAGCAGGCGCTTACCGAGCTGATGTTCGAGGCGATCGGGCCGCTCGCCGCGCCGTTCGACGTCCCGTTCCTTGAAGGCGAGCGCGAACACAGCTGCGCGGGCGACGACGATGCCGCGCCGCTCGCCGCGTACTACTTCAATTATCGGAAGACGTCGATCTACGGCGGTTCGAACGAGATTCAGAAGAACATCATCGCGCAGATGATCCTGGGGCTGTGATCAGGGAACGGAGACAACCATGGATTTCAGCTTTACCGACGAGCAGCAACAGTTTGCCGACGCGCTGCGCCGTTATCTCGGCGAGCAATACGGATTCGACGCACGCCAGGCTATCGTGCGAAGCGAAGCCGGCGTGTCGGACGCGCAATGGAGCGCATTCGCGGAGCTGGGCCTGACCGCGCTGCCCGTGCCGGATGCACAGGGCGGTTTCGGTGGCGGCCCGGTCGACATGCTGGTCGCGATGCAGGAGCTCGGCCGCTCACTGGTGGTCGAGCCGTACTGGGCGACGGCGGTCGGCATCGAGGCGCTGCGTGTCGCCGGCTCCGGCATGGGTGACGATGCCGCGCTGCTGGAAGCGGTCGCACAAGGGCAGAAGCGTCTGGCCGTTGCATTCCACGAACCGCGGGCACGCTACGACCTGTACGAACTCGATACGCGCGCGCGCAAGCAGGGCGGCACATATCGGCTGACCGGAACCAAGTCGGTCGTTCAGCACGGCGCGCAGGCGCATGCGTGGATCATGCCCGCGCGTGTCGATGGCGGCGGCATCGGCCTGTTCGTCGTCGAGCGCGGTGCCGAGGGGGCGAAGCTCGTCGACTACCGGACGATCGACGGCCAGCGCGCCGCGACGATCGAGCTGCATGACACGCCCGCGCGGCAGCTCACGGGCGGCGCACGCGATGCGGCCGCACTCGAGCAGATCGCCGATTACGCGACTTTCTTGCTCTGCGCGGAAGCGATTGGCGCACTCGACGAGCTGAACCGCGCGACGGTCGAATACACAAAGACACGCGAACAGTTCGGTGTGCCGATTGCACGATTCCAGGCACTGCAGCACCGGATGGTCGACATGCTGATTCACGCGGAGCAGGCGCGCTCGCTGACTTACCTGGCTGCGGTGCGTTACGCGGGCGGCGATGCCGATGCGCGTCGCAAGGCGGTGTCGGCGGCGAAGGCGCGGGTCGGCGCGGCCGCACGCTTCGTCGGCCAGCAGGCGGTGCAACTGCACGGCGGCATGGGCGTGACCAATGAGGTCGCCGCCGCACATCTGTTCAAGCGGCTGTCAATCATCGAGACGACACTCGGCGACACCGATCATCATCTTGCGCGCATCGCGGCACTGCCGGATTTCGCGCTGACCGACGTGGCATGACGGGGGCGCATGAGCGCGCCATGGGAGACAGAGAGTGGGTATCAGTTACGAAGATCTGGAAGTCGGCAGTACGACCGAAATCGGCCGCTATACGTTCGAATCGGACGACATCAAGGCGTTCGCGCAACGCTACGATCCGCAACCGTTCCACCTCGACGAAGCGGCCGGCAAGGCCTCGCCGTTCGGCGGACTGGTGGCGAGCGGCTGGCATACGTGCTCGGTGTTCATGAGCCTGCTCATCAAGAAGCTGGGACCGGATTCGACCAGCATGGGTTCGCCCGGCATCGACTCGATCCGCTGGCTCAAGCCCGTGCGTGCCGGCGATACGATCACGATGTACCAGAAGATCCACGACAAGCGCGTATCGGAGAGCAAGCCCGATCGCGGCATCGTGTCGACGGAGTGGATCGGTGTCAACGGTGCCGGCGACACGGTGATCACCGTGCATACCAAGGTGATCTTCGGCCTGCGCCGCGCTCCGGGAGCGAGCGCATGACGGACGCGACATTGCCGCTGATCTCAACGGCGCAAGAGCTGCACGAGCGGGTCGGCGCGGAACCGCTCGCGAGCGGCTGGATCGAGATCGACCAGCGCCGGGTCGACCGCTTCGCCGACGCGACCGGCGATCACCAGTGGATTCACGTCGATCCCGAGCGGGCCCGGCGCGAGTCGCCGTTCGGCGGCCCGATCGCGCACGGATTCCTGACGCTGTCGCTGATTCCCGCGCTGATGACGGATGCGATGCGCTTCGAGCAGAAGATGGGCGTGAACTACGGACTGAACCGCGTGCGGTTCCTGAAGCCGGTGCCGGTCGGTGCACGCGTGCGCGCGCTGTTCGCGGTGAAGGAAGCTACGGAGGCCGCGCGGGGCGGTGTTCAGGTGACGTGGTCGGTGTCGATGCAGGTCGAGCGCCCGGACGTGCCATTGCTCGTTTGCGCTGCGGAATTCATTACACTGCACTACTTCTGATGCACGCGGCGGCATCGATGGATGCCGCCGTGTCGCGCCGCCCGTGGTTCGTCAATGCTTCGCGTATTGCGTTGCGCCGAACAGCATCTCGCGTGCCTTGTCGTCCTGCAGCGGCTTGCGTAACGATGCGAGTACTTCGACGCCGCGCTGCACGGCCGGACGTGCGGCAATCGTTTCGTGCCAGCGCTTCACGTTCGGCAGTTCGTCGAGCGCGATGCCCTGGTTTTGCCACGAGCGCGTCCACGGGAAGGTCGCGATGTCCGCGATCGTGTACGTGTCGCCGGCGAGATATTCGGATTCGCCGAGGCGCTTTTCCATCACGTTGTACAGGCGCTTCGCTTCGTTCGTGTAGCGATTGATCGCATACTCGATCTTCTCCGGCGCATACAGCCGGAAGTGATGCGCCTGTCCGAGCATCGGGCCGACGCCGCCCATCTGGAACATCAGCCATTCGAGTGTCGCGTAGCGCTCGGCCGGCTCGGTCGGCAGGAACTGACCGGTCTTTTCTGCCAGGTACACGAGGATCGCGCCCGATTCGAACAGCGAGATCGGCTTGCCGCCGGGGCCGTCAGCGTCGACGATCGCGGGGATCTTGTTGTTCGGGCTGATTTTCAGGAATTCGGGCTTGAACTGGTCGCCCGCACCGATATCGACCGGATGCACACGATACGCGAGGCCCGTTTCCTCGAGCATGATGTGTACCTTGTGGCCGTTCGGGGTCGCCCAGCTGTAGACGTCGATCATCGTCAACTCCTTTATTGCATGCGCGAAAACGGCGCCGGCGGGGCGCCGCGACAGGCGGTCATTAGAGCATGGATCGATGCGGGCTGCAGGCGACGGAAAAGTGCGGCCGCGCGCCCGTGCATGCGTGTCGTTGTGGCGGCGGAAACGCCGCTGTAACGACCGGGGCGTGCAGATCAGCGCTTGTAGCGCGGCTCGCGTTTCTCGAGGAATGCGGTCATGCCTTCGAATGCATCCGCATGATGCAACGATGCGACGAAGTGATCGCGCTCGGTGCCCAGATGCGCATCGAGCGGCTGCGCGGTCGCATCGTCGAGCAGCGACTTGATGCGCGTGAGCGCGTTCGGCGAGATGCCTGCAAGCGAGTCAGCCCACGCGAGCGCGTCGGACAGCGCGGCACCGGGCACGGCGAGCCGATTGACGACGCCGAGCGCATGCAGGCGATCGGCGACGACGGGCTTGCCCTCGAACAGGATTTCAGCGGCAAGCGCACGCGGCAGTGCGCGCGCGAGGAACCACGAGCCGCCACCGTCGGGCGTGAGGCCGACGCGTGCATACGACATGACGAACTTCGCGTCGTGCGCGGCAACGATCAGGTCGCATGCGAGCGCGAGCGAAAAGCCCGCGCCGGCGGCCGCCCCTTCGACTGCCGCGATCACGGGCTTGGTCGCTTCGCGGATCGCCGTGATCCATGCAGCGAGCTGATCGATGCTGTCGGCCTGGTAGGACGGATCCTTCGAACGGTTCTCGAGCAGCCGGTTCAGGTTGCCGCCCGCACAAAAGAAACGATCGGCACCGGTGAGCACGATCGCGCGAATGGCCGGGTCGCGCTCGGCGGTGGCGAGCGCTTCGACGCCGGCCGCATACATGTCGGGGTGCAGCGCGTTGCGCGCGCCTGGATTGGACAGCGTGAGGACGAGCGTCGATTCGCTCGCGGGCGGACGCGAGGCCAGCAGTTCAGCACTCATGCGAGTGTGTCTCCATCGGATGGCGAGGCTGCGGCACCGCATGCTACGCGGACGCCTGCGCATACCCGTGAGGGTGCTGCCGCAGCGGATGCATTGTTGTCGTGACGGGTGCGAAACTGCTTTAGACTAGCACGAACGTGCTTTTCAGCGCGACGCATCCCGATGCGGCCGGTGTCACCTTGGCCGCGTTTCAGCAACGAAGGAGACTCCGATGCTACAGCTATGCGGTATTCCGTTGTCCAACTATTACAACAAGGTGAAGTTCGTCCTGCTCGAACATGACATCCCGTTCGAGGAATCGGCATGCAGCCTGCCGATCAGTGATCCGGCACTGCTCGCCGATTCGCCGCTCGGTAAGATTCCGTTCCTGAAGACGGAAGAGGGCGCGCTGTTCGAGTCCCAGGTGATCATCGAGTATCTGGCGGCGCGTTATCCCGACAAGGCCATTTTTCCGGCCGGACCGTTCGCTGCCGCGAAGGTGCGCGAACTCATCGAGACGCTTGAGCTGTATCTCGAATGGACCGCGCGCGAGGTCTATACGGAGGCGTTTTTCGGCGGCAAGGTCAGCGACGGGATGAAGGCGCACGTCGAAAAGCGCCTGCCGCGCGCGATCGATGCGTTCAAGCGGATGACGCAGTTCTCGCCTTACGTGCTCGGCGACACGTTCAGCCTTGCGGACATTGCCGCGGCGATCCATCTGCCGGTGATCGGCATGGCGACGAAGGCCATCTTCGGACGCGATTTCTTGCTCGATGCCGGCATCGACTGGAAGGCGCACGCGAAACTGGTCGGCGAGCGGCCGGCCGCGCAACGCGTGGCGGCGGATCGCAAGGCCTACGTCGAGGCGACGAGCGCCGCACGTTCGTAAGCGCGACGCGGGCGCGGTGCCGTACCGCGTCCGGCCGTCCATGCAGGAGTTACAGGCGTGCGAGCCGTTCGAGTGCAGATGCGAGCGTGCTTTCCTGTTTCGCGAAGCAGAAGCGCACGATGCCCGATTCGTGCGGCTCGTGATAAAACGCCGACACCGGAATCGCCGCCACGCCGATCTCCGACGTGAGCCACTTCGAGAATTCCGCTTCGGGCAAATCGCTGATCGCCGAATAGTCGACGCACTGGAAGTACGTGCCGGGGCACGGCAGCAGCTTGAAGCGCGTGCGCTCGAGGCCGGCTCGGAAGAAGTCGCGCTTCTTCTGATAAAAGTCGGGCAGTGTCAGGTACGGTGCCGGATCGCGCAGGTAGTCGGCGAGCCCGATCTGCATCGGCGTGTTCACCGTGAACACGTTGAACTGATGGACCTTGCGGAACTCCGCGGTCAGTGCGGCAGGCGCCGCGACATAGCCGACCTTCCAGCCCGTCACATGGTAGGTCTTCCCGAAGCTCGACACGATGAAGCTGCGCGCGGCCAGTTCCGGATAGCGCGCAACGCTTTCATGCCGCGCGCCGTCGTAGACCATGTGTTCGTACACTTCATCCGACAGGATCAGCACGTTGGTGCCGCGCACGATCTCCTCGAGCTTGTGCATGTCGGCCTCGCGCCACACGGTGCCGGTCGGGTTGTGCGGCGTGTTGATCATGATCATCCGCGTTTTCGGCGTGATCGCGGCGGCCAGGCGATCGAACGGAATCGTATAGTCGGGCGCTTCCAGCGTGACGAACACGGGCTTGCCGCCGGCGAGCTCGATCGACGGCAGATAGCTGTCGTAGGTCGGTTCGACGACGATCACTTCGTCACCCGGATGGACCGCGCACAGGATCGCCGTCAGCAAGGCCTGCGTCGCGCCGGCCGTGACCGTGATCTCGGTGGCCGGATCGTAGCGTCGGCCGTAGACCCGAGTGATCTTGTCGGCGATCGCATCGCGCAGCGGCGCGACGCCGGCCATCGGCGGATACTGGTTGTGACCATTGCGCATCGCGGCCGCGACCGCGTCGACGATGCGCGGGTCGCAGTCGAAATCCGGGAAGCCCTGGCCAAGGTTCACGGCGCCTTTCTCGGCGGCGAGCGCACTCATGACCGTGAAGATCGTCGTGCCGACGTTCGGCAGGCGCGAGGGGAAAACAGGAGTCGTAGGCATGTCGGAAGGAGCGTTCATCGGTACGGTCGCAAGCGGGTAGCGCCGGGCCCGTCAGGCCGGCGTGGAAATGGTGGCCAACGCGGCGCCGAGCGCGCAGGCTTCCGTAAACGGCGCGGGTTGCGCGATCCGGAAGCCGAAGTCGCGCGCGGTGCGCTTCGCGAGCTTGAGCAGCGCGCGGTCCTTCGACACGAGCCAGTCGGCCTGCGCCGCGCGCGCGAGCTCGAGAAACTTCTGGTCGTCGCGGTCCTTGCACTTCGGCAGGGGCGGCGCGCAGGCATCCATGGGCGGCGGCTCGACAAGGCTTGTCAAACGCGCGACTGTCGCGAGCGCTTCGGCCTTGTCGATCGCGCGCGCCTGAAACTGCGGATAGTCGAGCACGAGCTCGAGTTCGTTCAGGCAGCGGCCGTCGATTACGGCGGCCAGCGCGCCGCGTTCGAGCGCTGCACGGATCGGGCGTGTGGCGGGGTCGTCGAATACGAGTATGTCGATCCAGACGTTCGAGTCGAGTACGACGCGATGTGCGGCATGCGGGGCGAGGGAGCGGGTCATTCGTTACAATCGGTGGTTTTCGTCTGACCGCAAGGCACGGCGTGCCAGCGAGCCTCTATGATAATCGTTCTCTCCCCAGCCAAATCCCTCGACTACGAAACGCCCGCCCACGTGCCGTCTTACACGAAGCCTGCATTCGTCGACGATGCGGCGGAACTGATCGACAGCCTGCGCAAGTTGTCGCCGCAGGACATCTCGACGCTGATGGACATCTCCGACCCGCTCGCGCGGCTGAACTTCCAGCGCTATGCAGACTGGTCGCCGACTTTCACGACGGCCAACGCGAAGCAGGCGGTGCTCGCGTTCAACGGCGACGTGTACGAAGGGTTCGATGCCAAATCGCTATCGGCGGCCGATCTCGACTATGCGCAGCAGCACGTGCGCGTGCTGTCGGGCCTGTACGGGCTGCTGCGTCCGCTCGACCTGCTGCAACCGTACCGGCTCGAGATGGGTACCCGTTTCGCGAACGCGCGCGGCAAGGATCTGTATGCATTCTGGGGCGACCGGATCACGCGGGCGCTGAACGAGCAGCTCGAGACGCGTAGTGGCGCGGCGCGCGTGCTGGTCAACTGCGCGTCGACCGAGTACTTCAAGTCGGTCAAGCCGAAACTGCTGGCCGCGCCGATCGTCACTCCGGTGTTCGAGGACTGGAAGGGCGGCCGCTACAAGATCATCAGCTTCCATGCGAAGCGCGCCCGTGGCCTGATGGCGCGCTACATCGTCGAGAACCGCATCGCCGAACCGGCGGCGCTGAAGGATTTCGCGGTGGAAGACTACGCGTTCGATGCCGCCGCGTCGAACGATTCGACTTACGTATATCGCCGGCGAATCGGCGAGTGACCAAGCCGGCCGTTCACGAGACGGCCGGCACATGCATGAGGCTGGACACGCGGCAAACCGCCGGCTCCGGTCGTCAGCCTTGCATGGGACCGGAGTGAGTGCTGAAGCACAAACTCCGGTCGACACTGGAGAGATAGATGACCCTTTCGATCACCAGCAATTTCGACGCAGGCGCCATCGACGTCGTGTCGTGCGACAGCCCCGACGCGATCCGGCTGCGCGTACGTGGCGACAACCGTTCGGAATTCGCTCAATGGTTCTACTTCCGGCTGACAGGCGCCCGCGGTGAGCGGTGCGTGATGTCGTTCGAGAATGCGGCCGAATGTGCGTATCCATCGGGATGGCGTAACTACAGCGCGGTCGCGAGCTACGACCGGGTCGACTGGTTCCGCGTGCCGACGACGTTCGACGGCAAGACGATGACCATCGACCATACGCCCGAGTTCGACAGCATCTACTACGCGTATTTCGAGCCATACTCGGAAGAGCGCCATGCGGCGTTCCTCGGCGCGGTCCAGCAATTGCCGCAGGCGAGCGTCGCAGAGCTCGGCCGTACCGTCGAAGGCCGTCCGATGTCGCTGCTGACGCTCGGTACGCCGGAGGTCGACGGCGCACCGAAGAAGAAGGTATGGATCATCGCGCGCCAGCACCCGGGCGAGACGATGGCCGAGTGGTTCGTCGAGGGGCTTGTCAAGCGACTGGCCGGATGGGGCGACTGGGCAGGCGATCCGGTGGCGCGCAAGCTGTACGATTGCGCGACGTTCTACATCGTCCCGAACATGAATCCGGACGGCAGCGTGCACGGCAACCTGCGCACCAACGCGGCGGGCGCGAACCTGAACCGCGAGTGGATGGCGCCCGATGCCGAGCGCAGCCCGGAAGTGCTTGCCGTGCGCGACGCGATCCATGCGATCGGCTGCGACTTGTTCTTCGACATTCACGGTGACGAGGATCTGCCGTACGTGTTCGTCGCGGGTTCGGAAATGCTGCCGAGCTTCACGGAGCAGCAGGGCAAGGAGCAGGCCGCATTCATCGATGCGTTCAAGGTGGCGAGCCCGGATTTCCAGACCGAGCATGGTTATGCGGCGAGCAAGTACAAGGAAGACGCGCTCAAGCTTGCGTCGAAGTACATCGGCCATCAGTTCGGCTGCTTGTCGTTGACGCTCGAGATGCCATTCAAGGACAACGCGAACCTTCCGGACGAGCGGGTCGGCTGGAACGGCGAGCGGAGCGCCGCGCTCGGCGCGGCGATGCTGGCGGCGATCCTGGTGCACGTCGAGAAGTTCGCGTAAGCGTACCGTCGCCGATATGAAAAAGCCGGCGCATCGCACGATGCACCGGCTTTTTGCTTTTGTCGTTGCGCTCCGTCGGATCAGGACTTCTTCGCGGTTTTCTTCTTCACGGCTTTCTTCTGGCCGCTTGATTTCTGCGTTGCGACGGCTTTCTTGCCGGTGCGGCCGGACGCCTTGGCCTTGACTTTGCCGCGGTGCGACTTGCCCTTGAACTTCTTCGACGACGACGACGGGCGCTCGACACGCGGCTTCAGTGGCGGCACCGGATCGTTCCAGCTGAACGCAAGCATTTGCTGCCCGACATAGCCGCATCGAAACTTCAGCGGTGTCGGGGCGCTGCCGTCGCTGTGGACGCCGAGGCCGTCCACGGTGACGATGTTGTCGACCTTCACGCGCTGCTTGCCCTGATCGAACGAATCGTTCCACGGCGTGATCGTCGCGTTGCCGCTTTCGAACGCGTTCGGCGCGAAGTCGACGCGATCGAAGGCCGTCGATGTGCTGGCGATGAAGCTGCCGTGCGCCGCACAATCGGCGACGATCGGATCAGCATGCATCTCGTTGACGAATTTGTTGATCAGTTCGGAGCGCTGGTCGAGGAGGTCGGCGAATACCGGTGCCGGAAGCGCAAGCGACAGGCCCGCGACACAGGCTGCCAGCTTGCCGAACGCCCGGAAGATCCGGAGCGAGGCAGGTGAGCTGTCCATCTGGTTATTGGTGAGGAGCGAATGAGACATCGGGCACGTATAGATGTCCGATGAAGAACAGGAGTTCAATCTTAGCGTAAAAAAGTTGTGAGGCAGTAGATGTCGCACTCTCCCGCGCTGCGCAAGCGGCTCGTCACGCGCGCCGAGCGCGCCGGGACCGGCGTGTTCAGGCGCGGGGGCCGCCGAGGCGATAACGCCGAACGTCGAACGTCGTGACCCACGCCGGGCGATAGACCGCGATGAGCGCGGTGGCCATGCCCGTGAACCACGCTTCGCCGAGCGCGAGCAGCGCGGTGTTCAGCAGATAGCCTGCGGGAATGACGACGGGTACGCCGTCCGCGAGAGCGAGCTGGACACCGGCCGCGGCCGCGGCGACTGCGATGATCGCGATGGCCGGTGACAGGAATCCCTGGCCGGTGATGAACGACGCGAGATTGTGCGGGAGCCACGCGATCGCGGCGCGTTGCAGCAACGCAGACACGGCGACCGGTAGCGCGCCGTAGATGAGATAGGTGACGCCGATGCCTTGCCACGGCGCATCGAAGACGATCGCGGCGATGGCCGTGACGGCACCCATCGCGATCAGCGCAAGCGTCCAGTCGAATAGCGTGACCAGGAGCGTCGCGCCGAGCAGGTGCATGACGATGCCGTCGTCGAGCCATGCATTCGAGGCCCAGAGCACCGTGATCGCGGTGACGAGCGCGAGCCACACGTGCTGGAGTGTGGCGTCCTGAAGGCGGACGAAGGGACGATTCCAGAGCGCGAGCGCGAGCAGCGCCACGGCGGCGATCCAGCCACCGATGCCAACCCAGAACGGAAGCGGTGTGAAAAGAAATCCCATGCGTCCATATTACTCGTTGGGCATCAAAGGTGGGAATACGCGCATGTCGACCGTCGCAATATCGATACTGTCCGATCAGCGTTCGCGCCGAAACCGCGCGGGCGGTTCGGCCGCTAGCGGCAGATCCCGCGTGCCGGTGTTCGCGGCGGGCAGCGGGTATGGGCGGTCGTTCCGTTGCGTGCGCAGCGGAACCGGGCCGCGTTCGCCGATGACGGGCCTGCTTGCACGATCGCGGTTCGCCAGCAACACCTCCAGATGCGGCGACAGCCACCCGTTGTAGATCGCGACTGCGGCGGCGCGGTTTGCCGCGCCCAGCTGCTGGAAGATGCTGGCGAGGTGGATCTTTACGGTGCCTTCGCTGATACCGAGCGTGCGAGCGATCATCTTGTTGGTGCTGCCCATATGGACGAAGCGCATGATCTGCGCCTGTCTCGGCGACAGGAGGCCGCTTGGTGTGCGGCGCGGCAGCGATCCGGCGAGCGTCTGGAAATGGGCGTCGTGGCGAAGCGCGGCAGCGGACGGAAGCAGACTGAGTGCGATGGGCGGGATGTAATGGCCGCCGAGTAGAACCATTTCGAGTGCCCGCACGATCAGGTGCGGTCGCGTGGAGTGCGGGATCACACCCGCGACGCCATAGTTGTAGAAGCGCTGGATGGCTTCCGGCGTGGATTCGCCGATCAATACTGCGGCGGGCGTCGGTGAGCAGGCGCTGCAGAGCGCTTGGAGTTCGCAGAGGTGGCCGACGTCCAGCCAGTCGATGGCAACGAGGTCGAAGCGCTGGGTGCGCAGCAGCCGGCGCGCCTGGAAACCATCGGGCGCATCGTTGATGCTGGCGTGACGGTCGATCTGCCGCAGCAGCGCCTTCAATCCATCACGCCGTTCGGCGTCTGAGTTCAACACCAGGAACCGCATATTCAACCTCCGTAAGGTAAGTCATTAAGCTGCCGTTGGCATATGTTGGATCGGATAATGACAAAAACCTTACACGAAGTCTGCTTGGCCGAAAGGCTTAGGAGAAGTCTGAAATTTCGAGTGAGGGCAATGCGGACGAGAAAAAAGCCGCCCCGGCTGGAACCGGGAGCGGCTTCGTCGAGCAGGCACTGCGGACCTGCGGTGTAACCTTCAGTGGAAGTGCGGTTGCGCGGGCGACGCATCCTCCGGCATTTCCGCGTGGACGATCTCGCCGAGCGGATCCGCATAGAGCGGCACACCGCAGTCGTCACAGTATTCCGGCTCGAAGCGGCCCGCGTGCCGGCGGACATCGGTTACGCCGCATTCCTTCAGCAGACTCACGATCTCCTCGAGCGGCCCTTCGATCGGTGCTTCGCCTTCGAGCGTCGCGCTGTCGATCGATACGTCGCCGTTTTCGCGCCCGTAGAGCGGCCACACGACGCCATAGATCACGTCATTGCTGGCGCGTCGCGTGAACCCGACGCGATACTCGTCGATCCGGCGCTCGCCGAAGCCCGCGACCACGGCGCGCAGTTCTTGCGGTGCTGCACCAAGTGTGTCGAAAAGATAACGAATAGCCGTTCGGACTGTGTGCGGACGGATGCGTTCGTCCGCATCACGGCAGGCCGAATAGTACGCGTCCGGAAGCAGGCATTCGAACTCGCAACCCGGGAGGGCGACCGACAGATTCGGACCGCCTTGGGCGGCCCACTGCTCGAGACACTGACCGCGCTCGATCCGGTTGCCGTGCTCCTCTTCCTGCCAGCGGAAGAGCGGTGCGCCGGCAGGTGCGGCGACGACGGCGAGCAGGAAGCGCGGGTCGGCCAGGATCGGTGAAGTTTCGGGCAGGTCGCCGAAGCCGAGCTTGGCGGCGTGCTGGCCGAGTGCCGCGTGTGCGAGTTGCTGGGCGAGCCGGTAGGTTTCGACGTGGTGGCGCGGCAACTGGTCGATGCTGTACAGGAACGGGGCCAGCCCGACCAGCGTACCGCTGGCGAGCACATGCGCCTGCAGGTGCGTGCGCAATGCATCGGCGACGTCGCCTTTCAGCGGGCCTGACGGAATCATGTAGCGCGTCCAGGCGAGAACGGGAACGGCGACCAGCAGCGCGTCGTACGGTTGGCCGTCGTGCTCGATCACCATCGATTCACTATGAGTCTCTGCCATGTCGGCGAGCGCACCGTAGGCATCGGGGTGGTTCTGCTGCAGATGGTCGAGTGCCGCGTCGAGCGTGGTCTGGTTGCCGTTGCGGACAATCTTGGCGAGTAGCGCGTCGAGCTTTGCTTCCCAGAAGCGATCCTCGATGCGGCTGCCAGAGGCGAAGAGCGCAAGCGACAGGCCGACCAGTTTGTCGGCGTCGGGGGGGAGACGTTTGGCGATTCGCTGGCGCATATTAAATACGTATAGAAAGAGGCGAAGAACCTCATATTCTAGTCCGTTCTTGCGCCATAAGCGGTCCCGTGCTCCGGCATGGCTGGAAGGCTGTATCGGCGGGGATGAAGAAAAATCCATCAAACCCCTTGCGCGATGGCCGCGAGCTGCATAGAATCACGCCTCTTTCGCGCTAACGGCAACGCGGCGCGAGGGAAGAAGGGAAGCGGTGCGATGGGTTGGCTGTAGAGCGCCCCGGCGCACACGAAGTTGAACCCCGGTCGTCGCAACGAAGCAGTTAAAAAGTTGTTGACGAACCGAAAAAGACGGTTCATAATCTCGCTTCTCTGCTGCTGAAAACGCAGCGCTGCTGAGAAACTTCAGGTTTCTCGCAGAAATGCTCTTTAAAAATTAACAGCCGATAAGTGTGGGCGCTTGATGGCCGCGAGCTGATCCTCGGATCAGATAGCGAAAGTATCAAGAGTCTCACACTAAAGTAAGTCAGGTTTATGAAGTGATTCATATACCTGTCAGCTTTGAGTGAGCGACCGGTTCTTAACCGAACCGAAAACAGTAACAGGTTTAAACTGAAGAGTTTGATCCTGGCTCAGATTGAACGCTGGCGGCATGCCTTACACATGCAAGTCGAACGGCAGCACGGGTGCTTGCACCTGGTGGCGAGTGGCGAACGGGTGAGTAATACATCGGAACATGTCCTGTAGTGGGGGATAGCCCGGCGAAAGCCGGATTAATACCGCATACGATCCACGGATGAAAGCGGGGGACCTTCGGGCCTCGCGCTATAGGGTTGGCCGATGGCTGATTAGCTAGTTGGTGGGGTAAAGGCCTACCAAGGCGACGATCAGTAGCTGGTCTGAGAGGACGACCAGCCACACTGGGACTGAGACACGGCCCAGACTCCTACGGGAGGCAGCAGTGGGGAATTTTGGACAATGGGCGAAAGCCTGATCCAGCAATGCCGCGTGTGTGAAGAAGGCCTTCGGGTTGTAAAGCACTTTTGTCCGGAAAGAAATCCTTGGTCCTAATATGGCCGGGGGATGACGGTACCGGAAGAATAAGCACCGGCTAACTACGTGCCAGCAGCCGCGGTAATACGTAGGGTGCAAGCGTTAATCGGAATTACTGGGCGTAAAGCGTGCGCAGGCGGTTTGCTAAGACCGATGTGAAATCCCCGGGCTCAACCTGGGAACTGCATTGGTGACTGGCAGGCTAGAGTATGGCAGAGGGGGGTAGAATTCCACGTGTAGCAGTGAAATGCGTAGAGATGTGGAGGAATACCGATGGCGAAGGCAGCCCCCTGGGCCAATACTGACGCTCATGCACGAAAGCGTGGGGAGCAAACAGGATTAGATACCCTGGTAGTCCACGCCCTAAACGATGTCAACTAGTTGTTGGGGATTCATTTCCTTAGTAACGTAGCTAACGCGTGAAGTTGACCGCCTGGGGAGTACGGTCGCAAGATTAAAACTCAAAGGAATTGACGGGGACCCGCACAAGCGGTGGATGATGTGGATTAATTCGATGCAACGCGAAAAACCTTACCTACCCTTGACATGGTCGGAATCCTGCTGAGAGGCGGGAGTGCTCGAAAGAGAACCGGCGCACAGGTGCTGCATGGCTGTCGTCAGCTCGTGTCGTGAGATGTTGGGTTAAGTCCCGCAACGAGCGCAACCCTTGTCCTTAGTTGCTACGCAAGAGCACTCTAAGGAGACTGCCGGTGACAAACCGGAGGAAGGTGGGGATGACGTCAAGTCCTCATGGCCCTTATGGGTAGGGCTTCACACGTCATACAATGGTCGGAACAGAGGGTTGCCAACCCGCGAGGGGGAGCTAATCCCAGAAAACCGATCGTAGTCCGGATTGCACTCTGCAACTCGAGTGCATGAAGCTGGAATCGCTAGTAATCGCGGATCAGCATGCCGCGGTGAATACGTTCCCGGGTCTTGTACACACCGCCCGTCACACCATGGGAGTGGGTTTTACCAGAAGTGGCTAGTCTAACCGCAAGGAGGACGGTCACCACGGTAGGATTCATGACTGGGGTGAAGTCGTAACAAGGTAGCCGTATCGGAAGGTGCGGCTGGATCACCTCCTTTCCAGAGCTTCTCGCAAAGTTGAGCGCTCACGCTTATCGGCTGTAATTTAAAGACAGACTCAGGGGTCTGTAGCTCAGTCGGTTAGAGCACCGTCTTGATAAGGCGGGGGTCGTTGGTTCGAATCCAACCAGACCCACCATTGTCTGGCGGTAGAACACCTGAGGCATCTGTACTCATGGGGGCATAGCTCAGCTGGGAGAGCACCTGCTTTGCAAGCAGGGGGTCGTCGGTTCGATCCCGTCTGCCTCCACCAATCACCAACGCTAAGGGCTTGGTTCAGACACTGAACCGAGAATTTTGCATTGGCGATTGAGCCAGTCAGAGTGATATGAGTAACACCATATCGGCTGTCGTTCTTTAACAATCTGGAAGAAGTAAGTAATTTGGATAGCGGAAGCGTCTTTGAGATGGACGTGGAAACTATCCGGGTTGTGATTGTATCGATGTATCTCAAGATGATTCGAACTTCATGTTCGGCTCAATTGGAATACGGCACAACGCGAGAACTCAACCTGTAACGACTGTCGATGAGACAGACTCGTTATAGGGTCAAGCGAACAAGTGCATGTGGTGGATGCCTTGGCGATCACAGGCGATGAAGGACGCGGTAGCCTGCGAAAAGCTACGGGGAGCTGGCAAACAAGCTTTGATCCGTAGATGTCCGAATGGGGAAACCCACTCCTTTTGGAGTATCCATGGCTGAATACATAGGCCATGTGAAGCGAACGCGGTGAACTGAAACATCTAAGTAACCGCAGGAAAAGAAATCAACCGAGATTCCCAAAGTAGTGGCGAGCGAAATGGGATGAGCCTTGCACTCTTTATTTGTATTGTTAGCCGAACGCTCTGGAAAGTGCGGCCATAGCAGGTGATAGCCCTGTAGGCGAAAACAGTATGAAAGAACTAGGTGTGCGACAAGTAGGGCGGGACACGTGAAATCCTGTCTGAAGATGGGGGGACCATCCTCCAAGGCTAAATACTCGTGATCGACCGATAGTGAACCAGTACCGTGAGGGAAAGGCGAAAAGAACCCCGGGAGGGGAGTGAAATAGATCCTGAAACCGCATGCATACAAACAGTCGGAGCCTCGTAAGGGGTGACGGCGTACCTTTTGTATAATGGGTCAGCGACTTACGTTCAGTAGCAAGCTTAACCGTATAGGGCAGGCGTAGCGAAAGCGAGTCCGAATAGGGCGTTCAGTTGCTGGGCGTAGACCCGAAACCAGGTGATCTATCCATGGCCAGGATGAAGGTGCGGTAACACGTACTGGAGGTCCGAACCCACTAACGTTGAAAAGTTAGGGGATGAGCTGTGGATAGGGGTGAAAGGCTAAACAAACCTGGAAATAGCTGGTTCTCTCCGAAAACTATTTAGGTAGTGCCTCGTGTCTCACCTTCGGGGGTAGAGCACTGTCATGGTTGGGGGGTCTATTGCAGATTACCCCGCCATAGCAAACTCCGAATACCGAAGAGTGCAATCACGGGAGACAGACATCGGGTGCTAACGTCCGGTGTCAAGAGGGAAACAACCCAGACCGCCAGCTAAGGTCCCCAAATATAGCTAAGTGGGAAACGAAGTGGGAAGGCTAAAACAGTCAGGAGGTTGGCTTAGAAGCAGCCACCCTTTAAAGAAAGCGTAATAGCTCACTGATCGAGTCGTCCTGCGCGGAAGATGTAACGGGGCTAAGCTATATACCGAAGCTGCGGATGCGTGCTTAGCACGCATGGTAGGAGAGCGTTCCGTAAGCCTGCGAAGGTGCCTTGTAAAGGGTGCTGGAGGTATCGGAAGTGCGAATGCTGACATGAGTAGCGATAAAGGGGGTGAAAGGCCCCCTCGCCGTAAGCCCAAGGTTTCCTACGCAACGTTCATCGGCGTAGGGTGAGTCGGCCCCTAAGGCGAGGCAGAAATGCGTAGCTGATGGGAAGCAGGTCAATATTCCTGCACCATTGTTAGATGCGATGGGGGGACGGATCGCGGAAGGTTGTCCGGGTGTTGGAAGTCCCGGTCGCTGCATTGGAGAAGGCGCTTAGGCAAATCCGGGCGCGTAATTCAAGGGTGTGGCGCGAGCTCCCTCGGGAGCGAAGCAATTGGAAGTGGTTCCAAGAAAAGCCTCTAAGCTTCAGTCTAACGATGACCGTACCGCAAACCGACACAGGTGGGCGAGATGAGTATTCTAAGGCGCTTGAGAGAACTCGGGAGAAGGAACTCGGCAAATTGGTACCGTAACTTCGGGATAAGGTACGCCCTTGTAGCTTGACTGGCCTGCGCCAGGAGGGTGAAGGGGTTGCAATAAACTGGTGGCTGCGACTGTTTAATAAAAACACAGCACTCTGCAAACACGAAAGTGGACGTATAGGGTGTGACGCCTGCCCGGTGCCGGAAGATTAAATGATGGGGTGCAAGCTCTTGATTGAAGTCCCGGTAAACGGCGGCCGTAACTATAACGGTCCTAAGGTAGCGAAATTCCTTGTCGGGTAAGTTCCGACCTGCACGAATGGCGTAACGATGGCCACACTGTCTCCTCCCGAGACTCAGCGAAGTTGAAGTGTTTGTGATGATGCAATCTACCCGCGGCTAGACGGAAAGACCCCATGAACCTTTACTGTAGCTTTGCATTGGACTTTGAACCGATCTGTGTAGGATAGGTGGGAGGCTATGAAACCGGAACGCTAGTTTCGGTGGAGCCGTCCTTGAAATACCACCCTGGTTTGTTTGAGGTTCTAACCTTGGCCCGTGATCCGGGTCGGGGACAGTGCATGGTAGGCAGTTTGACTGGGGCGGTCTCCTCCCAAAGCGTAACGGAGGAGTACGAAGGTACGCTAGGTACGGTCGGAAATCGTGCTGATAGTGCAATGGCATAAGCGTGCTTAACTGCGAGACCGACAAGTCGAGCAGGTGCGAAAGCAGGTCATAGTGATCCGGTGGTTCTGTATGGAAGGGCCATCGCTCAACGGATAAAAGGTACTCTGGGGATAACAGGCTGATACCGCCCAAGAGTTCATATCGACGGCGGTGTTTGGCACCTCGATGTCGGCTCATCTCATCCTGGGGCTGTAGCCGGTCCCAAGGGTATGGCTGTTCGCCATTTAAAGAGGTACGTGAGCTGGGTTTAAAACGTCGTGAGACAGTTTGGTCCCTATCTGCCGTGGGCGTTGGATATTTGAAGGGGGCTGCTCCTAGTACGAGAGGACCGGAGTGGACGAACCTCTGGTGTACCGGTTGTCACGCCAGTGGCATCGCCGGGTAGCTATGTTCGGAAGAGATAACCGCTGAAAGCATCTAAGCGGGAAACTCGCCTTAAGATGAGATATCCCTGGGGACTAGATCCCCTTGAAGGGTCGTTCGAGACCAGGACGTTGATAGGTCGGGTGTGTAAGCGCAGTAATGCGTTCAGCTAACCGATACTAATTGCCCGTAAGGCTTGATCCTATAACAAGTCTGCCTTGTAGATCGGCGCCGTGCGACAGCACCGGCCGCCCGATCCAGAGCGACAAGTTGGATTCTCGTGTGTGATACACACAACCTAAATTACTGCTTCTTCCAAGATTGGTTCTGTTGGCCACGCCAGCAGGACAACCCTCTTTGCCTGATGACCATAGCGAGTCGGTCCCACCCCTTCCCATCCCGAACAGGACCGTGAAACGACTCTACGCCGATGATAGTGCGGATTCCCGTGTGAAAGTAGGTAATCGTCAGGCTCCCTAAGCCAGAAACCCCCGCCCAAACAGGCGGGGGTTTTTGCATTTGGGCGGCGGAAATAGGCGAAATGACAGAAAACCGTCCCCGTCTTGCAAACTGCACGCTGTCCCGAGCCGGCAGATCTCGCCGCAACCTATCTCAATAAATTCATCTTGACCTGCTCCCCGCGTTTAGTACGGTGACGGTGTAGAGTCCGTTCCAGAGAGGAACGGCAATGAAAAAGCGATTCACCGAAGAACAGATCATCGGTATCTTGAAGGAAGCCGAGGCTGGCCTGAAGCCGGCGGAGCTGTGTCGCAAGTACGGCATCTCGGAAGCGACCTACTACAACTGGAAAGCGAAGTTCGGCGGGATGACGGTCTCCGAAGCGCAGCGCCTGAAGGAACTGGAGCAGGAGAATAGTAAGCTCAAGCGTCTGTTGGCCGAATCGATGCTCGACAACGCCGCGCTGAAGGACTTGCTGGCTCGAAAGTAGCAAGCCCGCAGGCCAAGCGCGAAGCGGTCCGGATATTGATGACCGAACGTGCCATGGGTGTTACCCGGGCCTGCGGGCTGGTAGGGATTTCGCGCTCTCTGTTCTATTACGAATCACGCCGCCGAGTTGACGACGAAGTGCTGACTGGCCGGATGATGGCCATCGCCGCGCAGAAGCGCCGCTACGGCTATCGCCGGATTCACGTGCTGTTGCAGCGGGATGGCTACTTCGTCAATCACAAGCGTATCTGGCGCCTGTACACCAAGGCGGGACTGAGTGTGCGCAAGCGGCGACGCAAGCGTATTGCGGCTGTCGAGCGCACGCCGCTACCGTTACCAACAGGCCCGAATCAGAGCTGGTCGATGGACTTCGTTTCTGACGGGCTGGCCTATGGTCGGCGGTTTCGATGCCTGAACGTGGTCGACGACTACACGCGCGAGTGCTTGGCCATCGAGGTCGATACTTCATTGCCGGGCCTACGCGTTCAGCAAGTGCTCGAGCGGCTCAAGGAGATGCGAGGCTTACCCGCATCCATCACGGTCGACAACGGGCCGGAGTTCGCTGGTAAGGTGCTGGATGCATGGGCCTACGAAGCCGGTGTCACGCTGTCGTTCATCAGGCCTGGCAAGCCGGTGGAGAATGCCTATATCGAGAGCTTCAACGGTCGCTTCCGCGACGAATGCCTGAACGAGCACTGGTTCGTCTCAATGCGCCACGCCAAGCGGCTGATTGAGGAATGGCGTATCGAGTACAACACCGAGCGGCCTCATAGTTCGCTCGGCTATCTGACGCCTGCGCAGTTCGCCCGGGCGCACGACGCGAAGCAGCAGTTTTTAACTTCGGACTCTAACTGCAGTTCGGACTAAAACCGGGGGCAGGTCACAGGGAATGAATATCGGCGACGCGTCACGCGAATCCGGCGTCAGCGCAAAAATGATCCGGTACTACGAACAGGTCGGTCTTCTTGCGCCGAGCAAGCGTAGCGACGCCGGATACCGGATCTACGGTTCGGACGAAGTCCATATCCTGCGCTTCATCCGCCAGGCACGGCGGCTTGGTTTTCTCGTCGAGGATATCCGCAAGCTGCTGATGCTCTGGCAGGACCGTTCCCGCGCCAGCGTCGAAGTGAAGTCGATCGCCCTCGAACACGTCGCGGAACTCGACAAACGCATCGCCGAATTGAGCGACATGCGCAATACGCTCGCCGATCTCGCCGCGCACTGCCACGGTGACGAACGACCTGAATGCCCAATCTTGGAGCGCCTGGCCGAACCGCTGGGCGAACCAGATTAGTGCATACACTCGAGGCCGAAAGTAGGCATCGATTCAATATTCTTAAAAATCAGTGGGTTAAGGCGGATGCTTCACAAACCATTCCAAAATGGAATGGTCATCATGCAAGCATTTCACTAGCATCTTGGTGCGGCGTCGCTATAATTCGGGATAACCCTATACGGGAAATCCCTGAATCTCGATTCGCCAGGGGTCCCCTTCCTTGGAGAACATCATGATCGCCTACATCGTTGAAAAGCTGAGCAACTGGTTCGAATCCGCAGAACGTGAGCGTCGCGAGGCATACCTCGCCACGTCGTCGGACATCGTCCAGCTCGAGAGCCGCATCCGTTCGCTCGAAACCAACGGCTACTCGCTGTAATCGGAGTTACCGTCAGGTGCCGTGTGGCACCGAACGAAAAGCAAGCCCCGTGTTGACGGGGCTTTGTTTTTTGTGCGCTTGATCTGGCGAAATCGTCCGCGTGGCGCTATGGTATGGGCCTGTTTTTCAACCGGAAGAATACGACCATGCGCTTGCGTCTCGATGTGCGTCACGTTTCTCGCGCGCGTCTCGTTCTGGGGGCTGTCGTGCTCGCTCACGGCGTGGCGGCTGCTGCGGCGACGTCGTCCAGGCCGTTGATTCTCGATACGCAACGCGGGATTCAGGAGGGCAAGGGCGGTCTGGTGTTGCAAACGGCCCCGTTATCGTCCGAGCCGATCGTCGAGCCTGCAGGCATGCGAGCGCCGGCCGGCCAGGGATCGAATTCATCGATCCCGCTGTTTGTCGCGCCGTATATCAATGTGCCAGGCTGGGGCGTGTCGCCGGCCAATCAGCCGAGACCCACGCCAAGACCGCAGCCGTAACGGCAAGACGTCCGCTCAGTTCCCGCGGTACTCGACCTGGCACCGGGCGCCGCTGTCCTGTCCCAAGTGTTCGACGAGATAGGGCAGCGCTTCGTTCATGCTTTGCGCGAGTGTGTACGGCGGATTCAGAATGAACATTCCACTGCCGTAAAGGCCCAGACCGTCTGCCGGCGGATTCGATACCGTCAGCGTCAGATGCAGCCAGTTGTTCGGCTGCAGGCGCTTGAGCTGTTCCGGAAAACGCTGCGATTCCACCCGCGCCACCTGCGGATACCAGATCGCATAACAGCCGGTTGCGAAGCGCTTCAGGCATTCCGCCACGCAAGTCACCGTGCGCGCGTAGTCCTTCTTGTCCTCATAGGACGGATCGATCAGCACGAGCGCGCGTCGCGGCGGCGGCGGCAGCAGCGCCTTGATCCCCTCGAAGCCGTCACCGGCGAAAATCATCGCGCGGCGCCCCGCATCGCGGAAGTTGTGACGCAGCACGTCGATCTCCGTCGTGTGCATCTCGAACAGGCGCATCCGGTCCTGCTCGCGCATCGATCGCCATGCGAGATACGGGGAGCCCGGATAGTAGCGCAGCTCACCGTCGTCGTTCAGCGCGCGCACTTCGTCGATGTATTCACCGAGCACCTCGGGCAGGTTCTTTTCGTTCCACAGCGGCCCGATGCCGGTGTCGAATTCGCCCGTCTTGGCGGCATAACCGTCGCGCAACGAATACACGCCGGCGCCGGCGTGCGTGTCGATGTACCAGTACGACTTGTCTTTCTTGTTCAGGTAGCGCAGCAGCTGGACGACGACGGCGTGCTTGAGCACGTCCGCGTGGTTGCCTGCATGAAAACCGTGACGATAACTGAGCATGGCTGGCTGCCTGAAACGAAGGATGAATCGATGGAAACGGGCGATTGCGCGTGGCCGCAGGGCCGCGCACCAACGCGGCCGCGTATTGTACGCGAGTGAGCGTGACTCGCCTTACTCGCATGCGTCGCCGACGGTCTCCTCGATACGTTGCTTGACCTCTGGTGTCAGCTTCGCGGTAACGTCGAGCGCGCGCATGTTGTCGTCGATCTGCTCGATCCGCGACGCGCCCGTAATGACAGAACTCACGCGCGGATTCGCGAGTACCCATGCGATTGCGAGCTGGGCAGTGCTGCAGTCGAGTTCGGCCGCGATCGCGCCGAGCCCTTCGACCACGTCGTTGCTGGCCGGATCCGTCAGCCGGGCGCGGAGCCAGTCGTAGCCTGGCAGCTGCGCGCGGCTACCCGGTGGTACGCCGTTCCGGTACTTTCCGGTGAGCAGCCCCGATGCCAGCGGGCTCCAGGTCGTCAGGCCGAGGCCGTAGTCGTCATAGAGCCGCGCGTATTCCTGCTCGACCCGGGTACGGTGGAACAGGTTGTACTGCGGCTGCTCGACGACCGGCTTGTGCAGATGGTGCCGCTCGGCGATTTCGTACGCGGCGCGAATCTCGTCGGCGCTCCATTCGGACGTGCCCCAGTACAGCGCCTTGCCGCGCACGATCATGTCACTCATCGCCCAGACGGTCTCCTCGATCGGCGTGTTCGGATCGGGGCGATGGCAGTACACGAGGTCGACATAGTCGAGTTGCAGCCGGCGCAGCGAGCCGTCGATCGCGTTCAGCAGATATTTCCGGTTCAGCGTGTGGTACTGGTTCGGCGCTTCCGCGAGTCCCCAGAAGAACTTCGTGGATACGAGGTAGCTCACGCGCGGCCAGCCGAGCGACTTGAGCGCCTGGCCCATGATTTCCTCGGATTTACCACCCGCGTAGACCTCGGCGTTGTCGAAGAAATTGACGCCCGCATCGCGGGCCGCCGCAAGGCATTCGCGGGCAACCCGCTGATCGACCTGGTTGCCGTAGGTGACCCACGAGCCGAGCGAAAGCTCGCTGATCTGCAGGCCGGAGCGGCCTAGCCGGCGATAGTGCATGGGGATCTCCCGTGACTCGGAACCGACCTTAAGCTTAGACGTTTTGCGCGCGAACGGCGGAGCCGATCGTGCACAATAGCGGCTGGCCCGTCTGCACGACCGTGCGACGAAAGCGGATGCAGCGGGGCGCGTTTTTTCGATCCGATAACGGAAGGAGACGGACATGGCAGCAGATCTGAGCGGCAAGACCGCAGTCGTCACGGGCGCCGCGAGCGGCATCGGCAAGGAAATCGCACTGGAGCTCGCGAAGGCGGGCGCCGCCGTGGCGATCGCCGACCTGAACCAGGACGGCGCAAATGCGGTTGCCGACGAGATCAACAAGGCAGGCGGCAAGGCGATCGGCGTCGCGATGGACGTGACCAGCGAGGAAGCGGTCAACAGCGGCATCGACAAGGTGGCCGAAACGTTCGGCTCGGTCGACATCCTCGTGTCGAACGCGGGCATCCAGATCGTCAACCCGATCGAGAACTATTCGTTCTCCGACTGGAAGAAGATGCAGGCGATCCACGTCGACGGCGCGTTCTTGACGACGAAGGCCGCGCTCAAGCACATGTACAAGGACGATCGCGGCGGCGTCGTGATCTACATGGGTTCGGTGCACTCGCACGAAGCGTCGCCGCTGAAGTCGGCGTACGTGACGGCCAAGCACGGGCTGCTCGGCCTCGCGCGCGTGCTGGCGAAGGAGGGCGCAAAGCACAACGTGCGCTCGCACGTCGTGTGTCCGGGCTTCGTGCGCACGCCGCTGGTCGACAAGCAGATTCCGGAGCAGGCGAAGGAGCTCGGGATCAGCGAAGAGGAAGTGGTGAAGAAGGTGATGCTCGGCAACACGGTCGACGGCGTGTTCACGACGGTGCAGGACGTCGCGCAGACGGTGCTGTTCCTGTCGGCATTCCCGAGCGCCGCGCTCACGGGCCAGTCGGTGGTCGTCAGCCATGGCTGGTTCATGCAGTAACGGCCTCCGGCACGGGCGGCCGCGCCGCGCGCCGCTTGTGCCGTCCGGAGCAAGCGCCGACAGTGGAGCGGCATGAAAAAACGCGCTCCGTGGAGCGCGTTTTCTGTGTCGCCAAGGCGGGCTGTTGCCCGCCGACGCCGCTTACTTCAGGACCGCTGCGATCGCATTGGCAACCGCATCGAGGTTGCGCGTGTTCAGCGCTGCAACGCAGATTCGGCCGGTGCCGACCGCGTAGATGCCGAATTCTTCACGCAGGCGATCGACTTGTGCCGAGGTCAGGCCCGAATACGAGAACATCCCGCGCTGCGCATTGATGAAGCTGAAGTCGCGATCGACGCCGCTCGCCTTCAGGCGCTCGACGAGGCCGTTGCGCATCGCGCGGATGCGGTCGCGCATTTCGCCGAGTTCCTGCACCCACGAAGCGTGCAGTTCCGGCGACGCGAGCACGGCCGCGACGACGGCGCCGCCATGGGTCGGCGGGTTCGAGTAGTTCGTGCGGATCACGCGCTTCAGTTGCGACAGCACGCGCGTCGCTTCATCCTTGCTCGACGTGATGATCGACAGCGCGCCGACGCGCTCGCCGTACAGCGAGAACGACTTCGAGAATGACGACGACACGAATGCATTCAGGTCGGCAGCGGCAAACAGACGCACCGCGGCGGCATCGGCCTCGATGTTCTCGCCGAAGCCCTGGTATGCGATGTCGAGGAACGGCACGAGGTTGCGCGCCTTGACGACGTCGACGACCTGCTGCCATTGCGCTTCGGTCAGGTCCACGCCGGTCGGGTTGTGGCAGCACGCGTGCAGCACGACGATCGTGCCCGCCGCATAGCCATTCAGCGCCGACAGCATGCCTTCGAAGTTGACGCCGTTGGTGGCGGCGTCGTAGTACGGATAGGCGACGACTTCGAAGCCGGCCGCTTCGAACAGTGCGCGGTGGTTTTCCCAGCTCGGATCGCTGATCGCAACCTTCGCGTTCGGGTTCACGGTGCGCAGGAAATCGGCGCCGATCTTCAGTGCGCCCGTGCCGCCCAGTGCCTGCGCCGTGACCACGCGGCCCGCGGCGATCAACGGGGAATCGTTGCCGAGCAGCAGCTTCTGCACCGCTGCGTCGTACGCGGCGATCCCGTCGATCGGCAGGTAGCCGCGCGGCAGGCCGGCGTCGACGCGCGCCTTTTCCGCGTCGCGAACGGCGCGCAGCAGCGGAATCTTGCCTTCTTCGTTCGTGTACACGCCGACGCCGAGGTTCACCTTGGTCGGGCGCGTATCGGCGTTGAAGGCTTCGTTCAGGCCCAGGATCGGGTCGCGGGGAGCAAGCTGGACAGCGGAGAAGAGCGACATGATGATTCGGCAGTAGTGAAAAGAGGGTCAGGCTTTCAGCCGGCGGACGGGCGCAGCGGACCGCGCGCCAACGGGCACGGCGCCGGAAAGCGCAGCAGCCTGACATTGTAGCGAATTCACGCTGCCGGAGGCAGCGATCGCGACGCGAATTGCGATTTCGGGCGGCTGCCGCGCGTCAGGAGCCGTCAGCGGTTCGCAACGCCGCGAAGCGCTAGAATGGTTTTTTTGCCCTCGCTCCGGCCGCACTCCATGTCCGCACATCACGCCGAAGTCGGCGACGCACTCGACGAATCGAAATTCGTGACCTTCGAAGGGTCGCCGTTCCAGCTGTACCAGCCGTATCCGCCTGCCGGCGACCAGCCGAGCGCGATCGAAACGCTCGTCGAAGGCGTCAACGACGGCCTTGCCTTCCAGACGCTGCTCGGCGTGACCGGTTCGGGCAAGACTTTCACGATGGCGAACACGATCGCGCGGCTCGGCCGCCCGGCAATCGTGTTCGCGCCGAACAAGACGCTCGCGGCGCAGCTCTACGCGGAATTCCGCGAATTCTTCCCGCGCAATGCGGTCGAGTACTTCGTGTCGTACTACGACTATTACCAGCCGGAAGCGTACGTGCCGCAGCGCGACCTGTTCATCGAGAAGGATTCGTCGATCAACGAGCACATCGAGCAGATGCGGCTGTCGGCGACGAAGAGCCTGATGGAGCGCCGCGACGTGGTGATCGTCGCGACGGTGTCGGCGATCTACGGTATCGGCAACCCGTCCGAATACCACCAGATGATCCTGACGTTGCGCACCGGTGACAAACTCGGCCAGCGCGACGTGATCGCGCGGCTGATCGCGATGCAGTACTCGCGCAACGAACAGGACTTCCAGCGTGGCACGTTCCGCGTGCGCGGCGACACGATCGACATCTTCCCGGCCGAGCATGCGGAGCTGGCCGTGCGCGTCGAGCTGTTCGACGACGAGGTCGAGACGCTGCAGCTGTTCGACCCGCTGACCGGGCGCGTGCGGCAGAAGATCCCGCGCTTCACCGTGTATCCGTCGTCGCACTACGTGACGCCGCGCGACACCGTGATGCGCGCGGTCGAGACGATCAAGGACGAATTGCGCGAGCGCCTCGAATTCTTCCATCGCGATGGCAAGCTCGTCGAGGCGCAGCGCCTCGAGCAGCGCACGCGCTTCGATCTCGAGATGCTGCAGGAGCTCGGCTTCTGCAAGGGCATCGAGAACTACTCGCGGCACTTCTCGGGCGCCGCGCCCGGCGAGCCGCCGCCGACGCTCGTCGACTATCTGCCGCCCGACGCACTGATGCTGCTCGATGAATCGCATGTGCTGATTGGCCAGCTGAACGGCATGTACAACGGCGACCGCGCGCGCAAGGAAAACCTCGTCAACTATGGCTTCCGGCTGCCGTCGGCGCTGGACAACCGGCCGCTCAAGTTCCCGGAGTTCGAACGCAAGATGCGCCAGGTGGTGTTCGTGTCGGCGACGCCGGCCGACTACGAGCAGCGCGTGACGGGGCAGGTCGCCGAGCAGGTGGTGCGGCCGACCGGGCTCGTCGATCCGGAAATTGAAGTGCGCCCGGCAAGCTCGCAGGTCGACGACGTGCTGACCGAGATCAACGCGCGCGTGAACGCCGGCGAGCGCGTGCTCATCACCGTGCTGACGAAGCGGATGGCCGAGCAGCTCACCGAGTTCCTGGCCGACCACGGCGTCAAGGTGCGCTACCTGCACAGCGACATCGACACGGTGGAGCGGGTCGAGATCATCCGCGACCTGCGGCTCGGCACGTTCGACGTGCTGGTCGGGATCAACCTGCTGCGCGAAGGCCTCGACATTCCGGAGGTGTCGCTCGTCGCGATTCTCGACGCGGATAAAGAAGGCTTCCTGCGAGCCGAGCGCTCGCTGATCCAGACGATCGGCCGCGCGGCGCGCAACGTGAACGGCAAGGCGATTCTCTACGCCGACACGATGACCGAGTCGATGAAGCGTGCGATCGGCGAGACCGAGCGGCGCCGCGCGAAGCAGATCGCGCACAACGAGAAGATGGGGATCACGCCGCGCGGCGTCGTGAAGCGCATCAAGGACATCATTGACGGCGTGTACAACGCCGACGATGCGCGCGCCGAGCTGAAAGAGGCGCAGCAACGCGCGAAGTTCGAGGACATGTCGGAAAAGCAGATCGCGAAAGAGATCAAGCGTCTCGAGAAGCAGATGGCCGACTACGCGAAGAACCTCGAGTTCGAAAAGGCGGCGGCCACGCGCGACCAGCTTGCGCTGCTGCGTGAACGCGTATTCGGCGCGAACGTGGGCGACCACGTCAACGGCGGCCGGTAAATCTTTCCATACATCACTGAAACCTTCCGTTAACACCGTTGTAAGCCTTGTCGGATCAGGGGTTTACACGGTGTCTCGTTTGTTCCGAAGCCGGTTCGGTGCTAAACTCCGCAAGTATTGAGAATAGTTCGCATTAACGTTATGCGTTGCGTTAGTGTTTCCGGCGCGCGGTCCTGGCGGGCGGCGTGCAAGTCACCAGACAAATAACAAGGAGTGTCCATGTTGGGTTCTTCGTTCATCCGCACGTCGGTTGCGGTAACGGCGGCGCTTGCCGCGATGTCGGCCTCGGCGGCCGAATATCCGATCGGCAAGCAGCAGATCCAGGGCGGCATGGAAATCGGCGCGGTGTACCTGCAGCCGATCACGATGGATCCGGAAGGGATGATGCGCAAGGCGTCGGATTCCGATATTCACCTCGAGGCGGACATCCACGCGGTCAAGAACAACCCGACGGGTTTCGCGGAAGGCGATTGGATGCCGTACCTGCAGGTCACGTACAAGCTGACGAAGCAGGGCGACACGAAGTGGAAGGCTGAAGGCGACCTGATGGGCATGGTCGCCAGCGACGGCCCGCACTATGGTGACAACGTGAAACTGGCCGGCCCGGGCAAGTATCACCTGACGATGACCGTCAAGCCGCCGATGCAGTCGGGTCACATGGCGTTCGGCCGTCACGTCGACAAGGAAACGGGCGTGGGCCCGTGGTTCAAACCCATCACCCTCGAATATGACTTCCCGTTCGCCGGCATCGGCAAGAAGGGCGGGTACTGATCGGTGGCATCACGGACGGCGCGCCCCGGCGCGCCGTCGGCGTAGAGAACCCAGAATGAAATTTCCCCAGAAAATCGTCGCCGCAGCCGCCGCGCTGTGGCTCGCCGGCGCGGCGCATGCCGCCGATCTGCCGACGTTCAAGCTCGAAATGACGGACGGCAAGCTGAGCCCTGCCCGTATCGAAGTGCCGGCCGGCCAGCGCTTCAAGATCGAGATCAGGAATACCGGCAAGGGCGCCGCCGAATTCGAGAGCGTGCAGTTGCGCAAGGAGAAGGTGCTTGCGCCGGGCGCCGATTCGTTCGTGGTCGTCGCCCCGCTGTCGCCGGGCGAATACAAGTTTTTCGACGATTTCCACCAGCAGGCGCAGGGCGTGATCGTCGCGAAGTAATGCGTTTTATCTGCGTGCGGGCGTACGCATGTCTTGCCCCGCGCGTCAGGAGGATTCAATGGGTCAGATCTTGTTCATCGTCTGGCGGGAGAGCGTCGAAGCGCTGCTCGTCGTCGGCATCCTCTATGCATGGCTGAAGAACGGCGACGACGACGCGCGCCGCGGCCTGCCCTTTCTGTGGACGGGCGTGGCAGTCGGCCTGCTGATGGCGATCGGTCTCGGCGCGGCGCTCGTCGGCTTTACCGAAGTGCTGTCCGGCGACGCGCAGGACTATTTCCAGACCGCGATGGTGCTGATCGCGTGCGTGCTGATCGTGCAGATGGTGCTGTGGATGCGCCGGCACGGCCGCACGCTCAAGCGTGACATGGAGCAGTCGCTGCAGCAGAGCACGCGCGATTCGAACTGGTGGGGCGTCGCCGTGCTGGTCGCGCTCGCGATCGCTCGCGAAGGCAGCGAGACGGTGATCTTCCTGTACGGCCTCGGCTTCGGGCAGTCGGGGCATGTGGACGGCAGCCAGATGCTCGCGGTCGTGATCGGCCTGGGCCTCGCGTTCCTCACGTTCTATCTGCTGCAACTCGGCGGCAAGTACTTCTCCTGGCGGCATTTCTTCCGCGTCACCGAAGTGATGCTGCTGTTCCTCGGCGCAGGCCTGTTCCAGGCCGGTGTCGACAAGCTGATCGACAAGGAAATCCTGCCGCTCGGCATTTCGCAGGTGTGGGATACGTCGTCGATTCTCGACGACTCCGGCACGTTCGGCTCGCTCGTCGCGACGCTGACGGGCTACCGGGCGCACCCGGCGCTGACCAATCTGATCGCCTATGCGGTGTACTGGGCGGTGGTCTGGCTGCTGATGAAGCGCGCGAGCCGTCGTCCCGCCGTTCCGGCAGGTCGCGCGGCATGAGCGTGGTCGCCGCAGCCAAGCCGGGCTGGCTCGCGCAGGCCGGCCAGTGGATGCAGCGCCACGGCGCGGTGATCCGCGGCATCCAGTGGGTCGTCGTCGCGGTCTATGCGTTCCTGATCATCGTGCCGGCGGTATTGCCGTTGCCCGACGATTCCGCGCATCTGTGGAGCAATCTCACGCTGATCGCGCAGTTCGTGTTCTGGGGCATCTGGTGGCCGTTCGTGCTGCTGTCGATGGTGATGCTCGGCCGCGTCTGGTGCGGCGTGCTGTGTCCGGAGGGCGCGCTGACCGAATTTGCGAGCAGGTTCGGCCGCGGCGGCGCGATTCCGCGCTGGATGCGGTGGGGCGGTTGGCCGTTCGTCGCGTTCGGGCTCACGACGATCTACGGGCAGATGGTGAGCGTGTACCAGTACCCGCTCGCGGTGCTGTTCGTGCTCGGCGGCTCGACCGTCGGCGCAATCGTGATCGGCGTCCTTTACGGGCGCGAGAAACGCGTGTGGTGCAAGTACCTGTGCCCGGTCAACGGTGTATTCGGGCTGCTCGCGCGGCTCGCGCCGATGCGCTACAAGGTCGACGAGGACGCCTGGCGTCGCTCGTACAAGAACGGCGAGCACGGGCATCGCGTGATTCCGATCAATTGCGCGCCGCTCGTGCCGTTGCGCAACATGAAGGGCGCTGCCGCATGCCATATGTGCGGCCGTTGCAGCGGGCACCGCGATGCAATCGCGCTGTCGTGGCGCTCGCCGTCCGACGAGGTCGTGAGCCTCGGCGCGCAACAGGCGAATCCGTGGGACACGGCGCTGATCCTCTACGGCCTGCTCGGCGTCGCGATCGGTGCATTTCACTGGACCGTCAGCCCGTGGTTCGTGCAGATCAAGCAATGGCTCGCGGGCTGGCTGATCGATCGCGACATCACGTGGCCGCTCGAGACGAATGCACCGTGGTTCCTGCTCACGCACTATCCGGATCGCAACGACGTGTTCTCGTGGCTCGACGGCGGGCTGATCGTCAGCTACATCGTCGGCACGGGGCTTGTGTATGGCACCGCGCTGCTCGTGCTGCTGGCCGGCGCAACGCTGACGCTCGGCCGTTTCGACCGCGTGCGTCTTCATCATCTCGCGCAGGCGCTGATCCCGATCGCGGGAGCCGGCGTGTTCCTCGGGTTGTCGGCGACGACGCTGTCGCTGCTGCGGGCCGAGCACGTGCCGCTTGGCTGGGCGAGCGACGTTCGCATCGCGATTCTGGTCGGCGCGAACGTGTGGAGCGTCTGGCTCGCGTGGAAGGTGACGGGGCGGTATGCGGCATGGCCGCGCCGACTGGCGGCATTCGCGTGGTTCGCGGCAGCCCTGGCAGTGGTCGACAGCGCGTGGTGGTTGATGTTCTGGGGCTTCTGATGCGGTCTTGACGGCCTTGTGGCCACGCTCCGGAGCCAGCGTGCGAGCGTATCCTGCTGTCGGGCTCTGGAGCGCGCTGAAGCTGAAGCGCCGACGGCCGCAGTGTCTTTCTCTTCGCATCCAGACACCGCAACAAAAAAGCGACACGTCCTTCGACGTGTCGCTTTTTTCTTCCTTGTGCGAGAACCAAAAAAGTGGCTTGGCTTGCTGCAACGGCTGCTTGAGTGTGTTTGCACGAAGGGGTCTAGATCTCGCGTGCAAGCCGTTAAGCTGGCTACTGCCCAACACCTCTCCGGGAGGTGGTCCCCACAATACTCTGTCGTTACTTCGTCAGGATCAGTTTGCCGAGCCGCGTGGCACGCAACTGATACGTCTCTCCGTTATGCGCGATGCTGATGTGGCTGTGGCCTTGCAGCAGCGCATCGCTGCTTAGGGTCCGGGTGCCGGCATCGCCGCTGCCGGCAGGTTTCGCCGGCGTCGTGACCGCTGCCGTCTTCTGACGATTGGCACTTGCGGTGCCGGTCGTGCGACGCAAGGTCAGCGTGGTCGGGCGCGTGGTGTCGGTCATTCGGTTGATCGGTGACTGTCGATACGATGGAATGAATTCTAAATGATAACCATTCCTATTTACAAAAACTCTTTATCGATCGATGTGAGAAATCCGATAGCTTGAAGCAAAGGGCGGCCCGTGGGCCGCCGCCGGCGTCAGTGGAGCGGGTCGGGGTCCTTGCGGCCCTGTGCGTATTCGCGGATCAGGCGCACCGTGTCGATGTCCGACGTGCGATACGCTTCCTTGACGATGCCGTGCGTCTGGCGCGCTTCCTCGCTGTCGTCCGTGACGGTCAGCGTCGTACGGTATTCGAAGCGCAGGAACAACTCGTGATCGTCGCGTTCCTCGATCGTCATCGTCAGCGAGCCGCCGATTTCGCCGCCGGCCGCATGGATGTCATAGCGCACTTGCTGGTTCGGGATGAACGTCACGCGGTCGCGCACGGTTGCATGCCCGTAGTGCAGCTCGCGTTCGAGCGTGGTGTCCGTCCGTTCATGGACGACACAGCTGTCGAGGCCGATCACGAACAGCTGCGGCTGTTCGGCGCGCAGCACGAGGCCTTCCCAGAGCTGGTCGCGGGTGAGGGACGGCACGGCCGGATCGTCGGAATTGATCTGGATCAGGTGTTCGAAGTTCAAGGGGGCGGATTCCTTCTGGTGGCGGGCAGCCACATGGTTCAAGAAGTCATTGTGACGCAAAACGGGCGGTTTCGCGGCATCTGCGACCCCGATCGGACGTCATGCTTCGATGCAGCCCATGCGGCCGGTCTGGTAGTCGACGACGGCCTGCCGGATCTCTTCCTCGGTATTCATCACGAACGGGCCGTAGCGGACGATCGGCTCGTTGAGCGGCACGCCGCCGATCAGCAGCAGGTCGAGCGGCGTATCGCCGGCCTCGAACGTCACCGCGTCGCCGTCGTCGCCGTAGACGATCATGTGCCGCGCATCGATTTGCTGCCTGTCGGGTCCGTAGCGGCCCGCTCCGCCGAGCGGGTAGGCGAACACGCGATAACCTGCCGGCACCGGCTGCGTGACCGTTGCGCCTGGTCGCAGCGTGAAATGTTGATAGAGGATTGGCGTGCGCGTCTCGATCGCCGCGCACACGCCGAATGCTTCGCCGGCGATCACGCGGACCTGCGCGCGGCCGTCGGGCGACGTCGCGATCGGGATGCGGTCGGCCGGGATCTCCTGGTAGCGTGGCGCGATCAGCTTGTCGCGCCGCGGCAGGTTGACCCACAGCTGAAAGCCGTGCGAGCGTCCACCGGCCTGCGCGAACTCGGGATCCGGCATTTCGCTGTGGACGACGCCGGCGCCCGCCGTCATCCATTGCACGTCGCCGGGCCCGAGCGTGCCGGCATGGCCCGCCGAGTCGCGATGGCGGAAATGGCCGTCGAGCACGTAGGTGACGGTTTCGAAGCCGCGATGCGGGTGGGCGGGCGCACCCTTGGCTTCGCCAGGGGCATAGTCGACGGGACCCATTTCATCGAGCAGCAGGAACGGATCGAAATCCATCAGCAGCCGGGTCGGGAACGGGCGGTGAACCACGAAGCCGCCGCCTTCGGTCGTGCGAAGTGCCGGGTACGTGCGGTCAAGCGAGCGAGCGGTCGTCATGCAGAAGCCCTCGATGTCATCGGAATAGCGTCATTTTTGAAACATGGCGCTATTATATTGGGCGTTTTACGGTCCGATTTGCGGCGGTTCGCAATGGATTGTTCTGAAATTGGAACGATGACATGAACATCGATGCACACAACCTGAACGACCTGATGTACTTTTCGCAGGTCGTCGAACACGGCGGATTTTCGGCTGCGGAACGCGTGCTGGGGATCTCGAAATCGCGCCTGTCGCGGCGCCTGACCGAACTCGAGGCGGCGCTCGGCGTGCGCCTGCTGCAGCGCTCGACGCGCAAGCTCGCGCTGACCGAGGCGGGGGAACTGTTCTACCAGCATTGCCAGGCGATGCTCGCCGAAGCACAGGCGGCGATGAATGCCGTGCAGCAGTTGCGCGCGTCGCCGCGCGGCTCGGTGCGCGTGAGCGTCCCTGTCACCTTGTCGCAGACGATGCTGTCGCGCATCCTCCCCGAATTCCTGCACCGGTATCCCGAGGTGAAGGTGCACATCCGTGTGACGAATCGCGTGATCGACCTCTTCGAGGATTCGATCGACGTTGCGTTGCGCGTGCGTTCGGAGCCGCCGCAGAATGCAAACATCGTCGTGCGGCCGCTGTGGCGGACCGAGCAGATGCTGGTCGGCGCCCCCAGCCTGCTGAACCAGAATGCGCCGCCGCTCGTGCCGGACGATCTGGCGCACTTCGAGACGCTCGATACGCCGAGCGTCGATGGACGGCACGTGTTCAACCTGATCGCGCCGGACGGCACGCGTCACTTGCACGAGCACGATCCGCGGCTTGTGACGGCCGATCTGATGACGATCCGGGAGGCCGTGCTCGACGGCCTCGGCATCGCGGCGCTGCCCGAAATGATGTACGGCAATGCATTGCGTGCGGGGCAACTGTCGCCCGTGATGCCGGGCTGGACGCTTCCGGTGCCGCAACTCTATGCGGTGTTCGTGTCGCGCCAGGGCATGCCGCCCGCGGTGCGCGCGTTCGTCGACTATCTGGTCGAGAAGCTCGACCACGGAGAATACAAGCAGCCGGGGTGCCCCGAGCGCGCGAAACAGGAAGCAGCGACGACCGATGCTTCGGCCACCTGAATGCAAGATGCGCGTCGTGGCAAATTTGTTTTGTCATTGAAGCGCCGCCGGCAATCGCAAGTTTCAATCGCGCGGACCTTGAATGCGCACGCGGGCAGGCCTATATTGAAATCCCATTTCGCGAAGGAAGTTCTGAGCGGAATCAGGTGGCCGCATATGTTGCGAGCCAGATAGGGCAGAACGCGCAGTCCGTGCAGACCACGGTAGCCGCATTTGCGTTGCTCGAGGCGCAACCGATACCGCCGAAGAGCCCGCCGCCCGAAGGCGCCCGCGTGCGCATGAAAAAAGGCCTTCATCTGGCGATGAAGGCCTTTTACTTTGTGTGCTACCGGCGGCGAGGTGCTACCGGCGAGACCAATGCGTGCGCGTCACGTTACTTCGCCTTCGCAGTCGGCTCCGTCACGAAGCCTAGCTTCGTCAGGCCGCCGGCTTGCGCATCGGACATCACTTCGGCCACACGCTCATACGCGACCTTGCGGTCGGCGCGCAGGTGCAACTCCGGTTGCGGCTGATGCTGTGCCGCTTCCGCGATGTGCGCCTGCAGTTGCTCGCGCGTGACCGTCTGGTCGTTCCACAGGATCGTGCCGTTGCCCTGGATCGCGACGTCGACCGTTTGCGGCTTTTCGTCGACGGGTTGGCTGCTTGCGTGCGGCAGGTCGATCTTCACCGCATGCTGCATCGCCGGAATCGTCACGAGGAAAATGATCAGGAGTACGAGCATGACGTCGACGAGCGGCGTCATGTTGATCTCGCTCATCACGCCATCGTCGTCGTCATCGCTGAAGCCGGTGTTCATTGCCATGGTTCGCCCCGTCTCAGCTGGCGCGCGAAGCAAGGCGCAGGCCGTCGCGGGTCGACGACGACGCGAGGCGCGCACCCGTCACGAAGTATGCGTGCAGGCCGTGCGCGAAGCGGCGCAGCTTGCTGACGACACCCTTGTTCGCACGGGTCAGCGCGTTGTAGCCGAGCACCGCGGGAATCGCGACGAACAGGCCGAAGGCCGTCATGATCAGCGATTCGCCGACCGGGCCCGCGACCTGGTCGATCGACGTCTGGCCGGTTGCGCCGATCGCGAGCAGCGCGTGGTAGATGCCCCAGACCGTGCCGAACAGGCCGACGAACGGTGCCGTGCTGCCGATCGACGCGAGAATCGCAAGACCGGCCTGCATGCGCGAGATGCCCTCGTCCATCGTGTCCTTCAGGCAGCGCGTGACCCAGTCCGACACGTCCATGCGGTCGTGCAGGTGCGGTTGCGTCTGATGATGGTGATCGGCGGCTTCCTTGCCCGACAGCGCGAGCGCGAGGAACGGGTTGTCGCTCGGCGTCGATGCGGTGAGCCCGAGCTTCTTGATGCCGTCGTCGAAATCGTCCGAATGCCAGAATGCCTGCTCGGCATTCTTCGTGAGACGGTTCAGGCGAACCACGTTCCAGCCCTTGACGATGATCACGATCCACGACAGGACCGACATCACGAGCAGCGTGATCGCAATGGCGCGCGTGACGAAATCACCTTGCGCCCAGACGTGCGCGATACCGTAGCTTTGCATTTTTGTTTCCTTTGAATCTTCCGAATGAGGCGGGTTAATCGTCGAGCGTGAAGTTGAAGGGCAGCGTATGGGCGGCGCGAATCGGTTGCCCGTTCTCGAGGTACGCGGGGCAGGTGCTGGCGCGTGTCGCATCCAGCGCTGCCTCGTCGAGGCGCGGATAGCCGCTGCTCTTTTGCAACTCGACGCTTTCGATCTTCCCCGTCAAGCCGATGACGAAGTGAACATAGGCCGTGCCCGTTTCGCCGCGGCGACGCGACATCGACGGATAGGTGGGCTTCACGAAACTGCACTTGAGCGCCGATACGTTCTTCGGCGCGCTGACCTGCATCGTCTCACGGGCCGGACCGGGCGTGGCGGCCGGCGCAGCGGGGGCGGCGGCGGGTGCGGTGGGCGCGGGTGTCGGATCGGCTGCCGGGGCGGGCGTCGGAGACGGTGATTGTGCGACCGGCTGAGGCGTCGGCTTGACTGCTTTCTGTACCGGTTTCGGTTCGACCTTCGGCTTGACGTGCGGCGTGGGCTTCGGTGGCGCGGGTTGCGCAACCGATTCGACCGCGACCGGCTGAGCGGCCGGCGCAGGCGCGATGAGCTGCGCGGTGATCGACCGGACTTCGACCGTCTTTGGCGGCGGCGCGTTGCGATGGAGCCACGCGGCCGTCAGCATGAGCGCATGTGCGGCAAGCACACCGACCGCGACGGTGATGACCCGGGGATTCATACGTGAGGCAGCCGGCAAGATGCCGGCAGGAGCGGATTGCGAAGCCTGCATGTTAGCTTGAAAGAACGACGTCGCACCCGGGGCGCGGCGGGTGAATCGATATTGTTACTTGCGGAAGATCAGCAGCGAGATGCACACGGTGGTCACGAATCCGATCAGCAATTCCATGACAGGCTCCTTGGCAGGTAAGCCGCTGGCTCGCGCGGAAGGTGGCTTGCTGACGGACGGACTTCAAATGCGGCCGCAGCCGCGCGGGTACGCTCGGCGCCGCTCAGGCGGCCTTGCGGTCGTAGAACGTCACCGGGATCGGATGAGCGTGATGCTCGACGCCGCACCGGCTCGCGCAGACGCCTTGTTCGGCCATCAGGTCGCGCACGGACTCCTCGCACTTGCCGCAGCAGGTGGCCACGCCGAGCTCGAACTGGAGTTCATCGAAAGAACTCATGCCTTCGGCCAGGGACGCGCGAATCTTGCGATCGGAAACAGACTTGCACACGCAGACGATCATGATGAGTTGCGATAGCTAACGTTAATGCGAATTATTATCATTAAATTTGCGGACGTTGACAAGCCTGGGTACGGCTTTTTTTAAGGCCATCGGACCCTTGAAGAGTGGCGGCGCGGGAGACGGGCGAAGCGGCGGTGTGCCGGCCCGCGTCAGATGGTCGCGCAGGCGCGCGCGTTCGGCGAAGAAATGGTGACGGATTCGACCGGCGCGTCGAGGCCGAGCAGCGACGAGGCGAGTGCGCGCAGTTGCAGGCCGTCGCTCGTCGAGCAGAAGCGGGGCGGCGCGGCACGCGTGCCGGCCGGCGCGCGCAGGCCGCGTTCGTCGAGCACCCGCGCGAGCTGCCGGGCGATCGCATCGCTCGTATCGACGATCGTCAGCCGGTCGCCGACAAGATCACGAATCGTTTCAGTGAAGAATGGGTAGTGCGTGCAGCCGAGCACCAGCGTATCGGCGCCGTCGTCGAGCATCGGCTGCAGGTAACGCTCGAGCAACGCGCGTAACGCCGGCGAGTTCGTGTCGCCGCGTTCGATTGCCTCGACGAGCCCGTGGCCAGGCTGGCAGATGAAGCGACGGCCGGCGCCGTAGCGGTCGAGCAGCGCCTGGAAGCGCGGGCTGTTCAGCGTCGATTGCGTGGCGAGCACGCCCGCGACACCGGTCGCGGACAGTGCGGCTGCCGGCTTGATGCCCGGCTCGACACCCACGAGCGGTATTGACAGGCGCTCGCGGGTAGCCGCGATCGCCCGCGCCGTTGCGGTGTTGCACGCGATCACGAGCGCTTTCGCGCCTTCGCGGGCGAGCCACTCGCCGATGGCCAGCGTGCGTTCCGTAATGAATGCCTCGTCGCGCGGACCATACGGTGCATGGTGCGAGTCGGCGACGTAGACGAACGACTCGCCGGGCAGGTGCGCGCGCGCGGCGCGCAGCACCGACAGGCCGCCGAGCCCCGAATCGAAGATGCCGACGGGGGCGTCGGGGCAGATCGCGGAAGCGGCTGGCTGGTTCGTCGTCGTCATGCGGAAGGCGAGGTAGCGATCGTGGCTGGCGTGGCGATTACTCGGGCGACCCCATCATCGTCTGCTGGTAGTTCTGCAGGCCGACCTTGCCAATCAGGTCGATCTGCGTTTCCAGCCAGTCGATGTGCTCTTCGGTGTCGTCGAGGATCTTTTCGAAGATCTCGCGCGACACGTAGTCACGCACCGATTCGCAGTAGGCGATCGCTTCCTTGCACGTGGACTGCGAGATCTGCTCGAGCTTCAGGTCGCACTTCAGGATCTCTTCGGTCTCCTCGCCGACCAGCAGCTTGTGCAGGTCCTGCAGGTTCGGCAGGCCGTCGAGCATGAACACGCGCTCGATCAGCCAGTCGGCGTGCTTCATTTCGCCGATCGATTCGTCGTATTCGTGCTTGCCGAGCTTGTCGAGGCCCCAGTGCTTGTACATGCGCGCATGCAGGAAGTACTGGTTGATCGCCGTGAGTTCGTTCTTCAGTTGGGCGTTCAGGTATTCGATGACTTTCTTGTCGCCTTGCATGGCTGTTCCTTGTTCAGTGGGGCTTCAGAAACCGAACGATAATCGCTCGAACGAGAAAAGCCAAGCCTCGAAGCCTTGCCGGGCCTGCCTTTCGCGGGTAATGAGAATCAGCGCCGGATAACGGGCCGCGCGCAATAACGAGAATGAGAAGTAAAAAGGCCGGACATCCGTCCGGCCTTCGTGCGAGCGCGCTTAAGCGGTTGCGACCGGGATCTTGCCGATCTTCGCCTGCCACTCCTTCGGGCCGGTCTGATGCACCGACGTGCCCGACGAATCGACGGCCACCGTCACCGGCATGTCCTGCACGTCGAATTCGTAGATCGCTTCCATGCCGAGGTCTTCGAATGCGAGCACCTTCGCGCCGCGGATCGCCTTCGACACGAGGTAAGCCGCGCCGCCGACCGCCATCAGGTACGCCGCCTTGTGCTTCTTGATCGCGTCGATTGCGACCGGGCCGCGTTCGGCCTTGCCGACCATCGAGATCAGACCCGTCTGGGCGAGCATCATCTCGGTGAACTTGTCCATCCGCGTGGCCGTCGTCGGACCTGCCGGGCCAACCACTTCGTCACGCACCGGATCGACCGGGCCGACGTAATAGATCACGCGGTTCGTGAAGTCCACCGGCAGCTTCTCGCCCTTCGCGAGCATGTCGGCGATGCGTTTGTGCGCGGCGTCGCGGCCCGTGAGCATCTTGCCCGACAGCAGCAGCGTCTGACCCGGCGTCCAGCTCGCGACTTCTTCCGGCGTCAGCGTGTTCAGGTCGACGCGCTTGCTGGTCTCCGTGTTCGGCTCCCACTGGACCTTCGGCCACGCGTCGAGCGACGGCGCCTCCAGCTTCGCGGGGCCCGAGCCGTCGAGCACGAAGTGCGCGTGGCGCGTGGCCGCGCAGTTCGGGATCAGCGCGACCGGCTTCGATGCCGCGTGCGTCGGCGCTGCCATGATCTTCACGTCGAGCACGGTCGCGAGGCCGCCGAGGCCCTGCGCGCCTATGCCGAGCGCGTTGACCTTCTCATGCAGTTCGACGCGCAGTTCCTCGACCCAGTCCTTCGGGCCGCGCGCGATGATTTCCTGGATGTCGATCGGCTCCATCAGCGATTCCTTCGCCATCAGCATCGCCTTCTCGGCAGTGCCGCCGATGCCGATCCCGAGCATGCCCGGCGGGCACCAGCCGGCGCCCATCGTCGGGACCGTCTTCAGCACCCACTCGACGATCGAATCGGACGGGTTCAGCATCACGAACTTCGACTTGTTCTCCGAGCCGCCGCCCTTCGCCGCGACCTGCACGTCGACCTTGTCGCCCGGCACGATCTCGTAGTGGATCACGGCCGGCGTGTTGTCCTTCGTGTTCTTGCGGGCGCCTTCCGGCGGATTGACGATCGATGCGCGCAGCACGTTGTCCGGGTGCGTGTAACCGCGGCGCACGCCTTCGTTGATCATGTCGGTGAGACCCATCGTCGCGCCGTCCCAGCGCACGTCCATGCCGACCTTCACGAAGATCGTGACGATGCCGGTGTCCTGGCAGATCGGGCGCTTGCCTTCGGCGCACATGCGGCTGTTCGTGAGGATCTGCGCGATCGCGTCCTTCGCGGCCGGGCTCTCTTCCAGCTCGTACGCGCGGCCGAGGGCCTGGATGTAGTCGAGCGGGTGGTAGTAGCTGATGTACTGCAGCGAATCCGCGATGCTCTGGATCAGGTCTTCCTGTTTGATGACGGTCATGGCTGAGACTCTGTGAGGACTGTGGGGAATACGTTTATGCGTTGGCGGCTTCGACCGATTTGCGGGACACGGCCGGGGCGGGCGCATGCGTCTCGTGGAAATGGGCCGGGTGCGTGTGGGTCGTCAGGCGGTCGACCCACGCCATCACGAGCGCCGACACGAGGAACGACACGTGGATGATCACCTGCCACATGATCGCGTGCGTCGTGTGCTGGTCGGGGTTGATGAAGGTCTTCAGCAGGTGGATCGACGAAATGCTGATCAGCGCCATCGACAGCTTGACCTTCAGCACGCCCGCGTTCACGTGGTCGAGCCACTCGGGCTCGTCGGGATGGCCCTCGATGCCGAGGCGCGACACGAACGTCTCGTAGCCGCCGACGATCACCATGATCAGCAGGTTCGAGATCATCACGACGTCGATCAGGCCGAGCACCGCGAGCATCACGCTGATCTCGTCGAGGCTCGTTGCATGCGACAGCAGGTGCCAGACTTCCTTCAGGAACAGGAACACATAGACGGCCTGCGCGACGATCAGGCCCAGATACAGCGGAACCTGGAGCCAGCGGCTCATGAAGATCAGTGCGGGCAGCGGGCGCAGGGGACGACGGGTGGAGCCGGGCGAATGCGGGGCGGACATGGTGGCGAGTCGGCGCGGGGCGCAGGTATCGGGGGTAATCTTGAAAAGGCGCGCTATTGTAACGCGTCGGCCGGCGCGACTGCAGCGACGCGCCGGGTCTGCCGGGGACGGATCAGGACGCGGCGGCCGGCACGCGCTTCACGCGCAGGCTCGCGAGCGCGATGCCGGTGACGACGCAGGCGAGCGCGATGCCGTGCGCGAGCGTCGGGCGCTCGCCGAGGAACGCGATGCCGTACGCGGCGGCCGCGATCGGCAGCACCGCGCTGAACACGCCGGCGAGGCTGCCCGGCACATGCCGGATACCTTTCATCCATAGCCAGAACGAGAAGATGCTCGCCGACAGCCCGTACCAGACGACGAGCGCCCACGTACCGGCCGGCACGCTCGCGTAATCGAAATGCCACAACGCCGTCGCGCCGAGCGGCAGCATCAGGCACAGGCCGAACAGATGCGTGTACGCGCAGATGTCGATTGGCGCGAGCGTCTGCGTGAGCCGGCGCGACAGGATCACGTAGATTGATTCGCAGCACACGGCGCCGAGGATCAGGAGGTTGCCGGTCAGCGAGCCGGCCGAGGTGCCGCCGGCGCCGTGCGCGGCCGCACCGCCTGCGGTGCCGTTGGCGAGGTTGATCGTCACGACGCCGGCGATCGCGAGCGCGATCGACGCGAGCGCACGGCCGTTCGGTTTTTCACGCAGGATCAGCCACGCGAACAGCGCGACGATGGCCGGGATCGTGCTCGTGATCACGCCGGCCGCGACCGCGCTCGTGCGCTGCACGCCGTTGAGCATCAGCAGCGTAAACATGAAGGTGCCGAAGAATGCCTGCAGGAACAGGTTCAGCCATTCAGCGCGCCGGACCGCGCGCATCTTCATCGGGCTGAACAGCGGCCACAGCACGGCGATCGCGATCACGAAGCGCAACGTGGCGAGGATGGCGACCGGGACGAAGACGACGATGGATTTGCCGATACCGACGTTGCTGCCGACAAACAGCATCGACAGGATGAGGAAGAGGGCGTAGCGATTCAAGCTGGAATCCGGGAGGCGAGTTCAGTTAGGATTGTAGGGTCGCGGTTGTAACAGCGTAAAGCAGACCGCAAGGCGGCGCCCGGCGTGCGAAACGGCGATGCCGCGTAAGTGACGGGTAAGTTCAAGCGCTTATCGTGGATATCGCCGGGCCGTACGTCCACCGTCATGTGACGTGGTGCGGCGCAGCATCGCGCGCAGCCTCCGGGCCGCGCGCGGGTGAGTGGGAGACAGCGGCGCGCAAGCGCCGGCCAAGACGCGGCGCGCACGATCGCGCCGCCATGCAGAGGATTCATGTTCACCAAGGGGTAGTCGATGTCTGCGATTGAATCGGTTCTTCACGAAACCCGTCAGTTTGCGCCGCCCGAGGCGCTCGAGAAGGCGGCGACCATTTCCGGCATGCCGGCCTACCGCGCGCTGGCCGCCGAGGCCGAGCAGGATTACGAAGGCTTCTGGGCGCGTCTCGCGCGCGAGGGCCTGACCTGGCACAAGCCGTTCACCAAGGTGCTCGACGAGAGCAATGCGCCGTTCTACAAGTGGTTCGACGACGGCGAGCTCAACGCGTCGTACAACTGCCTCGACCGTCACGTCGAAGCCGGCAACGGCGAACGCGTCGCGATCATCTTCGAGGCCGACGACGGCACCGTCACCCGCGTCACCTACGCCGATCTCCTCGCGCGCGTCTCGCGCTTCGCGAATGCGCTGAAGAAACGCGGCATCGGCAAGGGCGATCGCGTCGTCATCTACATTCCGATGTCGATCGAGGGCATCGTCGCGATGCAGGCCTGCGCACGCATCGGCGCCACGCACTCGGTCGTGTTCGGCGGCTTCTCCGCGAAGTCGCTCAACGAGCGGCTCGTCGACGTCGGCGCGGTCGCGCTCATCACCGCCGACGAGCAGGCGCGCGGCGGCAAGACGCTGCCGCTCAAGAGCATCGCCGACGAGGCGCTCGCGATGGGCGGCTGCGAGGCCGTGAAGAGCGTGATCGTCTATCGCCGCACCGGCGGCAAGATCGACTGGCACGCCGGGCGCGACCTGTGGATGCACGAGATCGCCGACGGCGAGTCCGACACGTGCGCACCGGAATGGGTCGGCGCCGAGCATCCGCTGTTCATCCTCTATACGTCGGGCTCGACCGGCAAGCCCAAGGGCGTGCAGCACAGCACCGGCGGTTACCTGCTGTGGGCCGCGCAGACGATGAAGTGGACCTTCGACTGGAAGCCCGCCGACGTGTTCTGGTGTACCGCCGACATCGGCTGGGTCACCGGCCACACGTACATCACCTACGGCCCGCTCGCGTGCGGCGGCACGCAGGTCGTGTTCGAAGGCGTGCCGACGTATCCGGATGCCGGCCGCTTCTGGAAGATGATCGACGCTCACAAGGTCACGGTGTTCTACACCGCGCCGACCGCGATCCGCTCGCTGATCAAGGCCGCCGAGGCCGACGACCACGTCCACCCGAAGAGCTACGACCTGTCGAGCCTGCGCATCATCGGCACGGTCGGCGAACCGATCAATCCGGAAGCGTGGATGTGGTACCACAAGCACGTCGGCCAGGAGCGCTGCCCGATCGTCGACACGTGGTGGCAGACCGAAACCGGCGGCCACATGATCACGCCGCTGCCGGGCGCGACGCCGACGGTGCCGGGTTCGTGCACGCTGCCGCTGCCGGGCATCATGGCCGCGGTGGTCGACGAAACGGGCCAGGACGTGCCGAACGGGCAAGGCGGCATTCTCGTCGTCAAGCGTCCGTGGCCGGCGATGATCCGCACGATCTGGGGCGACCCGGAGCGCTTCAGGAAGAGCTATTACCCCGAAGAACTCGGCGGCCGGCTGTACCTGGCCGGCGACGGCACGGTGCGCGACAAGGACACCGGCTACTTCACGATCATGGGCCGCATCGACGACGTGCTGAACGTGTCGGGCCACCGGCTCGGGACGATGGAGATCGAGTCGGCGCTGGTGTCGCACGAGCTGGTTGCGGAAGCGGCGGTGGTTGGCCGCCCGGACGACACGACGGGCGAGGCGGTGGTCGCGTTCGTGGTGCTCAAGCGTTCGCGTCCGGAGGGCGAGGAAGCGGCGGCGCTGGCGAAGACGCTGCGCGACTGGGTGGGCAAGCAGATCGGTCCGATCGCGAAGCCGAAGGACATTCGCTTCGGCGACAACCTGCCGAAGACGCGCTCGGGCAAGATCATGCGGCGCCTGCTGCGCTCGCTCGCGAAGGGCCAGGCGATCACGCAGGACACGTCCACGCTCGAGAACCCCGCGATCCTCGAGCAACTGGCCGAAGTGCGCTGATCGCGCCTGTTGCGCACGTTGCGCGCACGAGCCCCTGCGCGGCAATCCCGATTGCCCGCGCAGGGGCTTTTTGCTAAATAACGGCATGACCGTTCCGTCCCGTCCGGCGTCTGCCGCGCCGCCACCCGTTCCCGAGCCGCTTGCGCGTGCCCATGCGCGCTATTGGCGTTTCAACGTCGTGCTGATCGTGGTGCTGATGGCGATCGGATTCACGGTGTCGTTCGTCGTGCCGTTCTTCGCACCCGCGCTCGCGGACATCCGCTTCGCCGGTTTCAGCCTCCCGTTCTATATCGGCGCGCAGGGTGCGATTCTCGTGTATCTCGTGCTGATCGTCGTGTACATCGGCCTGATGCAGCGCGCGGACCGTGTGCTGCGGCGCGCGTACGACGACCATGCGGCGCAGGCCGCCGATGCGCACCGTGCCCGCTGATCCATGCTGACGCATCGACTGATTCGCGCGTACGCGCTTTACACGCTCGGCTTTCTCGGGTTCGTGCTGCTGCTGTGGCGGATCGAGCGCGCGACCGGCTCCGGCGTGTGGATCGGCTATGTGTTCCTGTTCGTGCCGATTGCCGTGTATGCGGTGATCGGGCTGCTGTCGCGCACGTCCGATCTGGTCGAATACTACGTGGCCGGGCGGCGCGTGCCGTCCGCATTCAACGGGATGGCGACGGCGGCCGACTGGCTGTCGGCTGCGTCGTTCATCGGGCTGGCCGGTTCACTCTATGCAACCGGCTACGATGCGCTCGCGTACGTGATGGGGTGGACCGGCGGGTTCTGCCTCGTCGCGTTCCTGCTCGCGCCGTACGTGCGCAAGCTCGCGCGCTACACGATTCCCGATTTTCTCGGCACGCGCTTTTCCAGCACCGCCGTGCGCGCGCTCGCGGCCGGCGCGGCGATCCTGTGTTCGTTCGTCTACCTGGTCGCGCAGATCCAGGGGATAGGGCTGATCGCGACGCGCTTCATCGGCGTCGACTTCGCGATCGGGATCTTCTGCGGGCTCGCGGGCATTCTCGTGTGCTCGTTTCTCGGCGGGATGCGCGCGGTCACGTGGACGCAGGTCGCGCAGTACATCATCCTGATCAGCGCGATCCTGATCCCCGTGTCGCTGATCGCGATGAAGAACGGGCTCGGGCCGGTGCCGCAGTTCAACTACGGCAAGCTGATGGAACGCGTGGCGGCGCGCGAGGCGCAACTGCGCGATGCGGCGGAGGAGCAGCAGGTGCGCGATGCGTATCGCCGGCAGGCCGCGGTCGTGCAGGCGCAGCTCGATCGCTTGCCCGCATCGTATGCGGATGCGCGCCGGCAACTCGTCGATCAGCTTGCGGACTTGCGGCGCCACAACGGACCGCTGCGCGAGATCAATCAGCGCGAGCGCGAGTTGGCCGACTTTCCGCGCGACCCGACGGCGGCGCGCGTGACCTGGACCCAGGCGCGCGACGACCTGCTGGCGCGCGCCGAGCCGCCCGTGCCGATGCACGAGCCGTTTCCCGCGGCGAACGACGACGAGCGCAAGCCGCGCGAGCGGAATTTCCTCGCGCTGCTGCTGTGTCTGTCGCTCGGCACCGCGAGCCTGCCGCACATCCTCACGCGCTACAACACGACGACGTCGGTTGCATCCGCGCGGCGTTCGGTCGGCTGGACGCTGTTCTTCATCGCGCTGTTCTACCTGAGCGTGCCGGTGCTCGCGGTGTTGATCAAGTACGAGATTCTCACCAACCTCGTCGGGCGGCCGATCGCCGAATTGCCCGCGTGGGTCACGCAATGGCATCACTTCGAACCGGACCTGATCAGCGTCGTCGAGGTGATTCGCGACGGTATCGTGCACTGGTCGGAGATCCAGATGCAGCCGGACATGGTCGTGCTGGCCGCGCCCGAGATCGCGGGGCTGCCGTATGTCGTGTCGGGGCTGATCGCGGCCGGTGCGCTGGCCGCGGCGCTGTCCACGGCGGACGGGCTGCTGCTGACGATCGCGAATGCGTTGTCGCACGACGTCTATTACTGCATGGTCGCGCCGGAAGCGTCGAGCCAGCGGCGCGTGACGATCTCCAAGGTGTTGCTGCTCGGCGTCGCGCTGTTCGCGTCGTATGTGGCGTCGCTCAATACGGGGAAGATTCTGTTTCTGGTCGGGGCGGCGTTTTCGCTCGCGGCATCCAGTTTCTTTCCGGTGCTCGTGCTCGGGGTGTTCTGGAAACGCACGACGACGCGCGGTGCGATTGCCGGGATGCTGACGGGGCTCGCGGTGTGCGTGTATTACATCGTGTCGACGTATCCGTACTTCACGCAGCTGACGGGGTTCGCCGGGCGGACGTGGTTCGGGATCGAGCCGATCAGTTCAGGCGTGTTCGGCGTGCCGGCGGGGTTCGCTGTGGCGATCGTCGTGAGTCTGCTCGATCGGCAGCCGGATGAATATACGCGGGCGTTGGTGGATTACATTCGGCATCCGTGACGCAGAGGCGCGGGATGCGGACATCGCGGCGGGAAAAGAAAAACCCCTTGATTTCTCAGCGGAATCAAGGGGCTTCATGTGTCCTGGCGGAGAGAGGGGGATTCGAACCCCCGATAGGCGATTAACCTATACACGCTTTCCAGGCGTGCGACTTAAACCACTCATCCATCTCTCCGGAAGACCGAGAGTATAGCAAACTCTGGCGGATGATCGCCACTCCCTTCGGCGAGCCGCCAAAATCGTCCGGGAAGCCGCCTTTCGAGGCGCGCGCGGCGGCTCGGCGTCGTCCCGAATGCGCTCGCGCGGAGGAGCCATGCCACCATTCACGCCCGTGCCTGGACGCACGACCGCGCGAGTCTGCTATCTTCCCGGGCATCTCAGCGCTTTCCCGTCTCTCCATGACCGACCGCATCGTCGCCGCATTCGATTTCGACGGCACCATCACGACCACCGACAGCTTCCGTCATTTCGTCCGCTACGCGGTCGGCACGCCGCGTTTCGCATGGGCCGGCCTGCGCGCGCTGCCGTGGCTTGTCGCGATGAAGGCGGGCCTGTTGTCGCGCGGCGATGCCAAGGCGAAGTTCGCGTGGTTCGCGCTCGGACCGATCCGCGAGGACGCGCTCGACGGATTGGCGCGCAGCTTCGTCGACGGCTACCTGCCGGACCTCGTGCGTCCGGACATGCTGGAACGGGTGCGTGAACATCAGGCGCGCGGGCATGAAGTCGTGCTGGTCAGCGCGTCGCCGTCGCTGTATCTGGAGAAGTGGGCGCGCACGGTCGGCATCGATACGGTCCTCGCAACGCGCCTCGCGTTCGAGCGCGGCACGTTCACCGGACGGCTGAACGGCGAGAACTGCTGGGGTCCGCAGAAGGTCGTGCGCCTGCGCGGCTGGTGGGGTAATCGGCTACCGGCGAAACTGTTCGCCTATGGCGACAGCCGCGGCGACAAGGAAATGGCCGAGCTCGCGAACTGGGCGTGGATCCGCGGGCAAGGGCCGATGCCGCCGATCGGCGACTGACGGACCGACAGCCCGGCGTGGCCGACGTGGCCGACGACGCTGCGCGCTGCCGTTACGCGTCGGCCCGCTGCGTGCTTCGCGCACCGCGAGCCGGACGATACGCGCCCCAGCGATTCGCACGCTTGAACGTGCCGACGTCGTTGAACCGCACGCCGACTTCACGCAGCGCCTTGTGCGCGGTGCGTGCGGTCAGCTGCCGAATGTAGAACGGATCGCGCACCACGAAGTGATGGATCGCGTGCGTGCTGCCGAAGTTGAAGCAGAACAGCTGGAACGGCAGCATCCACCACGGATTGAGCACCTGCGTCTGCTGGATCACGTTGCGCGAATCGATGTCGCCGAAGTAATGCATGTTCGAGCTGACGAAGTTGATGCAGAAGCTGCGCACGAAATTCGGCCCGAGCCACACGACCGCGAGGAAATCGACGACGTGCATTACGCGCTCGACGACGGCCGGCACGCTCACCGCATGGCCGGACGCATGCAGCGCAAACAGGCCGGCGTGATAGACGATGAACGCGTGCCACAGCGCGTAGTACGCGTGACCGATCGGCATGTAGGACGACACCTGCTCAATGCGCAGTTGCGCGCGTTCGGCCGCATTCTGCACCGGCTGCGCAGCCACGTACTGCCTGACCTTGCGGCGCATCGCATGCGGCCGCAGCACGACGGCGAGCATTCCGTCCGCGATCATCAACAGGCGCTTCACGCCCCAGCGTTCGCCGTTGGTGATCCCGAATTCCTCAAGATCCGATTCGCCGCCCGATACCTTGTGGTGATGCAGGTGCATGCGCCGACGCGTCCACGGATTGATCGTGCCCGGCCGCGTGAGCCAGCACAGCGCCATCATCAGGTGATAGGCCCACGGCGTCTTCTTGAAGTACATCAGGTGGATCAGGTCGTGCTCGAGTTCGTGGATCAGCGACGTGACGAACGCGGCGAGCGGCAGGGCGACGTACCACGCGATCGCGCCGCGCGCATACAGCCAGGCGATCGCGAGCATCGCGCTTACCGACACGGCCATCACGGTCGCGCCGACGAGGTTCTGGTTGTCGAGCAGCGGAAAGCGCGCGCGGATCGCGTCGCTCGCGGCGCTGACCTCGCGGCGGACGTACGCAACCTTGTCGGCGTCATGTCGAAAGACGGTTCGTGAGGGTTGGCTCATCAAGCGGAATCCGTGCGGAAAGGGTGGGGCGCAATGCCGATGTGGAAAGCATAGGCGTGCCCCGCCATGCGCGCGAGAGCCGCTGGTGCCAAACATGGTGTCATTTCGGGCCACGATGACTGACGGGCGGGCCTTCGCCGCCGTGCGCGGCCGCTAGAGTCATGCCGCGGTGTCATTGCGGGCCAGCGACGCTACAATCCGCCGAAACCGCTCCGGAGTCCGCCGCATGGCCCTGTCCGTTCCGGATGCCGCGCGCCAGTTGAACAAGGCCACGGTGTCGTCCGCGTATGCGCTGTTCATGCTGATGCTCGCCGAGGAGCGCGGCATCGACGGCGGCCGGATTCTCGCCGGCTCGGGCGTCGAGCGCGACCGGCTCGCCCAGCCCGACGCGCGCATCACGCCGCTGCAGCAGGCAACGATCGTGTTCAACCTGCTCGATGCGACGAACGATCCGTCGATCGCGATCGAGATCGGCCTGCGCAGCAGTCTCACGAAATCCGGACTGATCGGCTTCGGGCTGATGAGTTGCGCGACGCTCGGCGAGGCGATCGCGCTCGGCATCCGCTACCTGCCGACGCGCGTGCCGTTCTTTTCGGTGCGGCTCGCGCAGCTCGACGGGATCGTCGACATCGACGTGCTGGAGGCGTTTGCGCTCGGCCGCCTGCGCCAGTTCGCGGTGGAAAATTTCCTGGTCGAGACGGCGATCCTGTTCAACTCGCTGCTCGATCCCGCGCCGGGGCGCACGTTGCAGTCGCGCGCGGAGCTGCATTTCGAATGGCCCGAACCGCCGTGGTTCGAGCGCTATCGCGCGCGGCTGCCGCGCTGTCATTTCAACGCGAGCGCGAACCGCATCCGCTGCGACGCCGCGCTGCTCGACGAACCGATCGGCACCGCGAACGCGCAGACCGCGCAGATGATCGTCCAGCAATGCGAGGCCGAGCTTGCGCGGCTCGGCTATGCGGAAAGCATCGTCGAGCGCGTGCGCAACCTGCTGATCTGCGGGGACGCCGGTTATCCGTCGGTGGACGAAGTCGCGCGCGAGCTGCACGTGTCGGCGCGCACGCTCAAACGCAAGCTCGCGGAATTCGGCGCGACCTATTCGGCGCTGCTCGACGAGATCCGGCTGCGCGATGCGCTCCGGTTGCTGGAGGGCACGCGTCTGCCCGTCGACGAGATCGCGGCGCGAGTCGGCTATACCGACCGCGCCAATTTCACGCGTGCGTTCAAGCGCTGGACCGGCGTCGCACCGAGCGAGCGGCGCTGACGGCGCGTGGGGCGGCGCGGGCCGATGTCGGTCGTGCGCGCTGCATCGATCAATCGATCGTGCGCTCCGGCGGTCGATCGACCGTCAGACGATCGCGACCCAGTTCGCCCCGCGACCGCCCGGCACGCGCGCATGCAACGACAGCGCGCCGTCGCCTGGCGCGATAGCGTACACCGACACGTATTCCGACTGCTCGCCGCATGCGACGAGCCAGCGTCCCGACGGATCGATTGCGAAGCCGCGCGGCTGCGTTTCGGTGGCCGTCGCGTGCGCGGGTTCGAAGGTGCCGTCCGCGTGGCGGCGATAGCAGAGCAATTGGCTCGACGTGCGTTCGCTGACGTACGCGAAGCGCTCGTCGGGCGTCAGGTGGAGATCGGCGGCCCACACGGCGGGCGTGGTCGGCGCGGGCGGGCGCGCATGGCCTTGCGCGAGGTCGGCGACGGCCGGATGGCGCGCGCTGACCTGCGCGTCGCCGAGGCGGCCGCTGTCGACCGCGCGCGAGAAGGTGGCGAGCGTGGCCTGGAACTCGCTGACCGCGACGAGCGTGTGGCCGTCGCGCGCGAAGCGCAAGTGACGCGGGCCGAAGCCGCCCGGCACGCGCGTTTCGCCGTGCTCGATCGCGCGCAGGCCGCCTGCATCGTCGACCAGCGCGAACGTGAAGATCCGGTCCGAGCCGAGCGAGCTCACGTACGCGAACCGATTGTCCGGCGACACGACGACGGCATGTGCGTTCGCGATGCCGTGCGCGACCTGCAGCGGCGCACCGTCGCCGTCGCGCACGCGCGCGGCGTCGTAGAGGCTCAGCGAGTTGCCGCCGTACGATGCGCCGAGCAGCCAGCGGCTGCTGCGATCGAGCGACAGGTAGGCGAGGCTGGCGTCGATCGCGGTCGCGCCGATGCGGGCAAGCGCGCCGGTGCCCGTCGCGACACGGAACGCGACGATCGTCGGTGCTTCGCCGCGCGTCGCGACGTACAGCCGTGCGCGATCGGCCTGCACGGCGACCGGCATCGCGACGTCGCCGGCCGGGTAGCGGGCGAGCGGCGCGAGCGCGCCGTCGGACGCGAGCGAGAACGTGGCAAGGTCGCCGTCGACGGCATTCGAGACGACGACGGTCAGGCGGTCAGTGTTCGGCATGGCGGAGCATCGAGGTGTTCGTGAAGGACTCGTCGGCCGGCAGCCCGCGCGGCGGATCGCTGCGCCGGTGCGTGCGGGCGAACAGCGCGGCGACCGCGGCGACGAGGGACGCGATCGCGAGCGCATACAGGCCGCCCGTGATCGAACCCGTATGTTGCTTCAGATAACCGAAGGCCGTCGGCGCGACGAAGCCGCCGAGGTTGCCGATCGAGTTGATCAGCGCGATCACGGCCGCGGCCACGCGGGTGTCGAGGTAGCCCTGCGGGATCGGCCAGAACAGCGACGACGCGGCCTTGAAGCCGAGCGCGGCGAAGCAGATCGACGCAAACGACCAGACCGGATCGCGCGACGTCGACGCGAACAGCCCGCACGCGGCGAGCACGAGCGCGAACGACAGCCAGCGCTGCGGATGCTTCCACTTCGCGGACAGCACCGCGAAGCCGTACATCGCGCCGATCGCGATCATCCACGGAATCGTGTTGTAGAGGCCGACCTGGAAATCGGTGAGGCCGCCCATCTTGCGGATGATGGTCGGCAGCCAGAAGGTGGCCGCGTAGATCGTGAGCTGGATCGCGAAATACAGGAAGCAGAACAGCACGATCTGCGGATCGCGCAGCAGCGTGGCGGCCGATACGTGCACCTTCGAGCGTACGTCGCGGGTCGCGCGCTCTTCATCGAGCGCATTCTGGAGCGCCGCGCGTTCGTCGTTGGTGAGCCACGTCGCGTCGCGGATGTGCGACTTCAGCAGCAGCCAGCTCGCGCCGCACAGCGCGACCGAGAACATCCCTTCGATCAGGAACATCCACTGCCAGCCCTGCAGGCCGAAGCCGTGGATCGACAGCAGCGCGCCGGTCACGGGCCCGGACAGCACGGACGCGAACGCGGAGCCGCCGAGGAAGATCGCCATCGCCTTGCCGCGCTCCTGCGGCGGCAGCCATTGCGACAGGTACAGCACGACGCCGGGGAAGAAGCCGGCCTCGGCCGCGCCGAGCAGGAAGCGCAGCACGTAGAACGACGTGTCGTTCCACACGAACGCCATCGCGGCGGCGACGATGCCCCACGTCGCCATGATCCGCGCGAGCCAGATGCGCGCGCCGTAGCGCTGCATCAGCAGGTTCGACGGTACTTCGAACAGCGCGTAGCCGACGAAGAACAGGCCGGCACCGAGCCCGTACGCGGCCGCGCCAATACCGATAGACGCTTCGAGGTGGCGATCGACGAAGCCGACGTTCACGCGGTCGATGTAGTTCGCGATGAACATGATGAGCACGAGCGGCAGCACGTGCCATTTCACTTTCGAGATGGCGGACGCGAGCGGGTCGCGGCCGGGCAGGGCAGGTGTGGCCAAGGGAGTCTCCGGTCGGGCGGCGGACGGGGCGGTGGCCCGCGTCGGTGTCGAAGGTGGCGATTTAGGTAGTACGTTGTCGTATGACATGGTACGCCTGAGATTCCGCCGTGGCGTCGCGGGTTTACCCGGAACATATTCAAATATTGGGGGATATCATGAGGATGTCGGCAGGTGCAATAACATCTGATGACGTATGACATGGATTGACGTCAGACGAACGGCAACGATGCGCCCGGCGGGCTGCTCCGCGCAGTCAGGGCTCCCGCCGGCGGCTATGCCATCGACACCACGCTGTTCAGCAGCATCTTCACGAGCACGGCCTGCCGCGTCGCGCCCGTCTTCGCGAAGATTCCGCGCAGGTGCGCGCGCGCGGTGTTCTTCGTGATGCCGGTGGCGGCGGCCGCTTCGTCGAGCGTCAGGCCGTCGACGAGCAGCAGTGCGATCTCGGTTTCCATCGGCGTGAGGCGAAACAGTCGATGCAGCATGTCGCGCGAGGTCTGCGGCGACGACGCCGGATCGCGGACGAACACCGCGACGGCCGGGCGATGCTGGCGGTCCTCCGCGCCGCGATAGGGCGCGAGCGGGCGCAGCAGCACGTTCAACGGCAGCGCGCCGCCGGGCCGCGACAGCGTGGTGGCCTCGATACGCCCGAGCGCGCCCGCGCGGAAATGCTCGAGCGCGGCCTGCAAAGCCTTCTGCAGCCGGCGCTCGTCGAGCGGGCACGACGCATGGAGCCGCTCCTGGCGCAGGCACAGGCCGTCCTGCCGTGCGATCAGCCGTTCGGCGATGCGGTTGTGCTTGATCACGCGCCCGTCCTCGTCGAGGATCGCGGTGCCGACGTCGAGCCGGTCGACGGTGCCCGCGTACAGCGCGCGTTCGGCGTCGAGCACGTCGAGCGCCGCATGCAGCTCGATCGCGCGCTGCAGGTGGGGCAGCAGCGTCGCGACCTGCGCGCGTTCGGCCGCGTCGAAATCGCGAGCATGGTGCGCGCGGCTCACGAAGAATGCGCACTCGACGCCGCGCTCGCCGCGCAGGTTTGCGCCGAGGATGAAGCGCAGGTCGAGCGGCTGCAGGTACTGCAGGTAGAAGGCATGCGCGCACCAGCGGGCGGCGCCGAACAGCCGGTCGGCCGTGAACACCTGGCCGGGCGGCTGGTCGAGAAACGGGCACAGCGCATAGAACTGCTCGCTGTACGACGGCTCGCCGGGCAGTAGCGGGCCATGGGCCGATGCGTTGATGATGAGCCCGCGCCGCGAGCCGCCAGGGTTGCGCAGCACGAGCGTCGTGAAGCGCGCGTCGAGCCGCACGCGGATCGCTTCGAGAAAGCTCCCCCACGGCGTCGCTTCGGACGGGCCCTGATAGACGAGCCCGAGCCACGCGCTGAGTTCGCGGGCCGTCCATGCCGCGTCGTCGAAACCGTCGTGCGCGGCCGTGTCGTCGGGCGCCAGCGCGATCCGCATGCTCGTGTTCTCCTCGGGCGGGGTGAATGCTTCCGGCCCAGCATACCGGCCGGCCGGCGGCCCGCGTCATCCGAACGGAGTAGACGACGCGGGCCGTGCCCCTGCGGCGCGGCCGGTGTGGGTCAGGCGGCGCGCTCGCGCAGCAGGTACGCGACGACGCGCTCGGCCGCCGCTTCCGGTGACTCGGCCACCGTGTCGATGCGCAGTTCCGGCTGCGTGGGCGGCTCGTACGGCGAGTCGATGCCCGTGAAGTGTTTCAGCTCGCCGCTGCGCGCCTTCTTGTACAACCCCTTCGGATCGCGTTGCTCGGCGACCGCGAGCGGCGTGTCGACGAACACTTCGACGAACTCGTCGGGGCCGACCAGCGCACGCGCCATGTCGCGTTCGGCGCGAAACGGCGAGATGAACGACACGAGCGTGATGAGCCCGGCATCGAGCATCAGCCGAGCGACTTCCGCCACGCGCCGGATGTTTTCCACGCGATCGGCCTCGGTGAAGCCGAGATCGCGGTTGAGCCCGTGCCGTACGTTGTCGCCGTCGAGCAGGTACGTGTGCTTGCCGAGCGCATGCAGCCGCTGCTCGACGAGGTTCGCGATGGTCGACTTGCCCGCGCCGGACAGCCCGGTCAGCCACACGATGCGCGGCGTCTGTGCGTTGCGCGCCGCGCGCGCGTCGCGATCGACGTCGACGGCCTGCCAGTGAACGTTGTGCGCGCGGCGCAGCGCGAAGTGCAGCATCCCGGCGCCGACCGTGTCGTTGGTGAAGCGGTCGATCACGATGAAGCCGCCGGTGTGACGGTTCCGGTCGTACGGATCGAACGCGACGGGCCGGTCGAAGCTCAGGTTGCACACGCCGATCTCGTTCAGCGCGAGCGTGCGCGCGGCGAGACGTTCGCGCGTGTTCACGTCGATCTTGTACTTGGGCGTCGCGCAGGTCGCGCCGACCGTCTGCGTGCCGAGCTTCACGAGATACGGCCGGCCAGGCAGCAGCGGTTCGTCGTGCATCCACACGAGCGTCGCTTCGAACTGGTCGGCCACCTCCGGCGGCGCGTCGGCGCGCGCGATCATGTCGCCGCGGCTGATGTCGATTTCGTCGGCGAGCGTGAGCGTCACCGCTTCGCCGGCACGTGCGACGTCGGCTTCACCGGCTGGCGTGATCACCGATGCGACGCGGCTTTCCTTGCCGGACGGCAGCACGCGCACGCGTTCGCCGACGCGCACTTCGCCGGACGCGATGCTGCCGGCATAGCCACGGAAGTTCAGATGCGGGCGGTTGACCCATTGCACGGGCAGCCGCAACGGTTCGTCGCGCGTCACGCGCTCGACGAGCGGCAGCGTGTCGAGATGCTGCATCAGCGGCGGGCCCGCGTACCACGGCATCCGCGCGCTCGACGCGATCACGTTGTCGCCGCGCAGCGCGGACATCGGAATGCTGACGATCTCTTCCAGACCGAGCTCGGCCGCGAACGCGCGATAGTCGGCGTCGATGCGCTCGAACACCGCGCGATCGTAGTCGACCAGATCCATCTTGTTGATCGCGAGCACGACGCGCCTGATGCCGATCAGCGCGACGAGATGGCTGTGGCGGCGCGTCTGCGTGAGCACGCCCTTGCGCGCGTCGATCAGGATCACCGCGAGATCGGCGGTCGACGCGCCGGTGATCATGTTGCGCGTGTATTGCTCGTGGCCGGGCGTATCGGCGACGATGAACTTGCGTCGCGCGGTTGCGAAGAAGCGGTATGCGACGTCGATCGTGATCCCCTGTTCGCGCTCTGCCGACAGGCCGTCGACGAGCAGCGCGAAATCGAGCGCACCGCCTTGCGTGCCGACTTTCTTCGAATCGGCTTCGAGCTGGGTCAGCTGATCGTCGAACAGCATGTTCGATTCGTAGAGCAGGCGGCCGATCAGCGTGCTCTTGCCGTCGTCGACGCTGCCGCACGTGATGAAGCGCAGCAGGTCCTTCGTCCGCGCATCGTCGGCGTGCGTGACAGGACTCGCGGGACTCGCGGGATTCGGGTGCGCGAGCGCCTCGGGCGCGGCGAGAATGTGTGCCATCAGAAATATCCCTCCTGTTTCTTCCTTTCCATCGAACCGGCCGAATCGCTGTCGATCAGGCGTCCCTGGCGCTCGGACGTGCGCGTGTCGCGCATCTCCTGCAGGATCTCGTCGAGCGAGCTCGCGTCGCTGTCGATCGCGCCTGTGAGCGGATAGCAGCCGAGCGTGCGAAAGCGCACCTTGCGCATGCGCGGCACTTCGCCGTCGCGCAGCGGCAGGCGTTCGTCGTCGACCATGATCAGCGCGCCGTCGCGCTCGACCACGGGCCGCTCCTTCGCGTAGTAGAGCGGCACGATCGGGATGTCGTGCAGCCGGATGTATTGCCAGATGTCGAGCTCGGTCCAGTTGGAAATCGGAAACACGCGCAGACTTTCGCCCTTGCGCTTGCGCGCGTTGTACAGCGACCAGAGTTCGGGCCGCTGGCGCTTCGGGTCCCAGCGGTGCTGCTCCGAGCGCAACGACACGATGCGCTCCTTCGCGCGCGATTTCTCCTCGTCGCGGCGCGCGCCGCCGAATGCGGCGTCGAAGCCGTAGTGGTCGAGCGCCTGCTTGAGCCCTTGCGTCTTCCACACGTCGGTGTGCACGGCCGAGCCGTGCGTGAACGGATTGATGTCGTTCGCGACGCCGTCGGGGTTCACGTGCACGCGCAGGTCGAGGCCGAGGCGCCTGGCCGTCTCGTCGCGAAACGCGATCATCTCGCGGAACTTCCACGTCGTATCGACGTGCAGCAGCGGAAAGGGCGGCTTGGCCGGGTAGAACGCCTTCATCGCGAGATGCAGCATGACCGAGCTGTCCTTGCCGATCGAATAGAGCATCACCGGGTTTTCGCATTCCGCGACCACCTCGCGCATGATGTGGATGCTTTCGGCCTCCAGTCGCTCCAAGTGGGTCAACATCGTTCGTCTCCTTGTTGCATGCCGGCGCCGCGCGACATGTGCGGCGTTTCATGCATGGCGCCAACGGTATCGAGCGAGGGCGGTGCCGTTCTTCGTCCGGGTGGACTAACCCGCGGCACGTCGGTGCGGCGGATCTTTCCTTAGTCCACCCGGACGAAGTGGCGCGTGGAGCGCTCGCTTAAGGTGAGCGCTCAGCCACCGGCGGAGACGACACATGACCGACGACACACGTGCCATGCAATTGCTTTCGGGCCAGACCTGGGCCGATTTCTGCGACACCCTGAAACGCAGCGGACAGCAGATCCTGCGCGCCGAGGCGCCGGACGATCCGCTCACGCGCGCGGAAGGGTTTCGTTACCTGAGCCGGCTGATGCGCATCGCGCTCGAAATGCACGTCGAGTTCGCGGACGGCGCGTGGCCCGGCTTCTTCTCGCCGTCCCACGAGACCGCGAAGATCGGCGCCGACAATCCCGACAACCTGTACCAGTACGCGCGCCTCGATGGCCGTTGCGAATATCGCGTGACGGGGCGGCGCGGCACGGTCGCGTACCTGAGCTTCGGCACGCAGAAGGGTGGCTACGAGACGGACGGCAAGATGCTGCAGACGGGGTTTCTCGATGCGAAGCAGCTCGACGTCGCACCGGACGGCAGCTTCGAACTCATGGTGAGCGCGGCGCCGCGCGCGGGCAACTGGGTACGCATGGAGCCGGGCACGAACGCGCTGCTGGTGCGCCAGACCTTCCTCGACCGGCGCGCGGAGACGCCGGCGCAATTGAGGATCGAACGCATCGGCGCGCACGACCGCCCGGCGCCGCTCGACCCGCTCGTGCTGCAGGGCGGCCTCATGCGCGCCGCGCAGTTCGTCGAGCAGACGTCGAAGCTGTTCGCCGACTGGGCCGCGAGCTACCGGGCGCACGTGAACGCGCTGCCGCCCGCGGACCAGGCGCTGTGCCAGTCGGTCGGCGGCGATCCGAACATCTACTACTACCACTCGTGCTGGTCGCTGGCCGACGACGAGGCGCTGGTGATCGACGTCGACACGGTGCCCGACTGCGACTTCTGGAACGTGCAGCTCAACAACTACTGGATGGAGTCGCTCGACTACCGGCACTTCGACATCTGCGTGAACAAGCACCGCGCGCGCCTGAATGTCGACGGCGGCGTGACCGTGGTGGTCGCCGCGGCACGGCCGGGCGACGCAAACTGGCTCGATACGGCCGGGCATCGCACCGGCACGATCTGCTGGCGCTGGGTCGGCGCCGCGCAACCCGTGCATCCGCGGACGCGCGTCGTCAAGCTCGCGACGCTGAAGGAGGCCGCATGAACGCGCCGTTCGACCGGATCCGCACGCTGCTCGATGCCGACGGGCTGATCGCCGAGGCCGTGTCGCGCGCGGGCGGCCTTGCCGCGTTCGGCGACGGCCCGTATCGCGAGGCGCTCGGCGTGATGTGCGCGTCGTTGATCGGTGAAGCGAAGCTGTCCGCGCGCGGCGCGGAGATGATGCGCGAGAAGCTCGTCGGCCAGCTCGTGAACCGGCTCGTCATCGAGAACTACTACGCGCGTCATCCGGAAATCGCCGACATCGAGATCGACGATCCGCTCGTGATCGTCGGGCTGCCGCGCACCGGCACGACGCTGCTGCAGCGGCTGCTCGCGGTCGACCCGCGCTTTCATTCGGCCGCGTGGTGGGAAACGCGCTATCCGGCACCGCTCGCCGGCGAGACGCTCGACGCGCCGACCGTGCGCATCGCCCGCGCGCAGGCCGAGGTTGCGACGATGATCGACTGCATTCCGCAGATCCTGACGATCCATCCGCTCGACGCGATGCTCGCCGACGAGGAGTTCATGCTGATGGAGCACTCGTTCGTGTGCGCGATGGATTCGTACGCGAACGTGCCGGGCTATACGGCGTGGCTCGAGAAGCAGGACCTGACGCCCGTCTATACGTACCTGAAGCGGATGCTGCAGTTCCTGCAGTGGCAGAAGGCGCGGCGCGGCGTCGCGCCGGCCGAGCGCTGGCTGCTGAAGACACCGCAGCACCTGCATGCGCTCGACGTGCTGTGCCGCGTGTTTCCGCGTGCGCAGGTGGTGCTCACGCATCGCGACCCGGCGCAGACGATTCCGTCGATGGCGAGCATGGCGCATACGCTGTGGCGGATGTACGCGGACGACCCGGATCCGCGCACGGTTGGCGCGCAGTGGAACGCGGGGATGGCGCGTGCGATCCGCGCGGCGATGACGGCGCGCGACGCGCTGCCGGCCGAGCGGTTTCTCGACGTGCGTTTCGAGGACACCGTGTCGAATCCGCTCGGCGTCGCGCAAGCCGTGTACCGCTTCGCCGGCATGCCGCTCGATGCACGGCAGCGCGCGGCGATGGTGGACTGGATGGCGTGCCACGGCCGCGACAAGCGCGCCGCGCACGACTATTCGATCGCCCGCTTCGGCTTCACCGATGCGCAACTGGCGCACGACTTCGCCGCGTATCGCGCGCGGCACCTGCGGGCGGCCGGCTGACGGCGCCCGCGAGACCAACGACAACCAGGAGACAACCATGTTGCTGAAGGACAAGATCGTCGTGATTTCCGGGATCGGGCCGGGGCTCGGCGTGAAGCTCGCCGTCGAGGCGGCACGCGAGGGGGCGCGCGGCGTGGTCGTCGCGGCGCGCACGATGGAAAAGCTCGACGACGCGGAGGCGCGGATCCTTGCACTCGGCGTCGCGTGCGACGTGCTGAAGGTGCGGACCGACATCACCGAGCGCGCACAGTGCCGGCAGCTCGCGACGGAGGCGATCGAGCGCTTTGGCCGGATCGATGCGCTCGTGAACAGCGCGTTCGTGCACGGCACGTTTCCGGAGGCCGTCGAAGAAGCCGATCTCGACGGCTGGCGCGCGGTGTTCGACACCAACGTGTTCGGCACGATGACGCTTACGCAGGAAATCGTCCCGCACATGAAGCGGCACAAGCGCGGCGCGATCGTGATGATCAACACGCAGGCAACCCGCAAGCCGTTTGCAGGGGAATCGGGCTACGCTGTATCGAAGGGCGCGCTCTCGATTGCGGCAAAATACCTGGCGCGCGAGCTCGGCGTGCACGGGATCCGCGCGAACAGCATCCACATGGGCTGGATGTGGGGTGTGCCGACGCAGACGTATTTTCGGCAGGCGGCAGCCGAGTACGGAATGACGGAGGCGGAGATCATCGCGCCGATCGCGTCGAACATCGCGCTCGCCAAGCTGCCGACCGACGACGACTGCGCGCGCGCCGCGCTGTTCCTCGCGTCGGATTATGCGAACGCGGTGACCGGCGCGACGCTGGACGCGAACGGCGGCGACTTCATGCCCTGAGGAGGGAGCAACGGATGATGCAGGAACGGGGACCCCTCCGGGGACGACATTTCTTCGCGTTCAACGGCGACGCGGACGGTCTGTGCGCGCTGCAGCAACTGCGGCTCGCGGAGGGCGAATGCGGCACGCTCGTGACCGGCGTGAAGCGCGACATCAGGCTGCTGGAGCGCGTCGACGCGCGCGCCGGCGACCGCGTGACCGTGCTCGACGTGTCGCACGACCAGAATCGCGACGCCTGCGCGCGGCTGCTGCGCGACGGCGCGGCGGTCCGCTACTTCGATCATCACTTCGCGGGCGAACTGCCGGGCGACCCGCGTTTCGACGCGTACATCGACACGGCCGCCGACATCTGCACGAGCGCGCTCGTGAACCGTCATCTCGGCGGCCGCCACGTGCGCTGGGCGATCGTCGCGGCATTCGGCGACGAGCTGCCGGCGCTCGGCGACGCGCTCGCGCGAGAATACGGACTCGGCCAGGCCGAACGCGACACGCTCGCCGAACTCGGGCTCTACCTGAACTACAACGCATACGGCGAGTGCGTCGACGATCTCCATTTCGATCCGGCGGTGCTGGCCGACGCGATGCTGCCGTGTGAGGATCCGCTCGATTTCGTGCGCGACACGCCGGTGTTCGCCGCATTGCGCGACGGCTATCGCGACGACATGGCACTGGCATGCGCACTCGCGCCGCTGCGCGACGTGCCGGGTGCGACACTGATCAGGATGCCGGATCATCCGTGGGCGCGGCGCGCGACGGGAATGCTCGCGAACGAGCGGATGCGCAATGCGCCGCATGCGGCGCTCGCGGTGCTGTCGCCGCGTGCGCAGGGCGGGCTCGTCGTCAGCGTGCGCGTGCCCGACGGCCGGCCGCTCGGCGCCGACGAATTCTGCCGCGGTTTCCCGACCGGCGGCGGGCGCAAGCGCGCGGGCGGCATCAACCATCTGCCGGAAACCGAGTTCGACGCGTTCGCCGAGCGTTTCGAGGCGGCCTTCCGTCTCGACTGAGCGCTGGGGGCCCGCGACGCGCGCGCCGTGCAACGATGCCATGGCGCGCACATCGGTCTGCGGATCGCGCATCGCCCGTTCTTCGTCACGCGCTTTTGCGTCGGCGGGATGCATACAGCGCTTCCGCGCGCTGCTTCACGTCGCGCGCGCACTGGTCGAACCCCTGCTTCACCCAGCCGCCATGCTCGCGCATGATCGTTTCCGCGTTGATGCCGAGAAACTGGTCGGTCGTGAAGTAACGGCATCGTTCGGCTCCGTCGGCTTCGACGTACTGGTCGCGGCGCGCGGCATCCTTATTGTCGTCGGTCGGGCGCTGCTCCCACGACAGCAGACGCCCGGGCTCGCACGCGACGAGGATTTCGTCGACGGGAATCACCGTCTCCGTGCCCGGAATGCGCACCTGCATGTGCACGAAGTCGCCGATCCGGCCGGTCGTTTCGAGGCCGACGCAGAACGTGTTCCATTCGCCGTAGCGCGGGAAGTCGGTCAGCACTTCCCAGACGACGGAAGCGGGGGCGTCGATCGCGACGGTGATCGAGGTGACGAGATTGGCTGGCTTGGTCATGGCGGGTATCGGGTGAGGTTGACGGTGAGGACGGGGCCGTGGGCACGTCCGGGCGGGCGTGCGCGCCGCAACGGCCGGAACGGTCCATGCTTGCGGCGGCGGACCTGGCGGATGCGTCGCGCGATGCGCGCGGTCGACTGGCGGCCGACGCGTGCCGCGCATCGCGGCGAACCCGACATCGAGCGTAGGCCGGTGCATGCGGCGAAGAATCGTCGGAATGGACTAAGGCGTTTCACCGGCCTCGCGATCCGGCATCGTCGTCGGTATGCAGCGCACATGCGCGCCGCGGCTTGCCTGTCGGACATCGACATCGCGCGACCGTGCCGCGACAATACCGGTCACTTTTCCGTTTCCTGACCGAGGTGCCCGTGCCAGCGAAGTCGTCCGTTGCTCCTGCCATCGTGTGGTTCCGCGACGATCTGCGCGTGACCGACCAGCCCGCGCTGACGCGCGCGGTCGCGTCGGGCCGGCCGCTCGTGTGCGTGTACGTCGACGACACGGGCGAAGGCGCGGGGCGCGCGCTCGGCGGGGCGGCGCGCTGGTGGCTGCACGGGGCGCTCGCCGGACTCGACGCGGCGCTCGCGCGTCACGGCGGCCGTCTGCTGCTGCTGCGCGGCGATGCGCCGCGCGAGATCGAACGCGTCGTGCATGACACCGGCGCGGCGGCCGTGTACTGGAACCGCCGCTATGCGTTGCCGCAGCGCGAGGCCGATGCGGCGCTGAAGGCGTCGCTGAAGGCGCGCGGCCTCGAGGTCGAGAGCAGCAACGGCAGCCTGCTGAATGAACCGTGGGACGTGCTGACGGGCGCCGGCACGCCGTTCCAGGTATTCACCGCGTACTGGCGCGCGGTGCGGCGCGAGCGCACGGTGGCGGCGCCGCTGCCGGAGCCTGAAGGAATCGCGTTTCACCCGTGGCCGGCCGGCGTGCGCGAGCGTGCGCTGGCGCTGGACGCGCTCGCGTTGCGTCCGGGCGCAACGGACTGGGCGGGCGGCCTGCGCGACGCGTGGCCGGCGCCCGACGAGGCCGGCGCGCATGCGCGGCTCGACGCGTTCTCGGCCGAGTCGCTGGCTGGCTATGCCGATATGCGCGACCGGCCCGACTGGTCGGCGACGAGCCGGCTGTCGCCGTTCCTGCGCTTCGGCAACGTGTCGCCGCGGCAGGTGTGGCATGCGGTGCAGGGTGCCGCACAGGCGGGCGGCGCGGCCTGCGCGGCCGGCGCGGAGAAATTCCTGAGCGAGCTCGGCTGGCGCGAATTCAGCCACGTGCTGCTGTATCACTTTCCGGCGCTCGCAACCGACAACTTCCGCGCGCAGTTCGACGCGATGCCGTGGCGCGACGATCCCGCCGCGCTGCGCGCGTGGCAGCGCGGGCTGACCGGCTATCCGCTCGTCGATGCGGGGATGCGCGAGCTGTGGGCGACCGGCTGGATGCACAACCGTGTGCGGATGGTCGTCGCGTCGTTTCTCGTCAAGCATCTGCTGATCGACTGGCGGGCCGGCGAGCGCTGGTTTTACGACACACTCGTCGACGCGGACGTTGCGAACAACCCGGCGAACTGGCAATGGGTGGCCGGCTGCGGCGCCGACGCCGCGCCGTATTTCCGCATCTTCAATCCGGTGACGCAGGGCCGGAAGTTCGATCCGCAGGGTGCATACGTGCGCCGCTGGGTGCCGGAGCTCGCGGGCCTCGACGCGATGACGATCCATGCGCCGTGGGAGGCGTCGCCGTTGGAACTCGAGGCGGCCGGCGTGCGGCTCGGCGTCGACTATCCGGCGCCGATCGTCGATCACGACACCGCGCGGCGGCGTGCGCTCGATGCGCTGGCCACGCTGCCGAAGCGTCGATAGACGTCACCAGGCGTCACCAGGCGTCACCAGGCGTCACCAGGCGCGGCCGACCATCCGTGCGCGCGGTGCGGCTTGCCATGTCAGTCGCAGAATGCCGCGTGCTCGAGCAGCGCAAGCGCGATGCCCGAATCGAAGTAGGCCGCGCCGCACCACGCGACGAACGCGAGCACGCCGACGGCCAGCGCCACGCGCATCATGCCCACGCGGCCTTGCCCGGAGCAGGGCGCGCGATGCGCGCGTCGTCGATCGGCAGGTGCAGCAGCGCGGCCAGCACGCCGAGCGCGATCGAGCCGATCCACAGCGGCAGATACGAATGCGTCGCGTCGTACACGAGCGCGCCGAGCCATACCCCGAAGAAGCTGCCGAGCTGGTGCCCGAAGAAGACGAAGCCGAACAGCGTCGCGATGTAGCGCACGCCGAACACCTGCGAGATCACGCCGTTGGTCAGCGGCACGGTGCCGAGCCACGTGAGGCCCATCACGGCCGCGAACACGTAGACGCTCGCGGGCGACAACTGCGCCGCGACGAACGCGGCCATCGCCAGCGCACGGACGAGGTACAGCACGGACAGCACGTACTTGCGCCGCAGCAGGCCGCCGAGATGGCCGCATGCATAGGTGCCGGCCACGTTGGTCAACGCGATCAGCGCGAGCGCGACGCTGGCGTGGCGCGCCGGCAGGCCGTGGTCGAGCAGGTAGGCGGGCAGGTGGGTCGCGATGAACGCGAGCTGGAACCCGCACGCGAAGAATCCCGCGTTCAGCAGCCAGAAGCCGCGATGTGCAAACGCTTCGCGCACCGCCGCGCCGATCGACTGATCGGGGCCGTCGGCGCGGCTCGCGGCGTGCGCGGGCCGGTCGCGCACCAGCATCGCGAGCGGCGCGAGCAGCGCGGCGACGAGCGCGAGCGCGACGAATGCATGCTGCCAGCCGATCCCGCCGATCAGCACCTGCGCGACCGGCACCATGCAGAACTGGCCGAGCCCGCCGATCGCGCCGGCGACACCGAGCGCCCAGCCGCGCCGGTCGGGCGGAAACAGCCGGCTCAGCGCGCCGTAGATCGACGCGAAGGCCGAGCCCGACAGCGCGATGCCGATCACGAGCCCCGCGCCGATCGCGAACACGCCGGCCGACGCGGCGAACGCCATCGTGACGAGCCCGGCCGCATACAGCAGCATGCCGGCGACGATCACGCGCACGGACCCGAAGCGGTCGGCGATCATCCCGGTAAACGGCTGCGCGATGCCCCAGACCAGGTTCTGCAGCGCGAGCGCGAGCCCGAACGCTTCGCGCGACCAGCCGTGGTCGAGCGTGACGGGGGCGAGGAACAGCCCCTGCACGTGGCGGATTCCGAGCGCGGCGCCCATGATCAGGCCTCCCGCGAGCACCGGCAGCCAGCGGCGCCGGGTGTCTTGTTCGATCGGGGTCATGCTGGTCTCCGGATGAATGCGTGCGGCGCGACGCCGCGTTCGATCCGATTAGACGATCGGGTCGCGGCGTGCTCAAGCAATCATTCGGTCGCGTTCGCATGCGTGAGGGGAATGCGATGCGGTTCGAACGCGATGCCGGTGGCGAAGGTTGTATGGGCCGGATGCGTGGGGTCGCTGCCACGCATGCAGCCGGCGTGATGCGCGGTCGATACAGCGGAGTCGGGACGTCGGCGCATCGATCGCGACTGCGCGTGTCTCGCGCGCAATGCCGCACCGGCATCGACTCGATGCGGAAATTCGCTCGCGGCTTACCGCTGCGCCGCGTCGTACGCGCGCATTGCCGCGTCGCATTCGGCCGCTTCCGCGAGAATCCAGTCGCGCACATCGGCGACTTCGCGGCGCGGTGCGGGATCGTGCCGGAACAGCCAATAGCCGTACGCATCCGACAACGCCTGCGAGTGCGGGCCGAGCACCGCGAGCCGGCCGTCCGCGAGCATCGGTGCGACGAGCGCGAGCCTTCCGAGCGCGACGCCCTGGCCGGCAATCGCGGCATGGATCACCTGGTCGTACTGGTTGAAACGCAGCACGCCCTTCGGGCGTGCGTCGTCGAGCCCGGCCGCGTGCAGGTGCGCACGCCACTGCAGTTGCGTTTGCGGCGGCCCGTCGAATTCAAGCAGCACGTGGTCGGCGATCGCGGCCACGTCGGTGACGGGCCGCGCGGCCAGCGCCGGGTGCGCGACCGGCACGACGACTTCGTCGAACAGGTGCAGCGCGCCGGCGGGCGCACGCTCGCGCGGGCAGTAGCGGATTCCGAGGTCGATGCCTTCCGCGCGCAAATCGAGTACCTTGTCGTTCGCGGCCACGCGCAGGTCGACGTCGGGCAGGCGCGCCTGCAGGCGCCCGAGCCGCGGCAGCAGCCACAGCGCGGTGACGCCGATGCTCGCGGTGATCGTGACGGGCTGGCGCTCGCGCGTGGCGGCGAGCGACGCGACGGTGTGCTGCAGGCTGAGCAGCGCCGCGTCGGCGGCGCGAAACAGCCGCTCACCTTCCGGCGTGAACGCGATCTTGCGATAGCCGCGCTGCAGCAGCGCGACGCCGAGATGTGCCTCGAGCGCATGCACCTGGCGGCTGACCGCCGACTGCGTGACACACAGGTCCTGCGCGGCGAGCGTGATGCTCATGCGGCGGCCGACGGCGACGAAACCGCGCACGAGGTCCAGCGACGGGAGACGGACGAGCGGCGTTGACATGCGTAGGGCTCATGCGAACGGAGCAGCAAGATTGGTTGAGAACACCGGGCGCGTCAAGTTCAATGGAGACTGACCGACCAGGCGGACGCCGGATGACGCGACGCTGCACAGGAGACAGGATGACGATTTCGAATCAAGCAGCCGGGGCGGACCAGGTGGCCGGGCGCGCGGCGGGCACGTTGCCGCCGGAGCCCGTGACGCTGACCGCGGCCGACGGTTATATGCTGCGCGGCTATGTGTGGCGGCATCGCGGCGGCGGCGCCGCACGCCCCGTGACGGTCGTCAATTGCGCGACGTCGGTGCGCTGCGACTACTACTTCCGCTTCGCGGCGTGGCTCTTCGCGCAGGGGCGCGACGTGCTCGTCTACGACTATCGCGGGATCGGCGGTTCGCGCCCCGCGCGGCTCGCGAAGCTGCGCGCGAACTGGCTCGACTGGGGGCGGCTCGATTGCGAGGCCGCGCTGCAGTACGCGCGCGACGCGTTTCCCGGCCAGCCGCTCGACGTCGTCGCGCACAGCATCGGCGGTTGCGTGCTCGGGCTCGCGGCGTCGAACGCGTACGTGCGCCACGCGGTGACCGTCGGCGCGCAATATGCGTACTGGCGCGACTATCGGCCGGAAGAGCGGCGGCGCATGTGGTGGAAGTGGCATATCGCGATGCCGGCGCTCGCGGCCGTGTTCGGCTACGTGCCCGCGAAACGGCTCGGCTGGATGGAGGACACGCCGCGCGGCGTCGCGCTGTCGTGGGTGCGCGCGCAAGCGCGCTTCGAAGACGCCTACACGCGCGGCCCGCTCGCCGAAACCGCGGAGAGCCGCGCTGCGCTGCCGGCGCGCTTCGCGCGGCTGCCGGCGCAGATGCTCGCGATCGGTCTCGACGACGACGGGTTCGGCACGGTCGACGCGATCGAGCGGCTGGCGGGCTACTACACGGGCAGCGACGTCACGCATCTGCGGATCGCGCCGCGCGACATCGGCGTCGATGCGATCGGCCACTTCGCGTTCTTCCACAGCCGCTTCACCGACACGCTATGGCCCGTCGCGCTGTCCTGGCTGCAACATGGCGTGCTGCCGGCCGATGCGCCGGGCCGCGTGCACGCGCGCCATCCGGCGCGGCATGCGCGGCCGGCGGGAAGCGGCGTGCCGGGCGCCGTCGCGCACGGGTGAGCGCGCCCGCGCGCCGCCGGGCCATCGCGTCGATTCGTCGGCCGCGCCGGTTGCCGCTGCCGACGAATCGACGCCGCGCCCCGTGTCGGTCTCCGCGCCGCGCGATCGATTAACATCGGACGTTTCATTCGACTGGCTGTCCCTTGCCGATGTCCATTCCGCCCGATTCCGCGATTTCCACCGATCTGTCCCGAGCGTGGCAGACGCATCCGCTCGACGTGCCGACTGCCGCGTCGCGTGCCGGCGTGCACGTCGCGCGCATCGATTTCGACTGGCACGTGCCGCTCGCATCGCCCGCCTATGCGGCACTGAGCGACACCGAGCGCGCGCGTGCCGGGCGCTACCTGCGGCACGAGGATGCGGTGCGCAGCGCCGCGACGCGCGCCGCGCTGCGCGATGTGCTCGGCGCGGCGCTCGACGTGGCGCCGAAGGACATCGTGATCGTCGTCGACGAAGCGGGGCGGCCGTCGCTCGACGCCGCGCATCGCGCACCGCTCGATTTCAACGTGTCGCATGCGGGCGATCACGCGCTGATCGCATGGACGCCTGCAGGCCGTGTCGGCGTCGATATCGAAAGCTGCAATCGATCCACCGACTGGCGTGCGCTGACGCGCGAAGTATGCGCGAGCGCCGAGGCCGCGTATCTCGAGAGCCTGCCGCTCGCCGCGCGTGCCGATGCGTTCATGCGCATCTGGTCCGCGAAGGAGGCGTTGCTGAAGGCGCTCGGCACCGGCATCGTCGGCGGGCTGCGCGCGTTCGCGGTCGTGCCGCCGCGCGGTGCCGAAACGCCCGCGACGACGATCGTCGAGCCGGCCGCGCCCGCGGCCGGCGTGGCTGCGTTCGACGCGGGCTGGCTCGACGCGGCGCCCGGCTACGCCGCATGCGTCGCGTGGACGCGCTGAACCCGCTGCGCCGCGCGACGCTCACTCGAGCGGCACGTCGTTCGGCGCCGCGTAGCGCGCCTTGATCACGTCGCTCATCGGGAAGTCGAACGCGAGCCCTTTCGGCGGCACCGGCTTCATGAACCACTTGTCGTACAGCGCGTTGATCTCGCCGCTCTTCATCAACTGCACGAGCACGCCGTCGACGAGCGCCTTGAACTGCGGATCGTCCTTGCGCAGCATGAACCCGTACGCTTCCGACGATTGCGGCGTGCCGACGATCGTCCAGTCGGCCGGCTTCGCCGCGAGCTGGCGCACGCCGGCGAGCAGCACGTCGTCCATCATGTAGGCGGCCGCGCGGCCCGATTCGAGCGTGAGGCGTCCTTCGCCGTAGTCCTTCGCGCTGATGATCTGCATGTTCATCTTCTTCTCCTCGTTCATCTTGCGCAGCAGGCGTTCGGACGTCGTGCCCTGGTTCGTCACGACCGTCTTGCCGGCGAGATCGGGGAAGTCGCGGATGCCCGAGCTCGTGCGCGTGAGCAGGCGCGTCGTCGCGACGAAGAAGGTGGTCGAGAACGCGACCTGCGCGTGACGCGCGGCGAGATTGGTGGTCACCCCGCATTCGAGATCGACCGTGCCGTTCTGCACCAGCGGAATGCGGTTTTGCGACGTAACCGGGATGAAGCGCACGTGCAGGTCCGGCTTGCCGGTGCGCGCCTTCACGGCGGCGATCACGCGGTCGCACAGATCCTGCGAGAAGCCGATCACCTTGCCGTTCGCGTCGACGTAGGAGAACGGCACCGACGTCTCGCGATGGCCGATCGAGATCAGGCCGCCTTGCCGGATTTTCTCGAGCGTGCCGGACAGCGGTTCCGCGGCGAGCGACGCGCCGCACGCGAGCGTGCACGCGGCGACGAGCAGGCTGCGGCCGAGGAGGGCGGTCAACCGGTGCGGGATGGTCATGGCGGGTCTCCGTGACGGATCGTGGGAAGTGTTGATTCGTATGTTGCCAAAAACAAAATAATTGCAACATGTGTTAACTACGAGGTCTGTCGGGCCGGCCCCGCGGCCTACGCCGGACATCAGGGAAACTCCCAAGTCGAAATCGTGAAAAACGGGGTTGTCTAGACAAGTTGCGATGGCTACACTGCAATCCATCCCGAACTTGTCTAGACAGGATTGCTCACATGATTACGTTGACCCCCGGCCACCTGACCCTCCCGCAACTGCGCAAGATCGCTCGCGAATCCGTGCAGCTCAAGCTCGACCCGGCGAGCTTCGCAAAGATCGACGCAGGCGCGAAGGCCGTCGCCGACATCGCGGCGAAGGGCGAGCCGGCATACGGCATCAACACGGGCTTCGGCCGCCTGGCCAGCACGCACATCCCGCACGACCAACTGGAGCTGCTGCAGAAGAACCTGGTGCTGTCGCACGCAGTCGGCGTCGGCGAGCCGATGGCGCGCTCGTCGGTGCGCCTGCTGATGGCGCTGAAGCTGTCGAGCCTCGGCCGCGGCCACTCGGGCATCCGCCGCGAGGTGATGGACGCGCTGATCACGCTGTTCAACGCCGACGTGCTGCCGCTGATCCCGGTGAAGGGCTCGGTCGGCGCATCGGGCGACCTTGCGCCGCTCGCGCACATGTCGGCGGTGCTGCTGGGCGTCGGTGAAGTGTTCATCCGCGGCGAGCGCGCCAGCGCGCTCGACGGCCTGCGCGTCGCGGGCCTCGCGCCGCTCACGCTGCAGGCGAAGGAAGGCCTCGCGCTGCTGAACGGCACGCAAGCGTCGACGGCGCTGGCGCTCGACAACATGTTCGCGATCGAAGACCTGTACCGCACCGCGCTCGTCGCGGGCGCGCTGTCCGTCGATGCGGCAGCCGGTTCGGTGAAGCCGTTCGATGCCCGCATCCATGAACTGCGCGGCCACCAGGGCCAGATCGATGCGGCCGCGTCGTACCGCGAGCTGCTCGAAGGTTCGCCGATCAACCAGTCGCACCGCGACTGCGACAAGGTGCAGGATCCGTACAGCCTGCGCTGCCAGCCGCAGGTGATGGGCGCGTGCCTGGACCAGATGCGCCACGCGGCCGACGTGCTGCTGGTCGAAGCGAACGCGGTGTCGGACAACCCGCTGATCTTCCCGGATACCGGCGAAGTGCTGTCGGGCGGCAACTTCCACGCGGAACCCGTCGCGTTCGCGGCCGACAACCTCGCGCTCGCCGCATCGGAAATCGGCGCGCTGGCCGAGCGCCGCATCGCACTGCTGATCGACGCGACGCTGTCGGGCCTGCCCCCGTTCCTCGTGAAGGACGGCGGCGTGAATTCGGGCTTCATGATTGCGCACGTGACGGCGGCCGCGCTCGCATCGGAAAACAAGACGCTTGCTCACCCGGCGTCGGTCGACTCGCTGCCGACCTCGGCGAACCAGGAAGACCACGTGTCGATGGCGACGTTCGCCGCGCGCAAGCTCGCCGACATCGCCGACAACACGAAGCACATCCTCGCGATCGAACTGCTGGCCGCCGCCCAGGGCGTCGACCTGCGCGCGCCGCACCACACGAGCCCGAAGCTCGCGCCGGTGATGGAAACGATCCGCAGCAAGGTCGCGCACTACGAACTCGACCACTACTTCGCCCCGGACATCGCGGTGATCGCGAAGCTCGTCGGCGAGCGTGCGTTCGCGAAGGTCGCGCCGTTCTCGTTCGCGTCGGAACAGTAAGCCCATGAGCGCGCCGGTCTACCAGGAGATCAAGGATTTCATCCTGGGCCGCATTCACGCCGGCGAGTGGGCGGAGGGCGACCAGGTGCCCTCCGAGAACGAACTGGCCCGCGAGTTCAAGGTCGCGCGCATGACCGTCAACCGCGCGTTGCGCGAGTTGACGGCCGAGCAGGTGCTCACGCGCATGAAAGGCGCCGGCACCTACGTCGCGCGGCCGAAGTACGAGTCGACGCTCGTCGCGATCCGCAGCATCTCGGAGGAGGTCGACGCGCGCGGGCATGCGTACCGCGCCAGCGTGCTCGGCCTCGAGACGATCCGCGCCGACGAGGCGCTCGCCGACGAAATGCAGATGGCCGTGCGCGCGAAGCTGTTTTATTCGCAGGTGTTGCACTTCGAGAACGACGAACCCGTCCAGCTCGAAGAACGGTGGGTGAATCCGGCGGTCGCGCCGGATTATGCCGAGCAGGATTTCACGAACACGACGCCGAACCTGTACCTGATGCGCGCGGCACCGCTGCAGCGCGTCGAGTACCGGATCGAAGCGGCGGCCCCGGCGCCCGAGCGGCGCGAGCAGCTGCGGATGGACGACGTCGAGCCGTGTCTGGTTTTACATCGGCGCACCTGGTCGCAGGGCGTCGTCGCCTCGGTGGCGAATTTGTGGCACCCCGGCAGCCGTTATCGCTTCACCGGGCATTTCTGATTCCTATTTGATATTCACTTTCCTTCGGGAGCAGCCGTCATGAACCATCCGAAACATATCGATCCTCGTCTCGATCCGACGCGCACGATCCGTGCGCCGCGCGGCAGCGAGAAGGTCTGCAAGACCTGGCTGGCCGAAGCCGCCTACCGGATGATCCAGAACAACCTGGATCCGGAAGTCGCCGAGCATCCGCACGCGCTCGTCGTGTACGGCGGCATCGGCCGCGCGGCGCGCAACTGGGAATGCTACGACCAGATCCTCGCGTCGCTGAAGGATCTCGAGGAGAACGAAACGCTGCTGATCCAGTCGGGCAAGCCGGTCGGTGTGTTCCGCACGCACAAGGATGCGCCGCGCGTGCTGCTCGCGAACTCGAACCTGGTGCCGCACTGGGCGACCTGGGATCACTTCCACGAGCTCGATCGCAAGGGCCTGATGATGTATGGCCAGATGACGGCCGGCAGCTGGATCTACATCGGCAGCCAGGGCATCGTGCAGGGCACGTATGAAACGTTCTTCTCGGTTGCGAACCAGCACTTCAACGGCGACCCGTCGGGCCGCTGGATCCTGACCGGCGGCCTGGGCGGCATGGGCGGCGCGCAGCCGCTGGCGGCGACGATGGCCGGCTTCTCGATGATCGCGGTCGAATGCGACGAGACGCGCATCGACTTCCGCCTGAAGACGCGCTACGTCGACAAGAAGGCGACGACGCTCGACGAAGCGCTCGGCATGATCGAGGAAGCGAAGCGCACCGGCAAGCCGGTGTCGGTCGGCCTGCTCGGCAACGCTGCCGACGTGTTCGCGGAACTCGTCCAGCGCGGCATCACGCCGGACTGCGTGACCGACCAGACGAGCGCGCACGACCCGATCAACGGCTACCTGCCGCAGGGCTGGACCGTCGCGCAATGGCGCGAAGCGCAGAAGGTCGACCCGCAAAGCATCGTGAAGGTCGCGAAGCAGTCGATGGCCGTCCAGGTGCGCGCGATGCTCACGCTGCAGGAACGCGGCGCGGCCACGCTCGATTACGGCAACAACATCCGCCAGATGGCGCTGGAGATGGGCGTCGAGAACGCATTCGACTTCCCGGGCTTCGTGCCGGCCTATATCCGCCCGCTGTTCTGCGAAGGCAAGGGCCCGTTCCGCTGGGTCGCGCTGTCGGGCGATCCGGAAGACATCTACAAGACCGACCAGAAGGTGAAGGAGCTGATCCCCGACGATCCGCACCTGCACAACTGGCTCGACATGGCGCGCGAGCGCATCGCGTTCCAGGGCTTGCCCGCACGGATCTGCTGGGTCGGCGTGAAGGATCGCTATCGCCTTGGCCAGGCGTTCAACGAGATGGTGAAGAACGGCGAACTGAAGGCCCCGATCGTGATCGGCCGCGACCACCTCGACACCGGTTCGGTCGCAAGCCCGAACCGCGAGACGGAATCGATGAAGGACGGCTCGGACGCCGTGAGCGACTGGCCGCTGCTGAACGCGCTGCTGAACACCGCAGGCGGCGCATCGTGGGTGTCGCTGCATCACGGTGGCGGCGTCGGGATGGGCTTCTCGCAGCACTCGGGTGTCGTGATCGTCGCCGACGGTACCGCCGATGCGCACGAGCGTCTCGGTCGCGTGCTGCTGAACGATCCGGCGACGGGCGTGATGCGCCATGCGGATGCCGGCTACGAACTCGCGCAGCAGACGGCCCGCGAAGCCGGCCTGAAGCTGCCGATGCTCGGCCGCTGAGCATGACGGCGCTCGACCAGGCGCCGGTGCATGCAACGATGATCCGCGCCTCGGATCTCGTTGCGTCGCCGTGGAAGAACGGCGGTGGCGTGACACGCGAAATCGCGGCATTCATCCCCGAAGGGGCTGCCGCCGCGGCGCCGTCGGGCGGCGCGCTCGATGCGTTCGCATGGCGCGTGAGCGTCGCGGACGTCGGCGCGCCCGGCCCGTTCTCGCGTTTCGACGGCGTCGACCGCACGCTCGTGCTGCTGTCCGGCGCGGGCATGACGCTCGTGGAGGCGGGCGGCGCGCGCCATGTGCTCGATACGCGGCTCGCCCGTGCGGATTTCGCCGGCGAAACGGCGATCGACGCGACGCTGCATGACGGCGCGACGCGCGACTTCAACCTGATGACGCGCCGTTCGGCCGCGCGCGGGACGGTCGACGTGTGGCCCGAAGGCACGCACCGTGTCGAGCGCGCCGATACCGTGCTGCTGTTCTGTGCGACGGGCGCCGTCGGCATCGAGATCGACGGCGCGCACTATGCACTGCAGGAAATGGACACGCTGCGGCTCGACGGGCCGCAGCGTGCGTTTGACGTCGTCGTGAGCGGAGGCGGCGCGCTGCTCGCCGTGTCGCTCGCCGTCGGCGAACGAGACTGAACGCATGAAACCGATTGTCTGGCATCACCTGAGGCTGTGTCCGCACGGCCACCCCGACGAAACGATCGACGACGCGGCGATCGCCGTCGACGAAACCGGCACGATCGTGTGGCTCGGCGCGTTTTCCGCGCTGCCGCACGGTTATGCGCACTGGCACCGGGAAGACCTGCACGGCGCGTGGGTGACGCCGGGCCTTGTCGACTGCCATACGCACCTCGTGTACGGCGGCACGCGCGCCGACGAGTTCGCGCAGCGCCTCGCCGGCGTCAGTTACGAGGAGATCGCGCGGCAGGGCGGCGGGATCGTGTCGACGGTGCGCGCGACGCGCGCGGCAGACGAGACGGCGCTGTTCGTGCAGGCGGCCGCACGCCTGCAGCCGCTGCTCGCCGAAGGCGTGAGCGCGATCGAAATCAAGTCGGGCTACGGGCTCGACCTCGCGACCGAGCGCAAGATGCTGCGCGTCGCGCGCCAGCTCGGCGAGCGCTTCCCGGTCACGGTCTACACCACGTTCCTCGGCGCGCACGCGCTGCCGCCGGAATACGCGGGCCGCGCGGACGAATACATCGATGAAGTGTGCGGACGGATGCTGCCGGCACTCGCCGACGAAGGCCTCGTCGACGCGGTCGACGTGTTCTGCGAGCGCATCGGCTTCTCGCTCGCGCAGACCGAGCGCGTGTTCGAAGCCGCGACGCGGCGCGGCCTGCCGGTGAAGCTGCACGCGGAGCAATTGTCGAACGCCGGCGGTACCGCGCTTGCTGCACGTTATCGCGCGCTGTCCGCCGACCACCTCGAATTTCTCGACGAAGCCGGCATCGAGGCGATGAAGGCGGCCGGCACGGTCGCCGTGCTGCTGCCCGGCGCGTATTACTTCATTCGCGAAACGCAATTGCCGCCGATCGAGCTGCTGCGCAAGCACGGCGTGCCGATCGCGCTCGCGACCGATCACAATCCAGGCACGTCGCCGCTCGAATCGTTGCTGCTGACGATGAACATGGGCTGCACGCTGTTCCGCATGACGGTGCCCGAGGTGCTGCAGGGCGTGACGCGCCATGCGGCCGCGGCACTCGGCCGCGCGGATCGTCACGGCGCGCTCGAGATCGGTCGCCAGGCCGATTTCGCGGTCTGGTCGGTCGGCTCGCTGTCGGAGCTCGCTTACTGGATCGGCCGGCCGCTGTGCGAGCAGGTCGTGCGGGGCGGTACGACGGTGTTTCGCCGGATGAACGGCTAGTAACAGACGAGACTCACGATGACCGAAATGACGCTGTTCGCGGACCATGCCCGGCTGCCCGATGGCTGGCGCCGCAACGTGCTGCTGCGCTGGGACGCGGCCGGCACGCTGACCGACGTGACGCCCGACGCCGACGCGCCGACCGGCGTCGCCCGCGCGGCGGGGCCCGTGCTGCCCGGCATGCCGAACCTGCATTCGCACGCGTTCCAGCGCGCGATGGCCGGGCTCACCGAATACCGCGCGAATCCTGCCGACAGCTTCTGGAGCTGGCGCGACCTGATGTACCGCTTCGCGCTGAAGATCACGCCCGACGCGCTCGCGGCGATCGCGCGGTGGCTGTACGTCGAGATGCTGAAGTGCGGCTACACGTCGGTGTGCGAATTCCACTACGTGCATCATGCGCAGGACGGCTCGCGCTATCCGCAGATCGCGGAACTCGGCACGCGCGTGATCGACGCGGCCCGCTCGGCGGGCATCGGCATCACGATGCTGCCCGTGTCATACCAGTTCGCCGGCTTTGGCAACAAGCCGCCGCGCGACGACCAGCGCCGCTTCATCAACACGCCGGACGGCCTGCTCGAACTGCTCGACGCGATGCGCCGCGTCGCGCCCGAGCACGGCGGCTTGCGCTACGGCGTCGCGCCGCACTCGCTGCGCGCGGTGTCCGAGAACGGATTGCGCGTGCTGCTCGACGGCCTGCCCGACGACGCGCCCGTGCATATCCATATCGCCGAACAGACTGCCGAGGTCGACGATTGCGTGCGGGCTTACGGTGCGCGTCCCGTGCAATGGTTGCTCGATCGCTTTGACGTCGATGCGCGCTGGTGCTTCGTGCACGCGACGCACGTCGATGCGGCCGAAACGGCCGCGCTCGCGAAGCGGCGGGCGGTGGCCGGCCTGTGCCTGACCACCGAGGCGAATCTCGGCGACGGCGTGTTCCCGGCCGTCGACTATCTCGCGCAGGGCGGCGTGATCGGCGTCGGCTCGGACAGCCATGCGTCGGTCGACTGGCGCTCGGAACTGCGCCTGCTCGAATACGGGCAGCGGCTCCTGCATCGCGCGCGCAACGTGCTCGCGAGCGACACGCAGACTCGTGTCGCCGACCGGCTGTTCGACGCGTCGCTCGCGGGCGGCGCGCAGGCCAGCGGTCGGCGCATCGGCGCGCTGCGTGAAGGCTGCCGCGCCGACTGGCTCGTGCTCGATCCCGATCATCCGGCGATTGCCGAACACGACAGCACGGCGTGGCTGTCGGGCGCGGTGTTCGCCGAGCACGGCGACACGCCGGTGCTCGACGTCTACACCGGCGGCGAACGCGTCGTGAGCGGCCGCCGCCATCGCGACGAAGCCGCCGCGTATGCCGACTACCGCGCCGCACTGGCGCAACTGCTGCGCTGAACGCGCGGCACCCGGCGCGCCGCGTGCGCGCGCCGGCAGACTCTTACGGTGATGCGACATGACTGAACAACCAGCTGTTTTCACGCTGAAGCAGGGCACGCTGCCGCTGCTGATCTCGATTCCGCACGCAGGCACCCACATTCCCGACGACATCGCGGCCACGATGACGCCCGACGCGCGCTTCGTCGACGATTGCGACTGGCACCTGGAGCGGCTGTACGGTTTCGCGGCGACGCTCGGCGCGTCGATCCTCGTGCCGTCGCACGCGCGTTACGTCGTCGATCTGAACCGTCCGCCCGACAACGAGAACCTGTACCCGGGGCAGGACACGACCGGGCTCGTGCCGGTCGACACGTTCGACAAGGCGCCGCTGTATCCGGCGAACGCGTTGCCCGGCAACGACGAGATCATGCGCCGCCGCGACCGCTACTGGCGCCCGTATCACGACGCACTGCAAGGCGAGATCGCGCGGCTGAAGCGCGAGCACGGCCGCGTGCTCGTGTGGGAAGCGCATTCGATCCGCTCGCACGTGCCGCGCTTCTTCGAAGGCCGCCTGCCGGACTTCAACTTCGGCACGTCGAGCGGCGCGAGCGCGGCGCCCGGCCTCGCCGAGGCGCTGGCTGAATGCGTGATCGCGCACGGCGGCTATACGGCCGTCGCGAACGGGCGTTTCAAGGGCGGCTACATCACGCGTCACTACGGCGTGCCCGCCACCGGCGTCGAAGCCGTGCAGCTCGAGCTGTCGCAGATTACCTACATGGAAGAGACGCGCCCGTATGCGTACGACGAAGCGCGCGCCGCCCGGATCGTGCCGCTGCTGCAGACGCTCGTCGAAACCGCGCTCGCGCATCGCTGAGCCGCCGGCGCGCGCTGCGTGCGTGCGGCGGCGCGGCGCCACCCGGCCCCCCGGCCCGCGAGCCGGCAACGCACGCGCCGACGCAGCGCACAAAAACGGCATCGACCGCCCGGGTCGATGCCGTTTTTTCGTCCGATCGAATGTCGGGATCGATTCCTGAAAATTTGACGCAATTTTTAGGTGATATAAGCTGAATGTCAGGAAGTCGTCACGCGCGCCGGCCGCGACGGCGTCGATCAGCGCCGCACCGCGCCGGAATCCGATGCGTGGCATCTTGCCGACGTGTCGCCGTGCGGCGTTGCCGCCTCCGTTTCATCGCGACACGTGTCCTGCCTTCATCAGTCAGTCGAGTACGATCGTGAAAGCCGCCAGCCCTTCGATATGCCGGACCCGAAGTCCGTCGGCGGGCGCGCCGCCTCAGGCCGGGCCGATCCGGCATGCTGATCGCGGCACGCGCGCCGCCCTCATACGCGAGCCCCGTCTCTTCGCTGTGCCCCATTGCGGCCTGCGCCGCTTCAACGTCGTGACCGCGCACGTGTTCAGCGCGGTGCAGTGCGACGGCAGCGCTTCATTGTTGCCCTAGCGTCCATTTCCGCTTTCGCATCGGGTCGCAATGCCCGTTGCCGCGCCGTTCGCGCGGCAGGATCGCGCACGCGCGCATGCGGCGCGGCCGCGCATTGCCATCGTCCCGCGCGTACGCACGCGTCGCACGTTCATCGTGGAGGCGATCATGCGACCGCGCCCGCTCGTAGCCGTCACAGCCGACCGTGTCATGCGCGGCGCCCATCCGAACCACACGGCCGGCGAGAAGTATCTCGTCGCGCTGGTCGACGGTGCCGGCGCGCTCGCCTTCGTGCTGCCCGCGCTGGGCGCGCGCCAGCCGGTCGACGCGATCGTCGCGTCCATCGACGGGCTGCTGCTGACCGGCAGCTATTCGAACGTCGAGCCGCATCACTACGGCGGCCCGGCGAGCGTGCCCGACACGCTGCACGATCCCGCGCGCGATGCGACCGCGCTGCCGCTGATCCGCGCGGCGATCGACGCGGGCGTGCCCGTGCTCGCGATCTGCCGCGGCATGCAGGAGCTGAACGTCGCATATGGCGGCACGCTGCATCAACGGCTGCATGCGAGTGCGGGTTTCCACGATCATCGCGAGCGCGACGGCGATCCGCTCGAGCGGCAATACGGCCCCGCGCATCGCGTGCAGCTTGCGCCGGGCGGCCTGTTGCAACGGGTCGCGCGCGGCGCGCACGACGCGATGGTCAATTCGCTGCACGACCAGGGCATCGCTCGGCTCGGTGCGGGGCTCGCGGTCGAAGCGAGCGCGCCCGACGGGCTGGTCGAAGCCGTCAGCGTGCGCGGCGCGCGCGCATTCGCGCTCGGCGTGCAGTGGCATCCCGAATGGCGCTACGCGGAACAGCCGCTGTCGCGCGACATCTTCGCGGCATTCGGCGCGGCGTGCCGCGCGCGCATGACACACCGCATTCATGCGGCCGGCGGCCCCATGCCGTCGCTGCCCGCATCCGATATCGACTGAACGAGGCCGATCATGCAACCCGAACTGAGCGAATTCCTGAGGCAGCACCGCATCACCGAAGTCGAGGCGATCATTCCCGACATGGCCGGCATCGCGCGCGGCAAGATCATTCCGCGCAACAAATTCGAGTCCGGCGAATCGATGCGCCTGCCGCAGGCCGTGATGGTGCAGACCGTCACCGGCGACTATCCGGAGGACGGCTCGCTGACCGGCGTGACCGACCCCGACATGGTGTGCGTGCCCGATCCGTCGACGATCTGCCTGATTCCGTGGGCCGTCGATCCGACCGCGCAGGTGATTCACGATTGCGTGCATTTCGACGGCTCGCCCGTCGAGATCTCGCCGCGCTACGTGCTGCGCCGCGTGCTCGACCTGTACAAGGCGAAGGGCTGGAAGCCGGTCGTCGCGCCGGAGCTCGAGTTCTATCTGGTCGACATGAACGCCGATCCCGATCTGCCGTTGCGCCCGCCGGTCGGGCGCACGGGCCGCGCGGAGACGGGTCGCCAGTCGTATTCGATCGAGGCCGTCAACGAGTTCGATCCGCTGTTCGAGGACATCTACGAATACTGCGAAATGCAGGGCCTCGACATCGAGACGCTGATCCACGAAGTCGGCGCCGCGCAGATGGAAATCAACTTCGTGCACGGCGACGCGCTGTCGCTTGCCGACCAGGTGTTCCTGTTCAAGCGCACGGTGCGCGAGGCGGCGTTGCGCCACAACATGTACGCGACGTTCATGGCCAAGCCGATGGAAAACGAGCCGGGCTCCGCGATGCATATCCACCAGAGCCTGGCCGATGCGCGCACCGGCCACAACCTGTTCGCCGACGAGGGCGGCGTCGTGTCGCCGATGTTCCACAGCTATCTCGCGGGGCTGCAGAAATACACGCCCGCGTTGATGCCGATCTTCGCGCCGTACATCAACTCGTACCGTCGGCTGTCGCGCTTCATGGCCGCGCCGATCAACGTGCAATGGGGCTACGACAACCGCACGGTCGGCTTTCGCATCCCGCAGTCGACGCCGGTCGCGCGGCGCATCGAGAACCGGATTCCGGGCGTCGACTGCAATCCGTACCTCGCATTCGCAGCGACGCTCGCGGCAGGGTATCTCGGGCTTACGCAGCAGCTTGCGCCGACCGAGCCGATCGCGTCCGACGGCTACGACCTGCCGTACCAGCTGCCGCGCAATCTCGAGGAGGGCATCTCGCTGATGGCCGCGTGCACGCCGCTGGCCGGCATTCTCGGCGACAAGTTCGTGAAGGCGTACCTGGCGCTGAAGGAAACCGAATACGAAGCGTTCTTCCGCGTGATCAGCTCGTGGGAACGTCGTCATCTGCTGCTGCACGTGTAAGTGCGCGCGCAACCGCATCACGGAAATACGGAGGCAACATGACAGAACGAAGCGAAGCCGCACCGCGCACGACGCAGGCACGCTCGAGTGCCGAATACCGCGCGCTCGACGCCGCGCACCACATCCACCCGTTCTCCGACATGGGTGCGCTCAATCGCGCGGGCAGCCGCGTGATCGTGAAAGCCGACGGCGTCTACCTGTGGGACTCCGACGGCAACAAGGTCATCGACGGGATGGCCGGCCTCTGGTGCGTGAACGTCGGCTACGGCCGCAAGGAGCTCGCCGATGCCGCATATCGCCAGATCCAGGAACTGCCGTTCTACAACACGTTCTTCAAGACCACGCACCCGCCGGTGATCGAACTGTCAGCGATGCTCGCCGAAGTCACGCCGGCCGGCTTCAACCACTTCTTCTATTGCAACAGCGGCTCGGAAGGCAACGACACGGTGCTGCGTCTCGTGCATCAGTACTGGCGCGTGCAGGGCAAGCCGCAGAAGAAGTATGTGATCTCGCGCAAGAACGGCTATCACGGTTCGACGATCGCCGGCGGCACGCTCGGCGGGATGGGCTACATGCACGAGCAGATGCCGTCGAAGGTCGAGCACATCGTGCACATCGACCAGCCGTACTTCTTCGGCGAAGCGCAAGCCGGCGAGACGCCCGAGGCGTTCGGCCTCGCGCGCGCGCAGCAGCTCGAGGCGAAGATTCTCGAACTCGGCGCGGAGAACGTTGCCGCGTTCATCGGCGAGCCGTTCCAGGGCGCGGGCGGCGTGATTTTCCCGCCGTCGACGTACTGGCCGGAAATCCAGCGGATCTGCCGCAAGTACGACATCCTGCTGGTGGCCGACGAAGTGATCGGCGGCTTCGGCCGCACCGGCGAATGGTTCGCGCATCAGCACTTCGGCTTCGAGCCGGACCTCATCACGATGGCCAAGGGCCTGACGTCGGGCTACGTGCCGATGGGCGCGGTGGGCATCCACGAGCGCATCGCGCGCCCGATCATCGACAACGGCGAATTCAATCACGGCCTCACGTACTCGGGCCATCCGGTCGCGGCGGCGGTGGCGGTCGCGAACCTGAAGCTGCTGCGCGACGAAGGAATCGTCGAGCGCGTGAAGCGTGACATCGGGCCGTATTTCCAGCGTCGGCTGCGCGAAGCGCTCGGCGATCATCCGATCGTCGGCGAGATCGCGGGGGCGGGGCTGGTCGCGGGCGTCCAGCTCGCGCGTGATCGCGAGCGGCGGGAACGGTTCGATGGCAGCGTCGATATCGGCACGATCTGCCGCGACTTCTGCTTCAACGGCAACCTGATCATGCGTGCGACCGGCGACCGGATGCTGTTGTCGCCGCCGCTCGTGATCCGGGAGGCGGAGGTCGACGAGATCGTCGACAAGGCGAAGCGCGCGTTCGATGCGACGGCGGAGCGTGTGGGGCGGACGGGATAGCCGGTCGTTGCGATGCGTCGACTGCAGGTGGTCCACACGTCGTTGCCCGACGAACTTGTTCGCGAGCGCAAGGAAGCGCGCAGGGGAAGCGGGCGGCAGAAAAGCGGCCGCAAAACGAAAAGGGCCTGCGTCGTGAGACGCAGGCCCTTGAATTCTTTGGTGGCGGTACTTCCCTGAAATTGTCCTTTGGAATCCACGTCTAGTATGGCCGGTAGCGCTTAGCCCAATGGAATGTACCCCCAAAGATACCCCCGGATGGTGGCCGCTGTCCCATTCGACACGAGCGGTTTGCAGGTCTACTCCTCGTATGCTTCTCCTAGCTCGGCTTGCGGTAAGGCGAGTTGTCGAGTCGAACGTGCGATACGTCCCCGAACCCGGTAAATTGATCCTTGTCCCCGCCTAGCTCGACGGAGCGAAAGCCGGTCCCTTCACCGGCCCGGTGGGGGCCCACTGTGAAGGCCACGCATGAAGGGCGTGAAATGACCAAGGAACGGGATTGGATAGGTCATCCGACGGCGCAACGCCGGCAAAGGCTTGATGGCTCTTACGAGTACGCGGACCCGCAAAACCAAAGCCTTGCGATTATGCTCGGCGTGCGAGCGTTTCATCCGGATAGCGGGCTCGATCCTGATCGCGCCCTGTTTTCTGGCGCGAACTTGTGGGACATCGACCGATTCGTTGAAGAGTTGGAAGCGAACATGGCTCCCGATGCGGAAAAATTTCGTGCCGCGCTCAACGAAATCCGCATGTGTTTCAAGAACGACGATACGACGGGGAATGTCAGTACGAGCTTGGTATGGCGTTCGCTGCGCGCCCATGCAGAAATCATCAGTGTTGGGATGCGCGCGCGCGCGAAGGGCGGTAGTGACCAGCATGGACGCGACGTGGGCCGATCCGGGGCCGCTGTCGTGGGGCGGACACCGGGCGCAAAGTGGAGCAACGCGGACCTGATGCAACTTCTCGAACAGTCGAAGTTGCCGGCGATGACGCAACAGAAGCTCGCGGACAGGTATGGCGTGAGTCGTGCACGCATCGGGACGTTGCTCAAGGACGCGAAGGCCAAACTCAGCACAAAACCTGTTTCCGTGTTTACCCACGGGAGTACTTCGAACGTCGGGCGCAAACGTCGCGTCGATTGAACCGCTGTTGCATTCGCTATTGCGCGAATTGTCCGGAAACCCGCGCCAAATAAGGCGCATGGTGTTGCATATGTCGCCGTAGCTGTTGCCATCAATAGCCTTGGCTCCATTCCCGGGTTGGCCGGGAGCGTTCTCATGGAGCCGCATATGGTGCACCAAGTCCAACAGGCGCTCATCCGTCGCAAGCAAATTGAGGTCGAGACCGGCTTAAGCCGTTCGACGATTTACGCCCGCATGAAGGCGGGTACCTTTCCGCAATGCGTCCGGCTCGGCGCACGTTCCGTCGCATGGCGGCGTGCCGATGTTGATGCGTGGATTGCCAATCCCGCAGGCTACCGCATCGAGGGCTGAGGCGATGAAAAAGAAAAACGCCCGCCAACCGAAGCCGACGAGCGCGAACCAACACCGCAAGTTTACCGGAACGAAAAATCACCGTCACCTGCGTGCGCTGACCGTGCTGCAACGCCGCCCGATGTCGCGTGAAGAACTCGACCATTTCGCCGGCTGCTCGAACTCCCCCGCTCTCGTCGCAAGCCTGCGCGCGAAGGGCCTCGTGCTGCCGTGCGAGCGCGTTCCGTACATCGACCGCGACGGCCGAGAAGTGCGTCGAGGCGTGTATCGCCTCACGACCACCGATCGCCGCAAGCTCGCTCGCTGGCTCAAAGTGCGGGAGGTCGCGTGAGCGCGATTGCATGGAGCCATTACGCGACCGGCAACTACCGCGTGAGTTGCCCCGTTTGCGGGCGCGGCGAACGTGATAAGACGCTCGGACTGACCATCGCCGCAAGCGGTGCGGGCGTCGCGCACTGTTTCCGATGCGACATCACGGAAACGTACCGCCCCGAACGCGGCGTGTACGACTCGGCGCGTAGCATGGCGCGCATTCCGGTCGTTACGCCGTTCGCGAAGCATCGCGTCCTGTCTAACTACGGGTTCGACCTTTGGAACGCGTGTCGCACCATTTCCGGCGACGCGCTGGCCTATCTCGACGCTCGGCACTGCCGCATCCCGCCCTCCGATGGCGATTTGCGCTGGCATCCCTCGCTGAAGCATCCGACCGGCTATGCCGGCCCGGCGCTTGTCGGGCTCGTGACGCACGCGGTAACGCGCGAATTCATGACCTTGCACAAAACTTGGATTCGGACCGATGGCCGCAAGGCTGACGTTGACCCGCCGCGCCTGCTGCTCGGCGGGCATCGCAAGGCGGGCGGCGTCATTCGCTTGTGGCCCGACGAGGCCGTAACGAGCGGGCTTGGCGTTGCGGAAGGCATTGAATCGGCGCTTTCGCTCGCATGGGGTTATGCGCCGGTTTGGGCGCTCATCGACGCAGGTAATCTCGCCGTGTTCCCGCACCTGTCCGGCGTCGAAAGCCTCGTTGTCGGCGCGGACAATGACCCGGCCGGTGTAACGGCTGGGAATGCGTGCGCGGAGCGGTGGGCGCTCGCTGATCGAGAGGTTACGCTTGTGGAGGTCGGTCATGACGGGGCGTGATTTGAACGATGTGGCGGCCGAAGGCGGCGCGGATGCTGTACGCGTTGCTGTTGCAAACGGCAGGCACGTCCCGAAGCAATCCGAGCGTGACGCGATTACGGTGTGCGATGAATTGCCGCTCAACGTTGCCTTTGCGGATGAATTGCCGGTCGATTACGACCCGCCCGACGAATTGATCGAAGGTGTGCTCACGACAGACGGCGGGAGTGTGTTGTACGGCGATACCAACTGTGGCAAGACGTTCTTTTGCATCGACGTGGCGGCGGCCGTTGCGCGCGGCGTGCCTTGGATGGGACGCCAAACGGAACAGGGCCTCGTCGTGTTCCTGGCGGCCGAATCTCCCGCATCGGTTTGCGCCCGGCTTCAGGCGTACCAAAAATATTACGGCCTGCGCGTCCCTAACTTCGCCATCATCCAAAGCCCGGTGAACCTGTTCGAAAGCGACTTCGATGCATCGGCAATCATCGCGACCGTGAAACGCTTGGAGGCTGAACGAGGAATGAAAGTTCGCCTGATTGTGGGCGACACCCTCGCTCGCCTGAGTGCCGGTGCGAACGAGAACGCAGGGCAAGATATGGGCCTCGTCATCAAGCGCTTCGACCGCATCCGTACGGAGTGCGAAGCCCATTTCATGCTGATTCACCACAGCGGCAAGAACGCCGCCGCCGGCGCGCGCGGATGGTCCGGCGTGCGCGCGGCCGTCGATACCGAAATTGAGGTAACGGACGGTGCAGGCGGCCGTTGTGCCGAAATTACAAAACAGCGCGACTTGCCGACCAAGGGTGAGCGTATCGGCTTTCGACTCGACGTTGTAGGGCTCGGCACGACGAAATGGGGGAAGCTCGCGACGAGTTGCGTCGTGGTTCCGGCCAATGCACCCGAGAAGCCCAAAAGCGAGAAGCGTTACGGGGCTGTTGAGGGGGCAGTCTTGGAATTCCTCGCTTCGCATAAGGTTGGGATCAAAAAAAGCAACGTAGTTAAGCACCTCGCAGGCCGATACAAAAGCGGTCCGGTTTATCGCGCGATGCAAACCTTGGTTGAGGCGAATGCCATTCACGAGGCAGCCGGGATTGTCTGCATCGCGAATGCGGCCAAGTAAGGGCAGTACGCGAAGGTACGTTTAGGTACGCGTACCTGTCGGGTACCTAACCCGATAGGTACGTTTAGGTACACCCCCCTTTAGGGGGGTACCACGCGTACCTAGCTGTGCCGAGCGCGGTTGATAAAAACAGGAGGCGCAAATGATTGATGGTTTGGTTAGCGGGAAGCTGCACGGCAAGTCGGCAGAGCGCATGGGCGCGAGCGGTCGCTCGTTCGTGACGGCGAAGGTTCGTGCTGCTGCTAGCGACGGCGAAGCGCTGTTCGTCAACATCATCGCGTTCGCGGACGATGCGAAGGCCGCCTTGTTGGCGCTCGATGACGGCGATTCGGTCGCGCTCGCCGGGACGCTGACGCCGAAGGTTTGGACCGACCGCAATGGCGAAGCTAAGCCGTCGCTCGATATGGTCGCGCACGCGGCGCTGTCGGCGTATCACGTCCGGCGCAAGCGCGCCGCCGTGCATGGCGCGGGCGACAGCAGCGAACGCGAAAGCGGTCGGCCGGCGATGTCTGGCACACGGCAGGCGGCGGCGTTCTACAGCGACGACACGTCGGACATGCAGGACGATTTCTAGGGCGCGGGGCAACCCGTACGGTGAAGGTGTTTTACGTCAGTAAATAGGGGTACGAAATAATGGAAGTGTCTGTTCAGAAATGGCTTCTGGAGCGGCTGAATTTTGACGCCGCGCATGGCAGTTACAGCATGCTCGTTTGGCCCGGTCCGGGCGGCCGGACGCCATACCAAGTAGTGAAGCCCGGCCCGGTGAAGTACCGCGTCGAAATTTGTCCCGCAGGTTACATCGTCGTAATCCCGCGCTAACGCGCCTTTTGGAGAATGTCATGAAAAAACCCCTGCCCGAGCGTATGGAAATCCTCGAAGCGCTCGTCTCCGATACCGGCCTCGCCGACGAACTCGCGGCGAAACAACGAGCGAAGCTCGATGCGCGTCGCGCCGAACTGGCGCGCGAACTGAAGGCGGTGCCGAATCCCGAACGCGAGCTTTCCGCCTCGGCGAAAGAAGCGACGCGGACGGAAGCCGATTTCATCAAGGCCGAAACGGCTTACCGCGACGCCGAACGCGCGATGGTGGACGCGCGTACCCGGCACGTTGTTACGTCGCAGATGCACGAGGGGAGGCGGCAGCGCATCTTGACCGAACTCGAACGCACCGCGCCGCCCGAAGTCGGCGAGGCGCTCGACGAGTTGTCGAGCGCCGATGATTTGCTGCGCGCCGCAGTTCGGACCGACGTATTCACGGAGAAAAACTGGCTGGGCGCTCGCGTCGGCAACGTTACGACGAACATGCCCCAAATCAAGGCGGCTCGCGAGAAAATCGCCGAAGCTCAACGAAACATTCGTGCGCTTGTCCACGACGGCTCGATTTCGAGCGGCGAACTGGTATCGCGTGTACGCGCGTGCGTGGATGAGGCACTTCAGCCGATGTTCGAATTCGTGCCGCGCCAGAAGTGGGAAACTCGTCTTTCGCGACCGTATAGCGACCTGTTGGCCGAAGTCGCAGGCTACGGGAACTAGCCGTACACAGGGCGGCGTGCATCGACGGCTTGAGCCGCGCCCGTGCGCCGCCTTATCGTCCACAAGCTATTGACCGAAGCGAAACTCTCTCGACGGATGTTCTTCGTAAGTTTGCGGCGAAATGAAGGTCGCTCATCGACCCGGTTGAGTCGCCCGAGTCAGCATAGGTGCCGGTCCGCTGTATCACCGATATAAGACGTTCGAAGCAGCAGTGCTGCTCGCTAACACTAACACCCTCCCGCGCAACTTGAACGACATCAGCTTACAACGGTCTTGTCGAGTACGCCGTGCCACTCCTTGTTCATGGAGGAAAAAATCGGCTCAAAATAATCGTCCGGAAATTTCGCGATCTCGCCGAACTGATGGGCGGCATCCATAAGCACTATAAGACCAGTGGAAAAAACGGACTGCACGAACGTGGGATCGTCATCCTGCTTGTACACCATACTGCTATCGCCCTGATGTCGAAAAGCGAGCACTGCGAGGTCGTTATGTGAAAAGCCGCAAAGCATCGCGTAGGGGCCGACGAGATGAAAAAGACCAGTATCGCCAAATTCCTGGCTGATCTTCTTCGGGCGATACTTTTCGGCATGTAGTGAGTTGAACTCCAACAGACAAGTATCGAGTCGATTCTTGACCGGCAGCTTCGCTTCATCGGGAATGCTCGGATCGGCAAGTATTCCCTCGTAGACACGTTTTTCCCCGTGCAGTTTGTCGTAACGCAACTGATTTACGTAGCCAGCATTCGTCTTTAGCTTTCGCATGACAACTAGCGCTTCGATCATCGAGCGAACGTGTGTAGCCGCATGTGTGCTCATATGAGCATTTCCGAGCCGCAAGGCAGCCTCGAATTGTTCTGCGATTGTCAGCACCAGCGCCACTCGCATACGGTCGGGGCCGCCCTTTGGCGGTCGAGAACGCACTATGAGGTTTCGCATTCCGTCCAGAATTCGCCCCGACGTGTTAAGAAGATCAACGACTTTTATCGTGTCCATTCCTGTTCCTTTGGGCGGCGCCAAACAGGTCGAATGACCCAGACGCGTCGCGTTTCAGCCGCATTTTACCGTCGACAAGGAGTCGCTTCTTGGTCGAGGGCCGTCTTATGCGGTCGGAGTGCGCACCGACGTTTTGCCTTGGCCGATGCGCGCGGGCCGTGCTGAAGGGCTTTGCGGTGCGTCCATGGGGCCGTATGAGGATGGGTAGGGGTAGCCAATCTCTAGCGCGACCGCGCCGATGATCGTGGCGCAAGGCGAATTTTTACCGCCGCGAAATTAAGCACGGGCGTGCTAAATCTGTCGTCGCCGAGTGCGCCGGCCGGGCGGATACGCTGGAATGTGCAGTTTGTCGCTTAAACTTTCGGACAGGCGCGCGGGGGCGCATAAGGAGAGTCGCAATGAACGCCTTGCTGACCGGCGTCGTTACGGGTTGTTTGGCGATTGTAGGGGTCATCCTAACGTCGTATTTGACTCGGAAACGAGAGCATGACGCGGACTGGCGCAAAACGAAGTTGGAACACTATCGAGAGTACGTCGCGGCACTTTCCGGCGTAATCGAGGGTAGAAGCATCCCGGCGGCTGCCCATGAGCGGTATGCCGATGCGCTGAACGCGTTGGCGCTCGTCGCATCGGGCGAAGTTCTCGCGGCTTTATATGCGTACCAAGACGAAACAACCTATCGCAACGCAGACCGAAGCCGAGCGACGCACGACAGGCGGTTGAACGACTTGCTGCGCGCGATGCGGGACGATGTTCAACCGAACACGGGTAAGGGCGTTGAGCTGCCTCCGTTCCGTTTGATAGGTGTGCCGCCGCTTACCTATGCGGATGCATAGCGACGAGAGTTCGACCGAATCGACGGCACCTTCGCTTGGACGTAGGTGAGTAGTGGAAACCGACCGCTTACCGTGCCGATGCACTTATCGGGATAACTTCCGCACCCGCCTTGAGTCGGTCGAGATAGTCCGCCCATTTCTGCATCATTTCGCGACGCTGAGGAAGGAAGGTCGTGCGGTTGTACGCGCGTCCGAGCGGGTCTTTCACGGTATGGGACAGTTGTGATTCGATGACCTCGACCGCGACACCGAGCACTTCCACCATGATGGTACGCGCCATCGCTCGGAAGCCGTGGCCGGTGATTTCGGTGCGCGTATCGTAGCCGAGCCGGCGCAGCGCGGCGTTAATCGTTGCCTCGCTCATTGGTCGATTCCGGTCGCGTGCCCCGGGGAATACGTAACGACCGTCGCCGGTCAACGCGTGCAATTCGTGCAGGATGGCGACGGCCTGATCGGGTAGGGGCACGATATGCGCTCCGCCATCCATCTTGGCCGCCTTGTTGCGTTTCATGCGTGTGCCATCAATCTCCCACGTCGCGTTATCCAAGTCGATTTCCGACCATTCAGCGGCACGCAACTCGCCCGGGCGACGGAACAGCATCGGCGCGAGCTTGAGCGCGCAGTGAACCGGAAACGTACCGCCGAAGGCGTCGAACGCACGCAGCAACTCGCCGACCTTGCCGGGGTCAGTGATGGCCGCGAAATGCTTTTGTCGGATCGGCGGAAGTGCGCCACGAAGGTCGGCCGTTACGTCGCGCGTTGCGCGACCGGTTGCGACGGCATATCGGAATACTTGGCCGCAGTTCTGTTTCGCCCGGTGGGCCGTGTCGAGCGTTCCGCGTGCTTCGATCCTGCGGATAACGTCGAACACCTCGGCCGGCTGAATTTCGGAGATAGGGCGCTTCCCGAGCCACGGGAACACATCGTTTTCGAAGCGGGCGATGATCTTGCTCGAATGGCTTGTTGCCCATCCGGGCGAATGCTTGTTGAACCATTCGCGCGTAACGGCTTCGAAGCTCGTCGCGGCGGCGAGGCGGGCGGCGCGCTTGTCCGCCTTCTTCGCTTCGCCGGGATCGATACCGGCCGCCAGCTTCTCGCGGGCGTCATCGCGCTTCTTGCGCGCCGCTTGTAGCGATACGTCCGGATAGACGCCGAACGCGAGCAACTTTTCCTTACCGGCGATTCGGTACTTGAACCGCCAGTAGCGCTGTCCTGCCGGCGTGACGAGTAGGAACAGACCGCCGCCGTCAAACAGCTTCTGCGGCTTGTCGCCGGCCCTTGCGTTCTTGATTGCGATGTCGGTGAGCGGCATGGGGGTATCTCCGAGCGGACGCGCAGCATTTCGCGGCGCGTACCCCTAAAAATACCCCTACATACCCCCGGCTGCCGTTGGCGTTTTCCGGAATTCCCGGGAATGAAAAAACCCGCTAAGCCTTGCAGCTAAGCGGGTTTCGGGATGTTCCGAGAACACCCCGGAATATTCTTTGGTGGGCGGTACTGGGATCGAACCAGTGACCCCTGCCGTGTGAAGGCAGTGCTCTACCGCTGAGCTAACCGCCCAAAGAAGCTGAAATTATGTCAGAGCTTTTTGGGTTCGTAAAGCACTTTCTTCAAATATTTTTCAGGCCGGTGCAAAAAGTTCGTCAGCTGGCCGTCGACGGCTCGACGAGATCGAGGATCGAGCCGTCGCGCTTGAGCGTCGCGAGCACGATGCTCGAATTGATCGACATCACGCCCGTCGCGCGGTGCAGGCGGTTGATCACGAAGTCGGAGTAGTGGTCCAGGTCGCGCGCTCGCACCGTCAGCACGTAGTTCGAGCCGCCCGTCACGATCTGCGCGGCGATGACTTCCGGCCACTGCTGGATCGCCTCCACGAAACGGTCGTGCCATTCGGGCACGTCCGGCCGCATCGACACATGCACGAGCGCCTCGAATGCGACGCCGACCTTCTTCGGCTCGATCGTGCAGCGGTAGCCCGAAATGGCGCCGCGTTCCTCCAGCAGCTTCACGCGCCGCAGGCACGCGGACGGCGACAGCGCGACCGCGTTCGCGAGGTCCTGATTGCTGATGCGTCCGTCCCGCTCGAGATGCCGGAGGATCCGCATGTCGGTTCGATCCAGATTCATTTCGCAGAATCCCGTAATTTTTGAGATGACAGTCGCAGACTCTACTGCAAATGGCGCGATTCGTCATCGAAAAGTGAAGCTCATTCTATTTCGTCCTCGATAACATGCGCCCCATGCCTCGACCGCACGGCCCGATGCGCTGTCACGCCGCCGGCCGTCTCGCCGCCTTCAACTTCTACCGCCATACCGCCATGTACGAGCACATTCCCGCCTATTCGGGCGACCCGATCCTGTCGCTGTTCCAGGCGTTCCAGCAGGATGCCCATCCGCGCAAGGTCAACCTCAGCATCGGGCTCTACTACGACGACGCGGGCCGCATCCCCGTGCTGGAGAGCACGCGTCTCGCGGCCGAGCGCATGCGCGAAGCCGGCGCGCCGCATACGTATCTGCCGATGGAGGGGCTCGCCGCGTATCGGCAGGGCGTGCAGCGCCTCGTGTTCGGCGCCGACTGCGCGGCGCTCGCGCAAGGGCGGATCGCGACGCTGCAGACGCTCGGCGGCTCGGGCGCGCTGCGGCTCGGCGCGGAGTTCGTGAAGCGCTATTTCCCCGACAGCGCGATCTGGATCAGCGATCCGACATGGGACAACCATCGCGTGATCTTCGCGGCGGCCGGCCTCGACGTGCACACGTATCCGTACTACGACGAAGCGCGCAACGACCTGCGCGTCGACGCGATGCTCGCGGCGCTCGACGCGCTGCCTGCACGCAGCGTCGTGCTGCTGCAACCGTGCTGCCACAACCCGACGGGCCTCGACCTCGGCCGCGACGCATGGCGCGCGGTGATCGACGTGCTTGCGCGTCGCGGGCTGATTCCGTTCGTCGACATGGCGTACCAGGGTTTCGGCGACGGCCTCGAAGACGACGCATGGGCCGTGCGCGCGATCGTCGAAGCGGGACTGCCGGCGATCGTCAGCAACTCGTTCTCGAAGAACTTCTCGCTGTATGGCGAGCGCGTCGGCGGCCTGTCGATCGTCTGCGCGAGCGCGGGCGAAGCGGCGACGGTGCTGAGCCAGTTGCAGGCCGGCGTGCGCCGCACGTATTCGAGCCCGCCGCTGTTCGGCGCGCAGCTCGTGTCGGCCGTGCTGAACGACGACGTCCTGCGTGCGTGCTGGGAAGACGAGGTGGCCGAGGTGCGCACGCGCATCAAGCGCATGCGCGGCGCGCTGAAGGCGCGGCTCGACGCGCGCCTGCCTGCGCCCGCGTTCGACGCGCTCGTCACGCAGCGCGGCATGTTCAGCTACACCGGCATCGCCGCGACCGACGTGGACCGGCTGCGCGCGTCGCACGGCGTCTACCTGCTGCGCTCGGGCCGCATGTGCATCGCGGGCCTGAACGACGCGAACGTCGATCATGTCGCGAACGCGATCGCCGACGTGCTCGGCGCCAAGTCGCGCCAGGCCGCCTGAGCGGCCGATCCCGAACCGAAGGAGCACACGATGGCAGATACGATCCCCGTCGACTTGCCGCAGCTTGCGCAGCCGTTCTCGTGGGCGACGCGCGCGGGCGGGCTGATGTTTACCGGCCACGGGCCGGTCGATGCGTCCGGCGCGATCGCCGGCGACACGATGGCCGAGCAGGCGCGCATCACGCTCGGCAATCTCGCGAAGGCGGTCGCGGCGGCCGGCGCGGCGATGGACGACGTCGCGCAGGTGCTCGTCTACCTGTCCGACGTGAAGGCGATGCCCGAATTCGACGCCGAGTATCGGCGCCACTTCCGCGAGCCGTACCCGAACCGCACATGCGTGGGCGTGCAGGGCTTCGCGCACCCGGATATGCGCGTCGAACTCGTCGCGTACGTCGCGTTGCCGGCGGCACGCGGCTAGCCGGCACGCGACTTCGCGACGATTGCATCACCCGCGATTACCGACAAGCACCAACAATTCAGACAAGGATGGAGACGAAGATGACGCATATCACTCGATTCGCAGTACCAACGATGATGGGTCTGCTAGCCGCGAGCGGCGCGATGGCGCAGAGCAGCGTGACGCTGTACGGCATCGTCGACCAGAGCATTCGCTACACGACGCATGCGAACGCATCGAACGACGCGAGCGTGCAGATGACCAACGGCGCGATCACCAACAGCCGCTGGGGCCTGAAGGGCAGCGAAGCGCTTGGCGGCGGGCTGAAGGCGATCTTCCGGCTCGAGAGCGGCTTCGAGCCGCAGAACGGGCAGATCGACGGCGCGCTGTTCGGCCGCTACGCGTACGTCGGCCTCGCGAGCGACTGGGGCACCGTGAAGCTCGGCCGACAGGCAACCGAGGCGTTCAACCTGTTCGGCGATCTCGACCCGCTGACGGTCGGCAACTACACGGCCAACATGTGGCCGTACTTTCTCACGCAGGGCCGCGCGAGCAACGTGGTCAGCTACGACGGCACGTTCGGCGGGCTGAACGTCGGCGCGAGCTACGGGTTCGGCGGTGTCGCGGGCAGCTTCGGCGCGAATGCGTACTGGGGCACGCGCGTGTCGTACACGCGCGGCGGCCTGATGGTCGGCGCGACCTACCAGCAGGTGCGCGACCTGACGAGCCGCGCGCAGCAGGCATGGGGCGCGGGCGCGCGTTACGCATTCGGCGCGGCGACGCTGTACGCCGGCTATCTCGGCGGCATCGACCGCACGGGCATGCTCGACCGGCAGCTGCTGAACGCGCCGGGCCGCGACGTAGCCTACGGTTCGTTCGCCGACAATCCGCGCCGCGACGCGATCTTCTATACCGGCGCGAACGTGCAGGTCACGCCGGCGGTATCGGTGACGGGCGTCGCGTATTACGACGACATCCGCAACGTCAACGGCCTCGCGGGCAACGGCGGGAAGCGCTATACGGGCGTGCTCGAGGCCGAGTACGCTCTGTCGAAGGCCACGCAGGTCTACGCGACGGTCGACTACAACCGGGTGACCGGCGGCGCGTTCACCGAAATGCCCGGACGCGGCAACCAGACGGGTATCGCGGCCGGCCTGCGCCACCTGTTCTGAGCACGCGGCGCGCGGTGGCCGGTGCGGTCCGGCGCCGGTCCGTGCGCCGTCGACGTTTCGACCGGACACACGTTTTCGAACGAGGTCATTCGATGCAACCAGAAGGGCAATTCCAGCACATCGCGGCGCGCGAGCAGGGTCTGCGCCGCACGCTTTCCGCACGGCAGATGGCGATGATCGCGATCGGCGGCGCGATCGGCACGGGTCTGTTTCTCGGCAGCGGGTTCGCGATCGGCTTCGCCGGCCCGAGCGTGCTCGTGAGTTATGCGATCGGCGCGTTCATCTCGCTGCTGCTGATGGGCTGTCTCGCCGAGATGACGGTCGCGCACCCGACCTCCGGGTCGTTCGGTGCGTATGCCGAGCATTACGTGAGCCCGTGGGCCGGGTTCCTCGTGCGCTATGCGTACTGGGCGTGCATCGTGCTCGCGGTCGGCACCGAAGTCACCGCGATTGCGCTGTACATGAAGTACTGGTTCCCGGGCGTGCCGGGCTGGCTGTGGATCGTCGGCTTCTCCGCGCTGCTCGTGTTCGTCAACGCGCGCAGCGTCGACGTGTTCGGCGCGGTCGAATACGGTTTCTCGGTCGTGAAGATCGCGGCGATCGTCGGCTTCATCGTGCTGGGCGCGTACGTCGTATTCGGCAATCCGGCGCTGGTCGGCAACGGCGCGGCCGGCGCGGGCTTCCACCATTACACCGGGCATGGCGGCTTCTTTCCGAAGGGGATGTGGGGGACGTGGGTCGCGGTGATCGTGTCGATCTTCAGCTACCTGAGCATCGAGATGATCGCGGTCGCCGCGGGCGAGGCGGAAGATCCCGAGCGCGCGGTGACGCGCGCGTTCCGCTCGACGATCGTGCGGCTCGTGCTGTTCTATCTCGTTACGCTCGCGCTGATGCTCGCGATCGTGCCGTGGACGGCAGCGGGGCGCGACGAGAGCCCGTTCGTGAAGGTGATGGAGGCGATTCATCTGCCGGGCGCGGCCGGGTTGATCAATTTCGTCGTGCTGATCGCCGCGCTGTCGGCGATGAACAGCCAGCTCTACATCACGACGCGAATGATGTTCAGCCTGTCGCGCGCGGGTTACGCGCCGAAGGCGCTCGGCGAAGTGAATGCGCGCGGCGTGCCGTTCGGCGCGCTGATGCTGTCGACGCTCGGCATTGCGCTCGCGACGGTCCTGAGCGTGCTGTATCCGGACGCGTCGTTCACGATCATGATGGCGGTGTCGATGTTCGGCGCGCTGTTCACGTGGATGATGATCTTCGTTACGCATTACTGCTTCCGTCGGCGGCGCGCCGCGCTCGGCCTGCCGGCGCCCGCGTTCCGGATGCGCGGCTTTCCGCTGCTGACGCTGCTCGGCGCGGCGCTGATGCTCGCGGTGATGGTGACGACATACTTCACGGCCGAATTCCACATGACGCTGATCTTCGGCATTCCGTTCCTGATCGCGCTGTCCGTCGTGTATGCGGTGTGGTATCGGCGCGCGCAGCCGATGCTGCAGCCTGAAGCGAAGTAGCGCGGAAGTACCGGCGCGCAGTACGGGCGCGCCGGCTCAGCCGGCGAGCGCGGGCAGCGCGTCGATCGACGCGCGCACGTAGTCGGCGAAGCGCAGCGCGACCGGTTCGGCGGTGCCGCTGCGCTTGAGCTCCAGCGTGCGCGATTCGAGCGACGCGTCCTTCAGCGGCCGGAACGCGAGCCGGTCGCTCTTCACCTGCTGCAGCACGCGCGGCACGAGCGCGATGCCCATCCCGAATTCGATCATCGACAGGATCGTCTGCCAGAGCCGCGCCTCGTGACGGATCAGCGGACTGAATCCCGCGTTCACGCATTGCGCGATGATCAGGTCGTGGTAGTGCGGTGCCGCGTCGCGCGGAAACAGGATGAACGGTTCCGTCGCCAGCGCGGCGAGCGCGACCTGCCGGCGCCGTGCGAGCGGATGCGCGGCCGGCAGGCAGCAGACGAACGGTTCGGCATAGACTTGCGTCGATTCGACTTCGGGCGGGCAGTGGCCCCAGTGCGCGTAACCGAGATCGATCTGACCGCGCTGGATCGCCTGCACCTGCGCCTGCGTGTTCATCTCGCTCAGCACGATCTCGACGCCCGGATAGTCGGCCTCGAAGCGCCGCACCGCGTCGGGCAGCCCGCGATACAGCATCGAATGGACGAAGCCGATCCGCAGCCGGCCCGCGAGACCGGATGCCGAGCGCACCGTGAGCCGCTCTGCCTCGGCCGCCTGCAGCAGCAGCCGGCGCGCCTCGCCGAGCAGCACCGCGCCCGCGTTGGTCAGCGCGACCGTCTTGTTGGTGCGGGAAAAGAGCTGCACGCCGAGCGCATCCTCGAACTTGCGGATGTCGAAGCTCAGCGCCGGCTGCGAGATGAACAGGCGCTTCGCCGCCCGCCCGAAATGCAGTTCCTCGGCGACCGCCACGAAGTAGCGCAACTGCCTCAGTTCCATGCTGTCTCCTCGCCAAATCGGCATCGATAAGCGTCGTCTATCGTACCGGATAAATCCTGTATTGGACGCTTATCGATCGCGCGCCTACGCTCTGCTGAACGCCTGGCACGAAGCCGGCCGCGCAGCCACGGCGCGGGCGCCGGCCGGCAGCCGGGCCACCATGGAGACGCACGCATGAACGACACCGCTTGCACGCCGGACACCGGCGCGGCCAACAACATCCCCGATAGCCGGGGCATCAATTTCTTCTCGGCCGATCCCGATCTCGGCACGTTGCTGAAGCTGCATCTCGGTGCCGTCCGATACGCAGAACTCGAACCGCAGCTGCACGCGCTCGGCGCGCGTGTCTCGGACGAACTCGACGCGTGGGCGTCGCGCGCGGACAAGCATCCGCCCGTGCTCGAGCATCGCAACCGGCGCGGCGAAGCCGTGCAGCGGATCGACAAGGATCCCGCGTATGTCGCGCTCGAACGCGTTGCCTATTCGGAACTGGGGCTCGCGGCGCTGAGCCACCAGCCGGAGGCGGTGGCGCCGCTCGTCAAGTACGCGCTGACGTTCCTGTTCGTGCAGGCGGAATTCGGGTTGTGCTGCCCGGTCAGCATGACCGATTCGCTGACGCGCACGCTGCGCCGCTTCGGTGACCCGGCGCTCGTCGAGCGCTATCTGCCGATGCTCGCGTCGCGCGATTTCGACACGCTGTTCCAGGGCGCGATGTTCATGACGGAGCAGGCGGCCGGCTCCGACGTCGGCCGCATCGCGACGCGCGCGGCGCGCGAAACCGATGCGCAGGGCGGGACGGTGTGGCGTCTGTACGGCGACAAGTGGTTCTGTTCGAACGCGGACGCCGACCTGGCGATGGTCCTCGCGCGGCCCGACGGCGCGCCGGACGGCATCAAGGGCCTCGCGCTGTTCCTGCTGCCGAAGACGCTGCCGGACGGCACGCGCAACCGCTACCGGATCGTGCGACTGAAGGACAAGCTCGGCAGCCGTTCGATGGCGAGCGGCGAGATCGCGCTCGAAGGCGCGCAGGCCTGGCTGATCGGCGAGATCGGCCGCGGCTTTCACCAGATGGCCGACATGATCAACATGTCGCGGCTGTCAAACGGCGTGCGCGCGGCGGGCCTGATGCGGCGCGCGCTGAACGAGTCGCTGCACGTGGCCGCGCATCGCGCCGCGTTCGGCCGCAAGCTGATCGAGATGCCGCTGATGCAGCGCCAGTTGATGAAGATGTTGCTGCCCGCCGAGGCCGCGCGCGCGATGTTCATGCAGATCGCGCTGCTGCTGCCGCAGGCGGATGCGGGCGACGCGCAGGCCGCGCGCTGCGTGCGCATCCTGACGCCGCTGATCAAGTTCCGCGCGTGTCGCGATGCGCGCCGCGTGACGGGTGACGCGATGGAAGTGCGCGGCGGCACCGGCTACATCGAGGAGTGGAGCGATGCGCGCCTTGTGCGCGATGCACATCTCGGTTCGATCTGGGAGGGCACCAGCAACATCGTCGCGCTCGACGTCGCGCGCGCCGCGCAGCGCGAGCAGGCGCTCGATGCGCTGCGCACGTTCCTGGGCGACCTGCTCGGCTCGGCGCCGCTGCCCGACGCAAGCCGTGCGGCGCTGCGGCGCATTCTCTCGCGCGCGTGCGATGCGCTTGCACGGGTCGCGGCGCAAGGCGACGACGCGTGCGTGCGGCAGGCCGCCTCGGCGCTGTACTACGCGAGCGCAGCCGTGCTGATGGCGTGCGAGGGGGCACGGCTCGCGCCCGATTACCGGCGTCTCGCGCTCGCGCACCTGATCGTGCGCCACAAGCTGCTGCCGGTCGACCCGCTCGCACCGGCGTCGCGCGACGACGAAGCGGCGGCGTTCGACGCGCTGTTGCGCGGCACGCCGGTGGCGCTCGACATGGCGCTCGACCTGCTGCCGGAGGTCGAGCGATGAATGCAGCGGAAGCGATGAATGCGACGAAAGCGGCGCGCGGCGCACTTGACCGGCTGAAGGTCATCGACCTGAGCCGCGTGCTCGGCGGCCCGTACTGCACGCAGGCGCTCGCCGACCACGGCGCGACGGTGATCAAGATCGAGCCGCCGGACGGCGACGAGACGCGCGGCTGGGGGCCGCCGTTCCTCGGCGACACCGCTTGGTACTTCATGGGCGTGAACCGCAACAAGGAGGGGCTCGCGCTCGACCTGTCCCGCGACGAAGGCCGCGCGATCCTGTGGCGCCTGCTCGAAGACGCGGACGTGCTCGTCGAGAACTTCAAGCCCGGCACGCTCGCGCGCTGGGGGATGGACTATGCGCGCGACCTGCAGCCGCGTTTCCCGCGCCTGATCCACTGCGCGGTGACGGGCTTCGGCGAGGACGGCCCGCTCGGCGGGCTGCCCGGCTACGACGCGGTGATTCAGGCGATGGCCGGGCTGATGAGCGTCAACGGCGAGCGCGGTGGCGACGCGATGCGCATCGGGTTGCCGATCGTCGACATGGTCACCGGGCTCAACGCGCTTGCCGGCATCCTGCTCGCGCTCGCGGAGCGCGAAAGGAGCGGGCAGGGGCAGTCGATCGATATCGCGCTGTACGACTGCGGCGTGTCGCTGCTGCATCCGCACCTGCCGAACTTCTTCGGCGCGGGGCGCGTGCCCGAACGCAGCGGCAACGCGCATCCGAACATCGCGCCGTACGACAGCTATCGCACGGCGACGGTGCCGATCTTCCTCGCGGTCGGCAACGATCGGCAGTTCGCACGCCTCGTCGCGCATCTCGGCGCGCCGGCGCTCGCGGGCGATCCGCGCTTCGCCGACAACCGCAGCCGCTGCGCGCACCGGCCCGAACTGAAGGCCGAGCTCGAGGCACGGCTCGCCGCCCATCCGTGCGAGCCGCTGGCGCGCGACCTGATGGCCGCGGGCGTGCCGTGCGGGCCGGTGCGCACGGTCGCCGACGTCGCGCGCGACCCGCATGCGCTGCACCGTGCGTTGTTCGTCGAGATCGGCGCATATCGTGGCACCGCATCGCCGGTGAAGCTGTCGCGTACGCCGGCGACTTACCGTTCGCCGCCACCCGCGCTCGGCCGCGACACGCGCGCGGTGCTTGACCGCCTCGGCATCGATCCGGCGCTCCAGCAACGGCTGCTCGACGCCGGCGTGCTGAAGATCGCGCCGGACCCGGCGTGACCGGTGCAGGCAGCCGGCACGCGAGGATCCTCCGCGAACGCATCGCGGGGAAAAGCAGCGCAACGCAATTCAATCAATGTAGGTCGACGTAAAGCGACTCGAAGCAACGTAAAGCAACACCGCCAGCCGGCGGCGCAAGGCCGGCCATCCGGCAAGGCGCGCGACAGTCGCGCCGCCGATTCACGAACTTGGAGACATCGATGAGCCGTCCGCAATCCCCGTCCGCCGCGCAGCCGCGGCCCGGCCGTGCCGCCGTCGCGGCATTCGTCGGCACCACGATCGAGTGGTACGACTTCTACATCTACGGCACCGCCGCCGCGCTCGTGTTCGGCAAGGTGTTCTTCTCGAGCACGATGGATCCCGGCGTCGCGACGCTGCTCGCATTCGTCACGTTCTGGGCCGGCTTCGCCGCGCGGCCGCTTGGCGGAATCGTGTTCGGCCATCTCGGCGATCGCGTCGGCAGAAAGACCGCGCTCGTGATCACGCTGGTGATGATGGGACTTGCCACGACCGGTATCGGCCTGCTGCCCGGCTATGCATCGATCGGCGTGTGGGCGCCCGCTGGCCTCGTCATGCTGCGCGTGCTGCAGGGCATCGCGGTCGGCGGCGAGTGGGGCGGCGCGGTGCTGATTGCGAGCGAGAACGCGCCGAAGCATCGCAGCATCCTCTATGCGGCGTTCGCGCAGCAGGGTTCGCCCACCGGCAATCTGCTCGCCACCGCAGCCTTCTTCGCGCTGAGCACGCTGCCGACGCCGTCGTTCCTGATGTGGGGCTGGCGCATTCCGTTCCTGCTGTCGGCGGTGCTCGTGATCATCGGGATGGTGATCCGGCTGCGGCTCGAGGAGTCGATCGACATGCAGCGCGTGCTCGCGCGCAAGCGCACGGTGAAGCTGCCGCTGCGCGACGTCGTGCGTGACCACTGGCTCGTCGTGCTGCTCGCGGCCGGCACGCTGCCGGTGATCAACGTCACGTATTTCCGCAGCACGTTCGCGCTGTCGTGGGCGACCAGGGAGCTCGGCTATGCGCAGGGCACGTTCCTCGGCATCCTGTCGATCTCGCTCGTCGTGCAGTTCGTGATGCAGCCGGTCGGCGCGTGGTTCGTATCGAAGGTCGACATGCGGCGCGCGATGTGCTGGATCCTGATTCCCGAGATCGTGTTGATGCCGGTGATGTTCCACGCACTCGCGACGCGGTCGTACTGGGTCGCCGTCGCGGGGATGTGCGTCTCGACGATCCCGTCGGCGATGTTCTACGGCGCGGTCGGCGGCGTGCTTGCGCGTGTGTTTCCGGCAAACATCCGCTATACGGGCCTGTCGCTCGCCTACCAGCTGAGTGCGCTCGTCGTCGGCGGTGGCACCCCGGTGCTCGCGCAGGCAATCCTGAACGCGACCGGCAGCATCGTCGGCGTCGCGATCGCGTCTGGCCTGTACGCGCTCGTGTCGCTTGCATGCATGCTCGCGCTGCTCAATCGTACCGGCTACCGCGCGGACGAGCTGTCGACGGCCGAGCGCAGCGATGCGGCCGAATGGCGTGCCGAAGGCGCGAGCGCTGAAACTCCGGCCGACGAGACCGCGCAGCCGGGCGAGCGCGGTGCGTTGAAACCGGCGGGTTGAATCCGCCGGGCCGCGCGACTTGCCCCGTTCGGCGGCAACGAACGCGCCAGCCGGATAGCGTCGGCGCGGTTTGGTGTTCCCCAAAAGCAAACGGCACCGTGCAATACACGGTGCCGTTTGCGTTGCTTCGCGTGGCGCAGGGGCCGGCGCGGCCGTCCTGCGCGATGCGCGCTGCTTCAGCCTTCCGTCGGCGGCACGTAGCCGGACGCCTGGTCCGCGCCGTCGCCGAAGAAGTACTTCTCGGTCTGCTTCATCAGATACTGGCGCGCGCGCGGGTCGGCCATGTTCAGGCGGTTCTCGTTGATCAGCATCGTCTGCTGCTTGAGCCAGCCTTGCCATGCTTCCTTCGACACGCTTTCGTAGATGCGCTTGCCGAGTTCGCCCGGCAGCGGCGGGAAATCGAGACCTTCGGCTTCCTTGCCGAGCTTCGCGCATTGGATCATTCGAGCCATCGTGTACTTCTCCTGTAATCGGTCTGGGGGAGGGCAGTCGTGCCTGCGCTCAGAGCTGCTTCATCAGCACGAGCGACTTGCGCTGCCAGTTGTAGAGTTTGCGGCGGTCTTCCGGCAGGTCGTCGACGCTGACCTTGACGAAGCCGCGCTTGAGGAACCAGTGCTCGGTGCGCGTCGTGAGCACGAAGATGTGCGTGAGGCCGCGCGCGCGGGCGCGCTGCTCGATGCGCTTGAGCAGGCGTTCGCCGTCGCCCGAACCCTGTGCTTCCGGCGCGACCGTCAGGCACGCCATCTCGCCGATCTTCTCCTGCTGGTACGGATACAGCGCCGCGCAGCCGAACAGCACGCCATCGTGCTCGATCACCGAGAAGTGGTCGATGTCGCGTTCGATCTGGTGGCGGCCGCGCCGCACCAGCGTGCCGTCCGACTCGAGCGGCTCGATCAGCGACAGGATGCCGCCGACGTCGTCCGGCGTCGCTTCGCGCAGGCTTTCGAGGTTCTCGTACGAGATCATCGTGCCGACGCCGTCGTGCAGGAACAGTTCGAGCAGCATGCTGCCGTCGAGCGACTGCGGAATCAGGTGGGCCCGGGTCACGCCGCCGCGGCATGCGCGGATCGAGTGCTTAAGGAAGAACGCGTCGTCGCCCTGGATGTTGCCGGAATCGAGCAGCTCGGCGGCTGCGTCGAGCGACATTTCACGCACCAGCTCGCCTTCATCGTCGACGATGCCGGGCGCTTCGGTCAGGAAGATGATCTTGTCGGCGCGCAGCGCGATCGCGGCGGCCGACGCGACGTCTTCCATCGACAGGTTGAACGCCTCGCCGGTCGGCGAGAAGCCGAGCGGCGACAGCAGCACGAGCTTGCGGCTCGCGAGCGAATGACGGATCGATTCGGCGTCGATCTTGCGCACGATGCCCGTGTGCGCGAAATCGACCCCGTCGAGAATCCCCACCGGCCGTGCGGTCACGAAGTTGCCGGACACGACGCTGATGTGCGCGTGCGCCATCGGCGAGTTCGGCAGACCCTGGCTGATCGCCGCCTCGATGTCGAGACGCACTTCGCCGGCCGCTTCCTTCGCGGATTCGAGCGCGCGTGCATCGGTGATGCGCAGACCGTGCGAAAACTCGGATTCGACACCATGCAGGCTCAGCTGCTCCTCGACCTGCGGCCGCGAGCCGTGCACGAGCACGATCTGGATGCCCATCGCCTGCAGGAGCGCGATGTCGGACACGAGCGCATTCAGCAGCCCCTGCTGCACCACCTCGCCGCCGAACCCCACGACAAACGTGCTGTTGCGGAACTTGTGGATGTAGGGCGCGACGGAGCGCATCCAGTCGACGAACTGAGCGTGGCTGGCGGCCGAATCGTCGGCGGCCGGCGGCGTCGCGGCGCCGGTCTGGGCGGGTGGGAGGTCGGTTTGGGAATTCATGGGCGGGATTATAATGCGCCCCCATGTCGAATGTACCTAAAAGTCCCGCGCCGACGCGGGCAAACGCGCCGTCGGCGAAGCACCTGGATGGTGCGGCCGATGCGCGTCAGCAGCAGGGCCAGCCGCCGCGCCGGCAGCAACAGCAGGCGGGCAAGCCGCCGCGCGGGCCGCGCGGCGACGAGCCGCGCCGCGAGCCGGGCCAGCCGGCCGCGAAGGGCGCGCCGCAGGGCGCCGGCGAGCGCGCGCCGCGCCGCGAACGTCCGCCGCGCGCGGCCGTCGCGCCCAATCCCGTTCCGCCGATCACGTACCCCGAAAGCCTGCCCGTGTCGGGCAAGCGCGACGAAATCGCGCGCGCGATCGCCGGTCATCAGGTCGTCATCGTCTGCGGTGAAACGGGTTCGGGCAAGACGACCCAGCTGCCGAAGATCTGTCTCGATCTTGGCCGTGGCCTCGGCGCCGGCGGCACGGGCCTGATCGGCCATACGCAGCCGCGGCGCCTGGCCGCGTCGTCGACGGGCCGGCGCATCGCCGAGGAGCTCGGCACGCCGTTCGGCGAAGTGGTCGGCTACAAGGTGCGCTTCACCGACAATCTCGCGCCGGGCGCGTCCGTCAAGCTGATGACGGACGGCATCCTGCTCGCCGAAACGCAGACCGACCCGCTGCTGAAGGCGTACGACACGCTGATCATCGACGAGGCGCACGAACGCAGCCTGAACATCGACTTCCTGCTGGGCTACCTGAAGGAGATCCTGCCGAGGCGGCCGGACCTGAAGCTGATCGTCACGTCCGCGACGATCGACGCCGATCGCTTCGCGCGCCATTTCGGCACCGACGAGCGCCCGGCGCCCGTGATCGAGGTGAGCGGGCGGCTGTACCCGGTCGAGATGCGCTACCGGCCGGTGGCCGAGGATCGCCCGGCCGTGAAGAACGCCGAAGGCACGGGCGGCCGCGATCGCGTGAAGACCGCGCGCGAGGCCGAACGCGACCTGATGGACGCGATCGTCGACGCGGTCGACGAACTGTGCCGCGAAGGCCCGGGCGACGTGCTGGTGTTCCTGCCCGGCGAGCGCGAGATTCGCGAGGCGGCCGAGGCGCTGCGCAAGCATCATCCGCCGCATACCGAGATCCTGCCGTTGTTCGCGCGGCTGTCGGCGGCCGACCAGGACAAGGTGTTCAAGGCGTCGAACGCACGCCGCATCGTGCTCGCGACCAACGTGGCCGAAACGTCGCTGACGGTGCCGGGCATCCGCTACGTCGTCGACACTGGCCTCGCGCGCGTGAAGCGCTACTCGTACCGCAACAAGGTCGAGCAGCTGCAGGTCGAATCGATCTCGCAGGCCGCTGCGAACCAGCGCGCGGGCCGTTGCGGCCGGGTGGCCGACGGCGTCTGCATCCGCTTGTACGAGGAAAGCGACTACCAGGCGCGCGCGCGCTTCACGGATCCGGAAATCCTGCGCTCGTCGCTCGCGTCGGTGATCCTGCGGATGAAGTCGCTGCACCTGACCGCGATCGAATCGTTCCCGTTCCTCGAGCCGCCGCCGGGCCGCGCGATCGCGGACGGCTACCAGTTGCTCAACGAACTCGGCGCGGTCGACGACGACAACGCGCTGACGCCGCTCGGCCGCGAACTCGCGCGCCTGCCGCTCGACCCGCGCGTGGGCCGGATGATTCTCGCCGCGCGCGACCAGCAGTCGCTGCGCGAGGTGCTGATCATCGCAAGCGCGCTGTCCGTGCAGGACCCGCGCGACCGGCCGATCGACGCGCAGGAGCAGGCCGATCAGGCGCACCGCCGGTTCGCCGACGAACGCTCGGAATTCCTGCAGTGGCTGAAGATCTGGGCGTGGTTCGAGGAAGCCGTCGCGCACAAGAAGTCGAACCGCCAGCTGGTCGACGCGTGCCGGCAGAACTTCCTGTCGCACCTGCGGCTGCGCGAATGGCGCGATGTCCATTCGCAGCTGCTGACGGTGGTGCGCGAGCACGGCTGGCGGCTCAACGAAGTCGAAGCGACCTACGAGCAGGTCCATCTCGCCCTGTTGACGGGCCTGCTCGGCAACCTCGGCATGAAGGCCGACGACGATCCGCACTATCTCGGCGCGCGCGGGATCAAGTTCTACCTGTGGCCGGGCTCGGCGCTCGCGAAGAAGGCCGGCCGCTGGGTGATGGCGGCCGAACTCGTCGAGACGAGCCGGCTGTACGCGCGCTGCCTCGCGAAGATCGAGCCGGAGTGGGTCGAGAAGATCGGCGCGCACCTGCTGAAGAAATCGCTGTCGGAGCCGCATTGGGAGAAGCGTCCCGCGCAGGTCAGCGCGTTCGAGCGCGCGACGCTGTACGGGCTGCCGATCTACCACCGCCGGCGCGTCGCGTTCGGCAAGCAGGATCCGGCGCGCGCACGCGAGCTGTTCATCCGCGGCGCGCTGGTCGAAGGCGAATTCGACACGAAGCTGCCGTTCTTCGCGCACAACCGCAAGCTGCTCGCCGACATCGAGCAGCTCGAGCACAAGTCGCGCCGCCAGGACGTGCTGGTCGACGACGAGCTGATCTACGCGTACTACGATCAGGCGATTCCCGAGGGTATTCACACGGGCGCCGCGTTCGAGCGCTGGTATCGCGACGAGGTGAGGAAGGGCGGCCAGGCGGAGGAGAAGCAGCGCCTGCTGTACCTGTCGCGCGACGACCTGATGCGCCACGAGGCGGCCGGCGTGACGACCGAGCTGTTCCCGAAGCGCGCGACGATGGCCGGCGTCGAGATGGCGCTCACGTACCATTTCGAGCCCGGCACGCCGCGCGACGGCGTGACGCTCGCGGTGCCGCTCTACGCGCTGAACCAGGTCGACGCGCGCCGTTGCGAATGGCTCGTGCCGGGGATGCTGAAGGAAAAGGTGCAGCTGCTGCTGAAGTCGCTGCCGCAGAAGCTGCGCCGGCACTGCGTGCCGCTGCCCGAATACGCGGCCGGCTTCGTCGAGCGCACGGGCCGCGAGCGCTTCGGCGCGGGCGGCCTCGTCGAGGCGCTGATCGCCGACGTGCGCGGCGAGACCCAGGTCGCGATGAAGACGGCCGACTTCAAGCTCGAGACGTTGCCCGCGCACCTGTTCATGAACTTCAAGGTGATCGACGAGCATGGCCGCCAGCTCGCGATGGGGCGCAATCTCGCGCAACTGCGCCAGGAGCTCGGCGCGCAGGCGCAGCAGCAGTTCCAGAAGATCGCGGCGGCGTCGACGATCGCACCCGGCGGCGAAGCGGGCGAGGGCGATGCGCATGACGCGCCGGCGCTCGCCGCGGCGCCGGGTTCGGCGAAGGGCGGCAAGCCGGGCAAGGGCGCGGCGCCGCACACGGCCGCTCCGGCGGACGCCGGCGCGACCGCGCTGTACGAGAACCTGACGACGTGGAACTTCGGCAAGCTCCCGGAGCTGCTCGAGATTCGCCGCCGCGGCCAGACGCTGTACGGCTATCCGGCGCTCGTCGATCGCGGCACGCATTGCGACGTCGAGGTGTTCGACTCACCGGAGGAGGCCGTGCGGATCCACCGGGCCGGCTTGCGGCGGCTGTTCGCGCTGCAGCTCAAGGAGCCGATCAAGTTCCTCGAGAAGAACCTGCCGGGGCTGCGCGAGATGGCGATGCAGTACATGTCGCTCGGCACGCAGGACGAACTGCGCGACCAACTGATCGACACGGCGCTCGACCGCGCGTGCCTGCAGGATCCGCTGCCCGACGACGACGCGAGCTTCCACGCGCGTCGCGACGAGGGCAGGAGCCGCCTGAACCTGCTCGCGCAGGAGATCGCGCGGCTCGTCGGGCAAATCCTCGCCGAGTATGCGGGGCTTGCGAAGAAGCTCGCGCAGGCGAAGCCGTTCGCACAGGCGCACGCCGATCTGCAGCAGCAGCTCGCCGCGCTGGTCGGCAAGCGCTTCGTGATCGACACGCCTTACGTGCAGCTTGCACATTTCCCGCGCTACCTGAAGGGCATCGCGCTGCGGATCGACAAGCTGAAAGCCGACCCGGCGCGCGACGCGAAGCAGTCCGGCGAACTGCTGCCGCTCGTCCAGCAGTATCAGCGCGCGGTGTCGCAGCGCGGCGGCGTCGCCGATCCGCGCCTCGCGGAATTCCGCTGGCTGCTGGAGGAACTGCGAATTTCGCTGTTCGCGCAGGAACTGCGCACGCCGATGCCTGTCTCTGTCAAGCGTCTGCACAAGGTGTGGGAATCGATGCAGCGCTAGCGCGACGGCGATTGGCCGCGCCGCACCGGCTGCTGGCCGGGGCGGTCCCGGGGCGCCGGCCGCGGCCGGCTCCACGGCCGCCGCGACGTGCGTCGAAGTGGCGCAACTCGGGCTTTCGTCAACCGGCGGGGCCGGCCGAACGTTTTACAATGACCGCTGTTCCACGACGTGAGTCTTCATGCGCACTTTCCTTTCCTTCGGCCGCACGCTTGCGCTGGCCGCCGCCGTGCTGGCGCCCGCCGCACATGCGAATAACGTGATCATCCTCAATTCGGCCGAAGCGACGCTTTCCCTGATCGACCAGCAGACCCGCGAAGTCGTTTCCACGATGCCGACCGGCAAGGAGCCGCACCATCTGATGGCGACGCCCGACAATTCGTCGCTCATCGTCGCAAATTCGGTCTCGAACAGCCTGATGTTCCTCGATCCGAAGACGGGCAAGCTGCAGCGCACCGTCGAGGGGATCGACGACCCGTACCAGCTCGGCTTCTCGCCCGACCGCAAGTGGTTCGCCGCGGCGGGGCTGCGGCTCGATCGCGTCGACATCTACAGCTACGACGGCCACGACGTGCATCTCGCCAAGCGCGTGCCGCTCGCGGTGATGCCGAGCCACCTCGCGTTTACGAAGGACAGCAAGACGCTGCTCGTGTCGCTGCAGGTGTCCGGCGAGATCGCGGCGATCGATCTGCCGACGCAGACGGTCAAGTGGAAGATGAAGGTCGGCAAGGTGCCGGCAGGCCTGTGGCTCACGCCGGACGACAAGTTCCTGCTGGTCGGGATGACCGGCGCGGATTATGTCGCGGTGGTCGACTGGCGCAACCAGAAGGTCGTCAAGCAGATCCATACGGGCAACGGCGCGCACAACTTCCGCTCGCTCGCCGACGGCACGCACGTCGCGGTCACCAACCGGGTCGCGAACACGATCAGCATCATCGACGAGAACACGCTCACCAACGTCGGCGACATCACCGGCCTGCTGCCGGGGCCGGATGACATGGAGTTGTCCGCCGACAAGAAGACGCTGTGGGTGACGTTCCGCTTCGCGAAGAAGGTCGGTATCATCGATCTCGCATCGCGCAAGCTGGTGCAGACGATCGCCGTCGGCCGTTCGCCGCACGGGATCTACTTCTACGACCGCGCGCCGTGGAAGGCTGCGAACGGCGCGTGACGGACGGAGGCGAGCGATGCTGCACCTGATCGATGCGTTCGTGTCGGACATCCAGACCTGGCTGTACGTCGACGTCGTGCAGCCGCTCCTCTTCAAGTTCAACCTGATGGGCTATGACGAGGACACCTACGACGCGCTGTATTGGGTGATCATCGGCGCGCTGCAGATGGTGCTGATGTTCGCGCTGCTGCGTCCGCTCGAGGCGCTGCTGCCGGTCGAGCGCTGGCAGAGCCGCCGCGCGGTGCGGGTCGACGTGATCTACACGGCGATCGCGAAGCTCGGCATCTACACGCTGTTCTTCTTCTTCGCGCTGCAGCCGGTGTTCGACGGCTTCCAGGCGTGGCTGCGCCTGCACGGCATCGCGAACATCAACCTCGACTATCTGTGGCCGGGCGTGACCTCGCGGCCGATCGTCGCGTTCGCGATCTACCTCGTCGTGCTCGACTTCGCCGGCTACTGGTATCACCGCTGGCAGCACAAGTTCGGCATCTGGTGGGAACTGCACGCGGTGCATCACAGCCAGCGGCAGATGTCGCTCTGGTGCGACGACCGCAACCACCTGCTCGACAACGTGATCCAGTCGTGCTTCTTCGCGTCGATCGCGCTCGTGATCGGCGTGACGCCCTCGCAGTTCGTCGTGCTGACCGCGGTCACGAACTTCGTGCAGAGCATCCAGCATACGAATGCGCGGCTGTCGTTCGGCTGGCTCGGCGAGCGCCTGCTCGTGAGCCCGACTTTCCACCGGCGCCATCATGCAGTCGGCTACGGTCACGAAGGGACCAAGTACGGCTGCAACTTCGGCGTGCTGTTTCCGTGGTGGGACATGATGTTCGGCACCGCGTCGTGGAACCGCACGGTCGAGCCGACCGGCATCCGCGAGCAGGTCGAAGGCGTGTCCTACGGCGACGGCTTCTGGTCGCAGCACGGCCTCGCGTTCGTGCGGATCTTCCGGCGCCTCGTCCCCGCGAAGCGCGGCGCGGCGTCGGCCTGACCCTGTCGCTCTCCCGTTGAACGGTTCTCCCGCACGGCCCGCATGCGCTTTGGCGCATGCGGGCCGTGTGGTTTATCCTTTCCCCGTTTTTCTTCGTCGATACAGGTTCGCATGAACGACTTGCTGCGCTCTTTCGTCCGGGCCTTCGCCAGCGCGCTGCACCCGCGCATGCTCTGGCTCACCCTGATGCCGTTCGTCGTCTCGGCGCTGCTGTGGGGCGTCGTGCTGTGGTTCTCGTGGCAGACGCTGATCGACGCGGCGCGCGGCGCGCTCGACGGCTTCGTGCTCACGGCCGTGCTGTACCGCATGTTCGACGCGATCGGGATGTCGCAGCTGCATGCGGTCGTCGCGCCGTTCGTCGTCGTGTCGCTCGCGATTCCGCTGATCGTGCTGACCGTGCTGCTGCTGATCGCGACGATCTCGATGCCCGTCGTGATCAGGCACCTGTCGAACCGGCAGTTCGCCGCGCTGGAGGCGAAGCGGGGCGGCACGTTCTTCGGCAGCGTGTTCAATTCGCTCGGCGCGGCCGTCGTCGGCGTCGTGCTGCTCGTCGTCACGATCCCGCTGTGGCTGATTCCGCCGTTCTTCGCGTTGCTGCCGCCCGTGATCTGGGGCTGGCTGACCTACCGGGTGATGACCTACGATGCGCTCGCGCAGCACGCGAGCCGCGACGAGCGCCGTGCGCTGGTGCGGCAGCATCGCTGGCCGCTGATCGGCATTGGCGTCGCGACCGGGCTGCTCGGCACCGTGCCGACCTTCGTATGGGTGTCGTCGGTCTGGATGATGGTGCTGTTTCCGTTCGTGGCGGCGGCGATGATCTGGGTTTACGCTTTCATCCTCGTTTTCTCGGCGCTGTGGTTCGGGCACTATTGCCTGCGCGCGCTGGACGACCTGCGCGCGAGTTCGCGCGCCACCGCAATCGACATGGGGCAGGCATGAGCATCGGCATCATCATCATCGGCGACGAGATCCTTTCGGGCCGCCGGCAGGACAAGCACCTGGCCAAGGTTATCGAGCTGCTCGGCGCGCGAGGCCTCGCGCTCGACTGGGCCGAATATGTCGGCGACGATCCGGCGCGGATCACCGCGACGCTCGCGCGCGCGATCGCGTCGGGCGACATCGTCTTCTCCACGGGCGGCATCGGCGCGACGCCGGACGACCACACGCGCCAGTGCGCGGCCGCCGCGCTCGGCGTGCCGCTCGAGCTGCACCCGGAAGCGAAGGCGCTGATCGCGGAGCGCATCCGCGAGACGCATGCCGATCCGGCCACGCCGGTCGATTTCGAATCGCCCGAAAACCAGCATCGCTTCAACATGGGCGTATTCCCGGCGGGCGCGACGATCATCCCGAACGGCTACAACCGGATTCCCGGCTTCTCTGTCGGCGATCTCCACTTCGTGCCGGGCTTCCCGGTGATGGCGTGGCCGATGATCGAATGGGTGCTCGACACGAAGTACCAGCATCTCCACCACGCGACGCCGCACGCGGAGCGCTCGCTGTACGTGTTCGAGCTGCCGGAATCGACGCTCACGCCGCTGATGGAGAAGATCGAGCGCGATTTCCAGGGCGTGCGCGTATTCAGCCTGCCAAGCGTCGGCGATGCCGAGCGTGGCGGGATCTATGCGCGGCGGCATATCGATCTCGGCGTGAAGGGGGAGCCGGAGGCGGTCGCGGCCGCGTTCGTGAAGCTGCGCGAAGGCGTGCACCTGCTCGGCGGCGACGTGGTTGAACCGGACGCGCCGCGCGCCTGAGGGCCGCGTACCGGTCACCCATGCGGGCGGCGCAAAGGCCGGGCAAAAACCGCACAAAAACCGCGGGCCGCGCAATGCGGCCCGTCATCGGGATGTCATCGCCCGGCTCGACGATGTCGCAGTCGGGCGTGCCCAAGCGAATGCGCCGTCAGGCGCCGATCCACGGCAGTTTCCGGAAGCACCAGCCGTCGACCGTCTTGCGGTGGCCTTCGGCATCCTTGCCGCCCTCGAAGCCTTCGAGCAGATCGAACGCCTTCGTGAAGCCGGCCTGCGCCGACGCGACCGCGGCGAGCTTCGAGCGCGCGGCGCTGCGGCACAGGAACAGGATGGGCGTATCGGCCGGGAGAGCCGCTTTCAGTTGATCGATGAATTCGGCGTTCGGCACGCCGCCCGGATAGCGCGTCCATTCGAGGTGCAGGTACTGGCCGTCGCCGACGAGCGGGCGGCCGACCCAGTCGAGCTCGGCGCGCGTGCGCACGTCGACGAGGCGTGCCGACGGGTCGAGCTGCAGCAGTTCGAATGCCTCGACCGGCAGCAGTGCGCCGGCATAGTGGAGCGCGCCCTGGGCGCGGCGTTCTTCGGCCTTCGCGTAAAGCTGGTCGAGCGTACTCATGGCAGGAGGTCTCCGTATCGGTCAAACGATCATTCTAGCGCGGCGCCGCCGCGCGGATGTCCACGTGCCGAGCGGCGCATGCACCGCCCACGCGTTCACCAAAAAAGTGCAGAATGGCATGCATGCACCAGAATGATTCCGCAACGTCGGCGTGCTTGGTCGTTTGCACCATGCAGGTGCGACCGACCGGCCGACGATGCGGCGCCCGGCCCCGGAATTGCGCAGCCGGGCCCTGCCGTGGCGCGGGCTGGCGCGATTCATGTCGCTTCTGCGCCTGGCTGGCACGGTTGCTGCTATATAGAATTCGGTCGACCCGGAGCGCGCTGCGCCAAAGCCAGACTCCGGGCAGCTCGATAAACGAGGCGGTTCCCAGTCCGCCGGAATTGTTCAATCAGGAGAAGAGGTTATGAGTAAAACCGTCGCCGACGTCATGCAGCTCGTGAAGGACGAGGACGTCAAGTTCGTCGATTTCCGCTTCACGGATACGCGCGGCAAGGAACAGCACGTGTCGGTGCCGGTTTCGGCGTTTGACGAAGACAAGTTCGAAAGCGGCCATGCATTCGACGGCTCGTCGATCGCCGGCTGGAAGGGCATCGAGGCGTCGGACATGCTGCTCATGCCGGACCCGAGCGCCGCGTTCATCGACCCGTTCTACGAAGAGTCGACCCTCGTGCTGACCTGCGACGTGGTCGAGCCGGCCGACGGCAAGGGCTACGAGCGCGACCCGCGTTCGCTGGCGAAGCGCGGCGAAGCGTACCTGAAGAGCACGGGCCTGGGCGACACCGCCTACTTCGGTCCGGAGCCGGAATTCTTCATTTTCGACTCGGTCCAGTGGAACACGGACATGTCGGGCTGCTTCGTGAAGATCAACTCCGAAGAAGCGCCGTGGTCGGCAGGCAAGGAATTCGAAGGCGGCAACACGGGCCACCGTCCGGGCACGAAGGGCGGCTACTTCCCGGTCGCACCGGTCGACACGTTCCAGGACATGCGTTCGGAAATGTGCCTGCTGCTCGAACAGCTCGGCATCCCGGTCGAAGTGCACCACCACGAAGTGGCAGGCCAGGGCCAGAACGAAATCGGCACGAAGTTCTCGACGCTGGTGCAGCGCGCCGACTGGACGCAATGGTCGAAGTACATCATCCATAACGTCGCGCACTCGTACGGCAAGACAGCGACGTTCATGCCGAAGCCGGTCGTGGGCGACAACGGTTCGGGCATGCACGTTCACCAGTCGATCTGGAAGGACGGCCAGAACCTGTTCGCGGGCAACGGCTACGCCGGCCTGTCGGAATTCGCGCTGTTCTACATCGGCGGCATCATCAAGCACGCCCGTGCGCTGAACGCGATCACGAACCCGACGACGAACTCGTACAAGCGTCTGGTTCCGCACTTCGAGGCACCGGTCAAGCTCGCGTACTCGGCGCGCAACCGTTCGGCGTCGATCCGCATTCCGCACGTGTCGAACCCGAAGGGCCGCCGCATCGAAACGCGGTTCCCGGACCCGATGGCCAACCCGTACCTGTGCTTCACCGCACTGATGATGGCCGGTCTCGACGGCGTGCAGAACAAGATCCACCCGGGCGAAGCCGCGGACAAGAACCTGTACGACCTGCCGCCGGAAGAGGATGCAAAGATCCCGACCGTCTGCGCAGGCCTCGACCAGGCACTGGAAGCGCTCGACAAGGATCGCGAGTTCCTGACGCGCGGTGGCGTGTTCACCGACGGCATGATCGATGCGTACCTCGCGCTGAAGGAGCAGGAGCTGGCGAAGTTCCGCATGACGACGCATCCGATCGAGTTCGAGATGTACTACTCGCTGTAATCGGCGATGGCGCTTCGATTCAGCGCCGTCATGCCGGTTCGTTCCCGTCGCGCGGCTTGCGGCGGGAACCGCGGAGTCTGAAAGGGGACGGCGTCCAGCCGTCCCTTTTTTGTTCCGAGCATTTCCATTTTCCGACCCGGTGAGGCGCGACGATACGCACGATGGCTCTGAAGAATCTGATCAAGGCGAAGACGGGGCAGCCCGAGCGACTGACGGACGACGAGCGGCTCGCGCGCTCGGGCCTGCTTGCCGGGCTGGAGGCGTTGCCGACGGTCGTGATCGTGCTCGACCGCAAGACGCTGCGGGTCGCGTTCGCGAATCCGTCCGCGGAGGCGATGCTCGACATCTCGCGCCGGCAGCTCGCGCAGCGGCCGTGGGGCGAGATTTTCCCGAACGCGAACGAGCTCGCGTCGACGCTGACCGCGATCGGCGAGGAGCGCTTTCACGCGACGCATCTCGATACCGTGCTCGACCGGCCCGGCCGCGAGCCGCTGCACGTGCACGCGATCGTCGGCTTCCTCGAGACGGCCCCCGATTTCGTGCTCGTCGAGCTGTTCGAGAACGAACGGCAGTCGCGCACCGATCGCGAAGAGCGCATCCACGACCTGACCGCGGTCAACAAGCAACTGATCCGCAACCTCGCGCACGAGATCAAGAACCCGCTCGGCGGCATTCGCGGCGCAGCCCAGCTGCTCGAATTCGAGCTGAGCGAGCGCGAGCGCGGCGAGTTGCGCGAATACACGCAGGTGATCATCAAGGAGTCCGACCGCCTGCAGACGCTCGTTGACCGGTTGCTGGAGCCGCACCGGCATCCGCACATCGTCGGCGACGTGAACATTCATGAAGTGTGCGAACGCGTGCGCGCCGTGATGCTCGCGGAATTTCCGCGCGGGCTCACGATCGAGCGCGACTACGACGTGAGCGTGCCGGACCTGCGCGGCGACAAGGAGCAACTGATCCAGGCGCTGCTGAACATCGTGCGCAACGCCGCGCAGGCGCTGCGCGAACGGATCGCGCAGGGCGACGCGAAGATCGAGCTGCGCACGCGCATCGCGCGCAAGGTAACGATCGCGAAGCGCCTGTACAAGCTGGCACTGGACTTGCACGTGGTCGACAACGGGCCCGGCATTCCGGAGGAGATCCGCGACCGGATCTTCTACCCGCTCGTGTCCGGGCGCGACGACGGCAGCGGCCTCGGACTCACGCTCGCGCAGACGTTCGTGCAGCAGCACGACGGGATGATCGAGGTCGAGAGCCGGCCCGGCCGCACCGAATTTCAGATCCTGCTGCCGCTCGATCATTGAGCGGCAGCATGGCGATTCACCGGATTCACCCATACCTGACCGACCTATGAAGCCGATCTGGATAGTAGACGACGACCAATCGATCCGCTGGGTGCTCGAAAAGGCACTCGCCCGGGACAGCTTCGCGACGAAGAGCTTCGCGAACGTGCGCGACGCGCTGGCCGCGCTCGACCATGAGACGCCGCAGGTGCTCGTATCCGACATCCGGATGCCGGGCGGCTCCGGCCTCGAGCTGTTGCAGGCGATGCACGAGCGCTTGCCGGGCCTGCCCGTCATCATCATGACGGCGTTCTCCGATCTCGACAGCGCCGTCGCGGCGTTCCAGGGCGGCGCGTTCGAATATCTCGCGAAGCCGTTCGACGTCGACAAGGCCGTCGAGTTGATTCGCCGCGCGGTCGAGGAAAGCCTGCGCGGAGGCGCGCCGCAGGACGAGCGCGTCGCCGAGGCGCCCGAGATGCTCGGCCAGGCGCCCGCGATGCAGGACATGTTTCGCGCGATCGGCCGCTTGTCTCATTCGGCCGCGACCGTGCTGATCACCGGCGAATCGGGCACCGGCAAGGAACTCGTCGCACGGGCGCTGCACCGTCACAGCCCGCGGGCGAACGGTCCGTTCATCGCGTTGAACACCGCTGCGATTCCGAAGGACCTGCTGGAATCCGAACTGTTCGGCCATGAGCGCGGCGCGTTCACCGGTGCGCAGACGACGCGCCAGGGCCGCTTCGAGCAAGCGGAGAACGGCACGCTGTTCCTCGACGAAATCGGCGACATGCCGTTCGATCTGCAGACGCGCCTGTTGCGCGTGCTGTCGGACGGCCAGTTCTATCGGGTCGGCGGCCACAACCCGCTGCGCGCGAACGTGCGCGTGATCGCCGCGACGCACCAGAATCTGGAGGCGCGCGTGCGGCAGGGGCTGTTCCGCGAGGACCTTTACCACCGGCTCAACGTGATCCGGCTGCGGCTGCCGCCGCTGCGCGAACGCAGCGAGGACATCGCGCTGCTCACGCGTCACTTCCTGCAGAAGAGCGCGCGCGATCTCGGCGTCGAGCCGAAGCGCGTATCGGACGAGGCGCTCGCGTATCTGACGTCGCTGCCGTTTCCCGGCAACGTGCGGCAGCTCGAGAACCTCGCGAACTGGCTGACCGTGATGGCGCCCGCGCAGACGGTCGAGATCAAGGACCTGCCGCCCGACCTCGTGCCGGCGGGCACGCCGGTGGCCGCGACGGCCGATGGCGCGGATGCGCACGGCGGCGTGAGCGGAAGCGGGAGTGGCGGCGCCGGCGACGCGGCGCGCGCGCAGCTGGGGGGCGGTGTCGTGCCGTTGACGACGGCGCCCGTCACGGCCGCGCCGAACGGTGCGCCGGCCGGCTATCCGATGTGGGAAAGCGGGCTGCGCACCGAAGTCGCGCGGCTGCTGCGCGAGAATTCGGCCGACGTGATGGACGAGCTCGCGCGCCGTTTCGAGGCGGCCGTGATCCGCGAGGCGCTCGACTTCACGCGCGGCCGCAAGGTCGAGGCGGCGGAGCGGCTCGGCATCGGCCGCAACACGATCACGCGCAAGATCCAGGAACTGCATCTGGAGCCGTAAGCAACCGTCGCGGCATGCGCGTGCGTCGCGCATGCCGCGATCGGACATAATCGCGGTTTGCCGTCACGTGCGCTTCCGTCATGTCCGATTCCTTCCGCTGGCCCGCCGGGGCCGATCCCTTCCGTTTTCTCGAAGCGCTCGACAGCAAGCGCGCCCGTGCGTGGGTCGACGAGCAGAACGCGCGCACGCGCGCCGCGCTGCGCGACGATGATGCGTATCGCGCGCTCACCGCGCGGCTTGCGCACGCGTATCTGCCGCGCGAACGCCCGGTGATTCCCACCCGCTGGCGCGACTGGGCGTACGACCTGTGGCAGGACGATCTCCACCCGAAGGGGCTGTGGCGCCGCGCGCGCTGGGACGACTGGCGTGCCGGCCGGCCCGAATGGGAAACGCTGCTCGACGTCGACGCGCTCGGCGCGCAAGAGGGCGAATCGTGGGTGTTCGAGCAGGATGCGATCCTGTACCCGGACGGCGACCGCGCGCTGCTGTCGCTGTCGCCGGGCGGTGCCGACGCCGTCGTCGTGCGCGAGTTCGATCTCGTGCAGCGTCGTTTCGTCGATGGCGGTTTCACGATCGACGAGCCGGGGCATCACACGGTCGGCTGGATCGATCGCGATACCGTCTACGTGAGCTGGGATCGCGGCGAAGCGCATGCGACCGCGGCCGGCTATCCGTACGACGCGCGCCGCTGGGTGCGTGGTACGCCGCTCGCCGATGCGCCGGTCGTATTTCGCGGCGAACCCGACGACATCAGCGCGGGCGCGTGGTTCGATCCGATCGATGGCCGCCACGTCGCGTGGCGCAGCGTGGATTTCTTCGACGCACACGCGTACCGGCTGACCGACGCGGGCGAGTGGGCGCGCTACGACGTGCCGACGCATGTCGAGGTCGGCTTCTGGGAAGGCTGGCTCGTGCTGGAGCCGCGGCTCGACTGGGACTGCGGCGGCGTGCGCCACGCAGGCGGCTCGCTGCTCGCGATCCGCGAGCAGGCGTTCCTGGCAGGCTCGCGCGAGCTCACGACGCTGTTCGCGCCGCGGCCGTCGACGTCCGCCTGCACGTGGACGCACACGCGCACGATGCTGATCGCGAGCTGGCTCGACGACGTGCACAACCGCACGATGCTGTGGCAGCCGCGCCAGCGCGAGGACGGCGCGTGGACGTGGGACGCACGGCCGTTCGACTGGCCGGGCGATGCGCAGATCGACGTCGAGCCGGTCGAGTCGACGCTGAACGACGACGTGTACGTGGACGTCGATACCTATCTCGATCCGCCCGAATGCTGGCTCGCCGACCTGGCCGATCGCGCGGCCGATGCGCCGTCGCGCCGCGTGCTGCTCGATCGGCCGCCGGTGCGGTTCGATGCGGCCGGGCTCGTCGTGCGCCGCGCGAACGCCCGTTCGCGCGATGGCACGGTGGTGCCGTACACGCTGATCGGGCCGCGTGATGCGCTCGATGCGCCGGATCGTGCGGAAGGCGGCACCCGCGTCGCGCGGCCATGTCTGTTGTCAGGCTATGGCGGTTTCGCGATTCCGAACCTGCCGGGCTACAGCGATGCACTCGGCATCGCATGGCTCGAACGCGGCGGTGTCGCGGCGTTCGCGCACATCCGCGGCGGCGGCGAATTCGGGCCGGGGTGGCACGTCGACGCGCAGCGCGAACACCGGCAGCGCTCCTTCGACGACTTCATCGCGGTGGCCGAGGACCTGATCCGCACCGGCGTGACGACGGCCGCGCAACTCGGCATCGAGGGCGGCAGCAACGGCGGGCTGCTGGTCGGTGCATGCATGGTGCAGCGTCCGGAGCTGTTCGGCGCGGTGCTGTGCCGCGTGCCGCTGCTCGACATGCGTCGCTATCCGAAGCTGCATGCGGGCGCCGCGTGGCTCGATGAGTACGGTGATCCCGAGGATTCGCGCGAGGGCGCGGCACTGGCCGCGTACTCGCCGTATCACCGCGTACGCGAAGGTGTCGTGTATCCGCCGCTGCTGCTGACGACATCGACGCGCGACGACCGCGTGCATCCCGCGCATGCGCGCAAGATGGCCGCGCGCATGCATGCGCTCGGACACGAACGGGTGTGGTATTGGGAGAACACCGACGGCGGCCACGGCAGCGCCGACGATCTGGAGCGCGCCGAATCCGATGCGGCGGAATTCGGCTTCCTGTGGGCTCATCTCGGGCCCGCGCCCGCGCGAGGTTGAGCGCAGGCGCGAGCGGGCAGGGGCTCAGCCGACGATCGCGACGACGGGCGTGTGGTCGGACGGCTGGTCCCACGTGCGCGGCACGCGGTCGACTTCGCACGACGTGCAGGTGGCGGCGAGCGCTGGCGACAGCAGCACGTGGTCGATGCGCAGCCCCGCGTTGCGGCGGAACGCGAACATCCGGTAGTCCCACCACGTGAAGGTCTTCTCCGGCTGTTCGAAGCGGCGGAATGCATCGACGAAGCCGAGTTCGATCAGCTTCGCGAAGTGCGCACGCTCCTGCGGCGACACGAGATTCTGGCCTTCCCATTTCGCCGGGTCGTGCACGTCGCGGTCTTCCGGCGCGATGTTGTAGTCGCCGAGCAGCGCAAGCTTCGGGTAGCGCTGCATCTCGGTGCTCAGCCACGCATGCAGCGCGTCGAGCCATTGCATCTTGTAGACGAACTTGTCGGAGTCGGGCGCCTGGCCGTTCGGAAAATAGGCGGACACGATCCGCACGCCTTCGACCGTCACGGCGATCACGCGCTGCTGCGGGTCGTCGAAGCCGGGGATGTTGCGCACGACGTCCGATTCGTCGACGGCGAGCGTGTCGCGCACGAGGATCGCGACGCCGTTGTAGGTCTTCTGGCCCGTGAACCAGCTGCGGTAGCCGGCGGCCTCGAGATCGGCGCGCGGATACTTCTCGTCGGGCAGCTTCAGTTCCTGCAGGCACAGCACGTCGGTCCCGCTTTGCGCGAGCCAGTCGAGCACATGCTGCTTGCGGACGTTGAGCGAGTTGACGTTCCAGGTGGCGATTTTCATGAACGGGAATGCGTGCGGGGTGAATGCGAAGGCCGCCATCTTACCGCGAGCAAGGGGCGCGAACGCGCGCGACACACGGCGCGACGCATCGGCCTATCGATGGCCTGCAAAGAAATTGTGACAAAAGTGTTGACGTGAGTGCTTCATCACCCTATAATTTATTTCTCTGACGCGGGGTGGAGCAGTCTGGCAGCTCGTCGGGCTCATAACCCGAAGGTCGTAGGTTCAAATCCTACCCCCGCAACCAAGCACACCAGACGATGTGCAGCGCAAGTGACCGATGCGCGCTTCGTCGACAGGAACCCGGCCCCGTGCCGGGTTTTTTGTTTTCAGCCCGCCGCCCACTCGACCGCCGCCTTCGCATGCAGTGCGGTCGTATCGAACACCGGCAGCGGCGAATCGTCCGCGCCGATCAGCAGCGTGATTTCCGTGCAGCCGAGTATCACCGCCTGCGCGCCGCGTTTCGCCAGTTCTTCGATGATCGCCACGTAGGTCGCGCGCGACCCGGCATCGATCACGCCATGACACAGCTCGTCGTAGATGATCCGGTGCACGTCGCCGCGCGCGGATTCGTCCGGCACCACCACGTCGAGGCCGAATTTGTCGCGCAGACGCTCCGCGTAGAACGGCAATTCCATCGTGTAACGCGTGCCGAGCAGCGCGACGCGCTCGACGCCGGCGGCACGCAGCGCGGCGCCGGTCGGATCGGCGATGTGCAGGAACGGCAGCGCCACCGCAGCCTCGATCGCGCCGTGCACGCGGTGCATCGTGTTGGTCGTCAGAACGACGAGATCGGCGCCGGCCGCTTCGAGCCGGCGCGCGGCATCGGCCATCCGTTCACCGAGCGCGGCCCAGTCCTGCGCGCGCTGCAGCGCTTCGATCTCCGCGAAATCCACCGTGACCAGCACGCTCTTCGCATTGTGATGGCCGCCGTGCAGCGCTTTCGAATGGCGATTGATCATCCGGTAGTACTCCGCCGACGATTCCCAGCTCATCCCGCCGATCAGTCCGATCGTTTTCATGCGTCACCGTATGTGTCGTATCTCGTGACGGACGAGTATAGGGGTCGGTCCGCGCGCACGGCGATACGCTTCGTGCGAAGCGGGCCGGTACAACGCTGTCGCCGGCGGCTGGCCGGGGCAGGGAAGCGAGCGGCGCGGCAGCACGCGACAGTTGAAACGGGCACTGTGTTTTTGTACAGTATCGGCACCGTGAATCCGACCATCATCCCGCCTGCCGATCCGCGCGTGCCGCCACCCGGCGACGCGCCGTCGCGCGTGCGCAAGATCATCCATTGCGACTGCGATTGCTTTTACGCATCGGTCGAGATGCGCGACGACCCGTCGCTGCGCAACCGGCCGCTGGCGGTCGGCGGCCGGCCCGACCAGCGTGGCGTGATCGCGACCTGCAACTACGAGGCGCGCCGATACGGTGTGCATTCGGCGATGTCGTCGGCGCTGGCGATGCGCAAGTGCCCGGACCTGCTGATCCTGCCGTCCGCGATGGACAAGTACCGCGCGGCGTCGCGGCAGATCATGGCGATCTATCGCGACTACACGCGTGACGTCGAGCCGCTGTCGCTCGACGAGGCATACCTCGACGTCACCGGTTCCGAACTGTGCCAGGGCAGCGCGACGCTGATTGCACGCGAGATTCGCCAGCGCGTATACGACACGGTCGGCGTGACGGTTTCGGCGGGCGTCGCGCCGAACAAGTTCATCGCGAAGATCGCGTCCGACTGGAACAAGCCCGACGGCCTGTTCGTCGTTCGCCCGCATGAGGTCGATGCATTCGTCGCGGCGTTACCGGTGCGCAAGCTGCACGGCGTCGGCCAGGTAACGGCCGCGCGGCTCGACCGGCTCGGCATCCAGGCCTGCGCGCAGTTGCGCGACTGGTCGCTGATCGACCTGCATCGCGAGTTCGGCGCGTTCGGCCGGCGGCTGTACCAGCTGGCACGCGGAATCGACGAGCGGCCAGTGCAGGCCGACCAGGAGCGCAAGTCGGTCAGCGTCGAGACGACCTACGTCACCGACCTGACGACGCTCGAGCAATGCGCGGACGAGATCCGTCGCCTCGTCGTGCAGCTCGACGCGCGGATCGCACGCGCGGGCGCGGCCCGCATGATCCGCAAGCTATACGTGAAGATCCGCTTCGCCGATTTCCAGCGCACGACGGTCGAGTGCGTGGCCGACGCGACGAATGCGCAGACGGCCGTCTCGCTGCTCGCGAAGGGGCTGCAGCGGCGCGCGCAGGCCGTGCGGCTGCTCGGCGTCGGCGTGCGCATCGACGAGGACACGGCCGAGCGTCACGGGCAGTTTTTGCTGTTCGACGACGAGGCCGACCGCAACACGGACAACACGGACAACACGGACGAAGCGGGCGGCGAAACGCCGGCGTGATGAAAAAAAGGCACCGCCGAAGCGGTGCCTTTCGATGCTGCCGGACGAGCCGGGCAGGGCATGCCAATAGTCAGTGCGCGGGGGAAGCCATCCCGTTATGGCGCAGCAGCGCGTCGATTTCCGGCTCGCGGCCGCGGAATGCCTTGAACGAATCCATTGCCGGCCGGCTTCCGCCGACTTCGAGGATCTCGCGGCGATAGCGCGTGCCGGTCGCCGCGTCGAGCACGCTGCCGCTTGCGGCGGCCGCTTCCTCGAATGCCGCGTACGCGTCGGCGGACAGCACCTCGGCCCACTTGTAGCTGTAATAGCCGGCCGCATAGCCGCCGGCGAAGATGTGGCTGAACGTGTTGGGCCAGCGCGAGAACGCCGCCTGCGGGATCACGTGGTAGCGCTCGTTGATCTCGCGCGCGAACGCGTTTACGCCGGTCGCGCCGGCCGGGTCGAAGTCGACGTGCAGCAGCATGTCGAACATCGAGAACACGATCTGGCGCAGCGTGCCCAAGCCGCTCTGGAAGTTCTTCGCGGCGATCATCTTGTCGAACAGCTCGCGCGGCAGCGCGGCGCCCGTGTCGACGTGCGACGACATCGACGACAGCACGTCCCATTCCCAGCAGAAGTTTTCCATGAACTGCGACGGCAGCTCGACCGCATCCCATTCGACGCCGTTGATGCCCGACACACCGAGTTCGTCGACGCGCGTCAGCATGTGATGCAGCCCGTGGCCGAATTCATGGAACAGCGTGATGACTTCGTCGTGCGTGAAGCATGCGGGCTTGCCGCCGACCGGCGCCGAGAAGTTGCAGGTCAGGTACGCGACCGGCGTCTGCACGGCGTTGCCGCGCTTCGCGCGCGCACGCGCATCGTCCATCCATGCACCGCCGCGCTTGCCTTCGCGTGCATACAGGTCGAGATAGAACTGCGCGACGAGCGAGCCGTCGCGGTTTTCCACGCGGAAGAAGCGCACGTCCTTGTGCCACACCGGTGCGTCGTCCGGCTTGATCCGAACGCCGAACAGCGTTTCGGTGACGGTGAACAGGCCCTTCAGCACGGCCGGCTCCGGGAAGTACTGCTTGACCTCGTTTTCCGAGAACGCGTAGCGCTGCTGGCGCAGCCGCTCGGCCGCGAACGCGACGTCCCACGGCGCGAGCTCGGCCAGACCGAGTTCCTTCGCGGCGAACGCGCGCAACTCGTCCCAATCCTTTTCGGCGTGCGGTCGCGCGCGTGTCGCGAGATCCTCGAGGAATGCGATCACCTGCTGCGGCGATTCGGCCATCTTCGGCGCAAGCGACACTTCGGCGAAGTTGCGGTAGCCGAGCATCTGCGCTTCTTCGCGGCGCAGCTTCAGTTCGTCTGCGACGATCGCCGTGTTGTCCCACTCGGCCTTGCCGCCGCCGTACTGCGGGCCGAGTTCCGACGCGCGGGTTGCATAAGCGCGGTACAGCGTCTCGCGCATCGCGCGGTTCTCGGCGTACTGCAGCACCGGGAAGTAGGACGGGAAGTGCAACGTGAACTTCCAGCCTTCCTTGCCTTCCTTTTGCGCGGCTTCGCGCGCCGCTTCGATCGCGTCGCCCGGCAGGCCGGCGAGCTCGGCTTCGTCGTGCGCGAAATACGCGTACGCATTGGTCGCGTCGAGCACGTGGTCGGAGAACGCCTTCGACAGCGCGGCCTGCTGCTCCTGCAGCTCCGCGAAGCGCGGCTTCTGGTCCTCGGGCAGCTCGGCGCCGGACAGCCGGAAATCGCGCAGCGCGTTGTCGAGGATCTTCTTGCGCTCGGCGGACAGCGTCGCGTATTCGGCGCTCGCTGCGATCGCCTTGTACTTCTCGTACAGCGCGAGGTTCTGGCCGACGCTCGACCAGAACTCCGTCACGCGCGGCAGGTTTTCGCCGTAGGCGGCGCGCAGCTCCGGCGTATCGGCGACCGCGTTCAGGTGGCCGACCACGCCCCATGCGCGCCCGAGCGGTTCCGTCGCCTGCTCGACCGTCTCGACGATCGCGGCCCATGTCGCCGGCGTCGCGGGGGCGCTCGCGGTGTCGACCGCGCGGTTGGCGGCTTCGAGCAGCGTGTCGAGCGCGGGCGTCACGTGTTCCGGACGAATCTCGCCGAAGCGGGGCAGGCCGGAGAAATCGAGGAGCGGATTGGTGTTGGCGCTGGCGGACATTAAGACTCCCTGTCTGTTGCCGGATGAACCGGGGTGAAAAGGGTGAGGCGCGATGCGGCGGCGCCCGATACCGACATTATTGGGGCGCATCGTGCGCTTTCCAATCGTTAGTTTCTAACGGTGCGATTGGCTGCGCTCGGTGCGGGGTCGGATACGGGGGAATTCAGTGCGACGGCGCGGCCGCGGCGGGCGGCCGGCAAGACGCCGGCGCACGAATGCGCGCCGGCTGGACGGGCAGGGCGATCGGGTGGCGATCAGGCTGCCGCGGCGGCGCGCTCGGCGGCTTCGATCGTGTTGATCAGCAGCATCGTGATGGTCATCGGGCCGACACCGCCCGGCACCGGCGTGATGTAGCCGGCGACTTCCTTCACGCCGGCGAAGTCGACGTCGCCGCACAGCTTGCCCGCGTCGTCGCGGTTCATGCCGACGTCGATCACCGTCGCGCCCGGCTTGACCATGTCGGCCGTCAGGATGTTGCGCTTGCCGACCGCGGCGACCACGACGTCGGCCTGGCGCGTGTGCGCGGCGAGGTCGCGCGTCTTGCTGTGGCAGATCGTCACGGTCGCGCCGGCTTCGAGCAGCAGCATCGCCATCGGCTTGCCGACGATGTTCGAGCGGCCGATCACGACGGCGTTCGCGCCCTGAAGCGGGATGTCATGCGCTTCGAACATCTTCATCACGCCGTACGGCGTGCACGGGCGGAACAGCGGCTTGCCCGTCATCAGCGCGCCGGCGTTTGCGACGTGGAAGCCGTCGACGTCCTTTTCCGGCGCGATCGCTTCGATCACCTTGTGGCTGTCGATGTGCTTCGGCAGCGGCAACTGGACCAGGATGCCGTGGATCTTCGGATCGCGGTTCAGTTCGTCGATGCGCGCAAGCAGGTCGGCTTCCGACAGCGTGTCCGGGTACGCATCCTTCAGCGAGAAGAAGCCGTTGTCCTCGCACGCCTTGATCTTGTTGCGCACGTAGACTTCGCTCGCCGGGTTGGCGCCGACCAGGATCACCGCGAGACCGGGCTGGTGGCCGCGTGCGGTCAGGGCGGCGGCGCGTTCGGCGGCCTGCGCGCGCAATGTCTTCGAGAGGGCGTTGCCGTCGATGAGGAGGGCTGTCATGGTGGTGGTCCTGCCGGGAAGTTGGAATGCGGGCGTGCGGCGCGCGAAGCGCCGCAGCAAAGCACGCAATTATACCGGTCGCTTGCCGTCGTCCGACAGCGAATACAAGGAAAGCGTCATGGCGGCGGTGACGGCGCCCCGGGAGGCGGCGCCGGGCCGCGCCGCGCGGAGGGTCCGCATCGCGCGGCACGGTGGTGCGGCCGGGCAGGGCTGCCCGGAACCGCGCGCAACGTTCAGGCCTGCTTCTTCGACAGCGCGAGGCGCAGCAGATCGGCGACCGTGTTGACGTTGAGTTTTTCCATGATGTTCGCGCGGTGCGCTTCGACCGTCTTGATGCTGATCCCGAGATCGTCGGCGATCTGCTTGTTCAGACGGCCGGCGATGATCCGCTCGAGCACCTGTTGCTCGCGCGCGGTCAGCTTCGACAGGCGCTCGCTCGCGGCGCGCTGTTCCTGGACGCTCTTGCTTTCGCTTCGGGCCTTGTCGAGCATCCGCTCGACGAGCTTGCGCAGCTCGGCCTCGTCGAACGGTTTCTCGATAAAGTCCATCGCACCCTTTTTCATCGTCGATACCGCCATCGGCACGTCGCCGTGGCCCGTGACGAAGATGATCGGCAGTGCGGCGTTGTCGGCGATCAGGCGTTCCTGCAGTTCGAGGCCGCTCATGCCCGACATCCGCACGTCGAGGATCAGGCACGCGATCTGGCCGGCCTGCTGCGCCGGCTGATAGGCATCGAGGAACTGCTCGGCGCTCGAGAAGCATTGCACGCGATAGCCGTTCGCCTCCAGCAGCCAGCGCAGCGAGTCCCGTACGGCCTCGTCGTCGTCGACGACGAAGACAGTTTCCTGAGTGGTGGTGACAGGGCTATTCATAGTTCTCCCGTAACGGTATGTGATGCCGATGCCTCGCGCCCCCCTTGGCCGAGATCAGCGGGTTCCCCAATGGGCAGGCTGCAGTGGAATGTCGCGCCGGAAATGCGGCCGTCCGGTTCGACATTGTTGACCACCCACAGACGCCCCCGATGCGATTCGATGATCGAACGGCAGATATTCAGCCCCATGCCCATGCCGTCGGACTTGGTGCTGTAAAACGGTTCGAACAGGCGTTCGGCGGTCGCTTCGTCCACGCCCGGACCCTGGTCGATCACGCGGATGTCGACGAAACCCGCGTCGATGTCGGCGACGACGCGGATCACGCCGTCCGCCGACGCCGGCTTCACGTCGGCCATCGCCTCGGCCGCGTTCTTCATCAGGTTCACGAGCACCTGCTCGATTAGCACGGGGTCGACATAAATAATAGGCATTCTTGCGAGGATTTCCGTGACGATCCGGATCCTGCGCTTCCTGGCCTCGATTTCGGCGAGCCCAACCGCGTCGGCGACGATGTCCGCGACCCGCGCGGGCTGGCGTTTCGGCTCGCTGCGCTTCACGAATTCGCGGATCCGCTTGACGATCATCCCCGCGCGCAACGCCTGTTGCGCGGTTTTTTCCAGCGCGGGCTGCAGCGTCTCTGGCGTGCCGCGGCCGCTCTTCACGAGCGCGAGCGTGCCCGAGCAGTAATTGTTGATCGCCGCGAGCGGCTGGTTCAATTCGTGAGCAATCGACGACGCCATTTCGCCCATCGTCATCAATCGGCTCGTGAACTGCAGCTTTTCTTCCTGCTGGTGCGCGAGCTCCTGCGCTTTCTTGCGGGTCGTGATGTCGGTCGCGATCTGCATCTGCGCGAGGTGGCCGTCCACCCACTGGATGTACTGGCGGCGCACCTCGAACCACTTCTGGATGCTTTCGACGTACACCTCCTGCGCATCCGCCGTGCTGCTCGTCAGCGCGGCCGCCGGCAGGCCCGCGAACGCGTCGACCATGTCGATCGAGTCGGACGACGCCTGCGCGCGGTCAAAGCCGCCACCCGACAACTCGAGGTGGCCGTCCGGGCGAATCCCGAACAGGTGGCGGTAGTAGCGGTTCGCGAACAGCAGCTCGGCTTCGTCGGCGGCCAGCACCGACACCGCGGCGTCAAGGCTTTCGAGCACCGTCGTGAAGCGCTCGTGCGCGGCCGCGAGTTCCTCGCGCGCGCGCTTCGGCTCGGTGATGTCGGTCATCGACGACATCCAGCCGGTCTGGCGGCCCGAGCTGTCGATCAGCGGCGACACGTAAAGGCGCGCATGGAACAGCGTGCCGTTCTTGCGCCGCACGCGCAGCTCGAATCCCGAGCTCGGCGCCTTGCCGCGCAGCGTCATGTCGAGCTGGCGCTGCATTTCCGGGTACGCGTCGCGCGGCCAGTATGGGAACGGCGCGACCTTGCCGACGAGGTCGGTCTCGTCCCAGCCCGTCATCCGGCAGAAAGCGGGGTTCACGTGCGTGATGCGGCCGTGCATGTCGAGCACGCGCATGCCGATCAGCACCGAGTTTTCCATCGCGCGGCGGAAGAACGCTTCCGCGTACAGCGCCTGCTGCGCCTCGAAGCGCTGGCGCGTGTGCTTCCACAGGCTCCAGAGGCTCCACAGCACGAAGCACGACAGCCCGGCGACCAGCCACACGAGCGTATTGTTGGTCAGGTTCGTGAGCTGCGGGAATGCGTATACGCGCACGGTCAGCCCCTGGCCGGGCGGATCGAGCGGCAGGTCGTAGTGGGAGTCGCGCGGCAGGCGCGGGCGCGTCGACGTGGACGACAGCTCGCGATTGTTCGAGTCGGTGATCGAGATCTTGTACTTCGACGACAGCTCCTGCGGGATGTCGTGCTTCAGGATCCCTTCGACCGAAAACACCGCGGCGATCGAGCCGAGATATTCGCGATCGCCGCGCATCACGGGTGTCTGCAGCGTGATGAAGCCGTTGCCGAAGTCGTCGTAGATCAGCGGCGAATAGGCCTGGCGGCGCGTGCTGCGCGCCTCGTCGTATGCGCCGCGCACGGCGTCCTGCATCTGTGCGTCGCCGGGCTTCGCGAGTCGCTGGCCGAGCAGCGGCGGATGCACGGTCGGCCAGCGCTGCACGCCGGGCGCGGTGTACCAGTTCAGATAGAGGATTTCCGGATGCGTCTGCATCACGTCCGCGACGGCCATCTGGAACGCGTTCTGGTCGAGGCGGCCGGACGCGAGATCGCGCGACAGCGCCTGCAGTTGCTCCTGCGCGCCCGTCATCGACAGGCGGATCTGCTGCTGCGCCCACGCGACGTTACGGAACAGCGTGTCTTCCTGCTGCTGCTGTTCGCGGCGATTGAGGCTCCATAGAATCAGGCTCATCACCACGAGGAACACGAGGATCGACAGCAGCGGTGTCAGCAGATAGGAGTTGGACCACCACGGTCCGTGGTGCCAGCGGGACGGCTGCGACTCCGCCGGCGGGCCCGACGGTCGCGCCGAGCGTGCGAAAAGCCGATCGGTCAACATGGCAGGATTGTAGCGCAGCGCAATACATGGAAAACCCATACCGGATATGTTGAACGGAAACGAATTTGTGCTCGCGGCGCGTGCCGGAGAAGCCCGAAGCGAGGGTGCAGCGCAGCAATATTCCGCATTGCGAGAAAAGATCTCATAATTCGAAAATTTTGTTGCGCGTGGCCGTCCACGCTCATTACAATCCGTCGGAGCTTGCCCGCAGCCGGCCGCGTCGCGTCGTCTGCACGAGAGCGATCCTCACATTCCAGGACCCAGGAGACGAGAATGTCCGCTGTACCGAACGAAGTGATGAAATATGTCGCCGCCGATCGTGACGACGACCCGCAAGAAACCGTTGAATGGCTCGAGTCGCTCGACGGCGTGATCTCCTCCGTGGGCACCGGCCGCGCGCACTACCTGATCGAAAAGCAGATCGAATTCGCCCGCATGCACGGCGAACACCTGCCGTTCTCCGCTAATACCCCGTACATCAACACGATCCCGGTCGAAGCCCAGGCGAAGATCCCGGGCGACCAGGACCTCGAGCACCGCATTCGTTCGTACACGCGCTGGAACGCGCTGGCGATGGTGCTGCGCGCAGGCAAGGACACGAACGTCGGCGGCCACATCGCGTCGTTCGCATCGGCCGCGACGCTCTATGACGTCGGCTACAACCATTTCTGGCACGCGGCGTCCGACCAGCACGGCGGCGATCTCGTGTTCGTGCAGGGCCACTCGTCGCCGGGCGTATACTCGCGCGCGTTCCTGCTCGGCCGCCTGTCGGAAGAGCAACTCGACAACTTCCGTCAGGAAGTCGACGGCAAGGGCATCTCGTCGTACCCGCACCCGTGGCTGATGCCGGACTTCTGGCAGTTCCCGACCGTGTCGATGGGTCTCGGCCCGATCATGGCGATCTACCAGGCACGCTTCATGAAGTACCTGGAATCGCGCGGCATCGCGAAGACCGCCGGCCGCAAGGTCTGGGCGTTCCTCGGCGACGGCGAGACGGACGAGCCGGAATCGCTCGGCGCGATCGGCATGGCGAGCCGCGAGAAGCTCGACAACCTCGTGTTCGTGATCAACTGCAACCTGCAGCGTCTCGACGGCCCGGTGCGCGGCAACGGCAAGATCATCCAGGAACTGGAATCGGAATTCCGCGGCGCCGGCTGGAACGTGATCAAGGTCATCTGGGGCAGCCGCTGGGATGCACTGTTCGCACGAGACAAGTCGGGCGCGCTGATGCGCCGCATGATGGAAGCCGTCGACGGCGAATACCAGACGTACAAGTCGGAGTCGGGCGCGTACGTGCGCGAGCACTTCTTCAACACGCCTGAGCTGAAGGCACTCGTCGCCGACTGGTCCGACGACGACATCTGGGCGTTGAACCGCGGCGGCCACGATCCGCACAAGATCTACGCGGCATTCCACGAAGCGAGCAACACGAAGGGCGCGCCGACCGTCATCCTCGCGAAGACCATCAAGGGCTACGGGATGGGCGAGTCCGGCCAGGCGATGAACATCACGCACCAGCAGAAGAAGCTGCCGGTCGAGCAACTGAAGAAGTTCCGTGACCAGTTCCGCCTGCCGATCACCGACGAACAGATCGCCGACGTGCCGTACCTGAAGTTCGAGGAAGGCTCGAAGGAACTCGAATACATGCGCCAGAAGCGCATGGACCTCGGCGGCTACCTGCCGCATCGCCGCGAGAAGGCGACGTCGCTGCCGGTGCCGGCGCTCGACGCGTTCGAGCCGCTGCTGAAGGGCACGGGCGAAGGCCGCGAGATCTCGACGACGATGGCGTTCGTGCGGATCCTGAACATCCTGCTGAAGGACAAGGCGCTCGGCAAGCGCGTCGTGCCGATCGTCCCGGACGAATCGCGTACGTTCGGCATGGAAGGCCTGTTCCGCCAGATCGGCATCTGGAACCAGGAAGGCCAGAAGTACGTGCCGGAAGACTCCGACCAGCTGATGTTCTACAAGGAATCGGAAACCGGCCAGATCCTGCAGGAAGGCATCAACGAAGCGGGCGGCATGTGCGACTGGATCGCGGCGGCAACGTCGTATTCGACGCACGGCGAGATCATGGTGCCGTTCTACATCTTCTATTCGATGTTCGGCTTCCAGCGGATCGGCGACCTGGCATGGGCGGCGGGCGACATGCGCTCGCGTGGCTTCCTGCTCGGCGGCACCGCGGGCCGCACGACGCTGAACGGCGAAGGCCTGCAGCACGAAGACGGTCACTCGCTCCTGTGGGCGGCATCGGTGCCGAACTGCGTGAGCTACGACCCGACGTTCGGCTACGAACTCGCGGTGATCGTCCAGGACGGCCTGCGCCGCATGGTGCAGGACCAGGAAGACGTGTACTACTACATCACGGTGATGAACGAGAACTACGAGCACCCGGCGATTCCGCAGGGCGAGCACGTGGCGGCCGACATCATCAAGGGCATGTACGCGTTCAAGAAGGCCGACGCCGACGCGAAGGCGCCCCGCGTGCAGTTGCTCGGCGCCGGTACGATCTTCAACGAAGTGATCGCCGCGGCCGACCTGCTGAAGAACGACTGGGGCGTCGCGGCCGATCTGTGGAGCGTGCCGAGCTTCACCGAACTCGCGCGCGAAGGCCATGACGTCGAGCGCTGGAACCTGCTCCATCCGACCGAGGGGCGCCGCCTGTCGCACGTGCAGAAGTGCCTGAAGGACACGCAGGGTCCGGTCATCGCATCGACCGACTACGTGCGCGCGCTGGTCGACCAGATCCGCGGCCAGATCGATCGCCGCTTCGTCGTGCTGGGCACGGACGGCTTCGGTCGTTCGGATACCCGCGAGAAGCTGCGTCACTTCTTCGAAGTCGACCGTCACTGGGTCACCGTCGCCGCGCTGAACGCGCTGGCCGACGAAGGCACGATCGAGCGCAAGGTGGTCGCGGACGCGATTGCCAAGTACAACCTCGATCCGTCGAAGCCCAACCCGATGACCGTTTAACGCACACGCGCCGTGTGATGCTGCGCGCCGCTTCCGGGAGGGGCGCGCGCGGCCATGGAGACAGAAAAAGATGAGTCAAGCGATCGAAGTGAAGGTGCCGGATATCGGCGATTACAAGGACGTGCCCGTCATCGAGGTGCTCGTGAAGGCGGGCGACACGGTCGAGCCCGAGCAGTCGCTCGTCACGCTCGAGTCGGACAAGGCGACGATGGACGTCCCGAGCCCGGCCGCCGGCACGGTCAAGGAAGTGAAGGTCAAGGTGGGCGATTCCGTGTCGGAAGGCTCGCTGATCATCCTGCTCGACGGCGGCGCCGCGGCGCAGGCGAACGGCGCAGCAACGCCGGCAGCAGCGCCGGCTCCGGCGGCAGCGCCGGCACCAGCCGCCGCAGCGCCGGCCGCCGCTCCCGCTGCTGCGGGCGGCACGCTCGAAGTGAAGGTGCCCGACATCGGCGACTACAAGGACGTCCCGGTGATCGAGATCGGCGTGAAGGTCGGCGACACGGTCGAGAAGGAGCAGTCGCTCGTCACGCTCGAGTCGGACAAGGCGACGATGGACGTGCCGAGCCCGGCCGCCGGCGTCGTGAAGGAAATCAAGGTCAAGGTGGGCGATTCGGTGTCGGAAGGCACGCTGATCGTGCTGCTCGACGCCGCCGCCGGCGCAGCGCCTGCCGCTGCACCGCAAGCGAGCGCACCGGCACCGGCCGCTGCCGCGCCGGCACCCGCCGCCGCACCGGCGCCCGCGAAGGCTGCGCCGGCTCCGGCTGCTGCCGCGCCGGCCGCCGCCCCGTCGGGCGAGTACCGCGCGAGCCACGCATCGCCTTCCGTGCGCAAGTTCGCGCGCGAACTCGGCGTCGAAGTCGCACGCGTGCAGGGTAGCGGTCCGAAGGGCCGCATCACGAAGGACGACATCACCGGCTTCGTGAAGGGCGTGATGACGGGCCAGCGCGCGGCACCGGCCGCGGCGGCCGCGCCGGCTGGCGGCGGCGAGCTGAACCTGCTGCTGTGGCCGAAGGTCGACTTCTCGAAGTTCGGCCCGTTCGAGGCGAAGCCGCTGTCGCGCATCAAGAAGATCTCGGGCGCGAACCTGCATCGCAACTGGGTGATGATCCCGCACGTCACGAACAACGACGAAGCGGACATCACCGAGCTCGAAGCGCTGCGCGTGCAACTGAACAAGGAGCACGAGAAGGCGGGCGTGAAATTCACGATGCTCGCATTCGTGATCAAGGCGGTCGTCGCCGCGCTGAAGAAGTTCCCGACCTTCAACGCGAGCCTCGACGGCGACAACCTGGTGTTCAAGCAGTACTACCACATCGGTTTCGCTGCGGACACGCCGAACGGTCTCGTCGTGCCGGTGATCCGCGACGCGGACAAGAAGGGGCTCGTCGACATCGCGAAGGAAATGGCCGAGCTGTCGAAGGCCGCACGCGACGGCAAGCTCAAACCGGACCAGATGCAGGGCGGCTGCTTCTCGATCTCGTCGCTCGGCGGGATCGGCGGCACCCACTTCACGCCGATCATCAACGCGCCGGAAGTCGCGATCCTCGGGTTGTCGCGCGGCCAGATGAAGCCGGTGTGGGACGGCAAGCAGTTCGTGCCGCGTCTGACGCTGCCGCTGTCGCTGTCGTATGACCATCGTGTCATCGATGGCGCGGAAGCCGCGCGGTTCAATGCGTATCTCGGTGCATTGCTTGCCGATTTCCGCCGCATCATTCTTTGATGAGCGTGGGAGTGGCTCGCGGGGCGTGGGTTTTTTGTCGGTGATCCGCGCCTCGTCGTTGAACCTGTTGTGCTAACGGTCTATTAGCGTCGTCCCCGCGCGGGGCGGCGGTCACTTTTCTTTGTTTTCCAAAGAAAAGTAACCAAAAGAAAGGCGCGTCCTTGGGCGGACGGCAAAGGTGGTCCTGCCCGGGTTCGCGTTCCTTGATCAGGCCGTAAAGCGGGTTCTTCCGGGTTTCTCCCCCTCTGTCTGCAGCTAATCAAGAAGGGGACAGTAATGAGTCTCATCGAAGTCAAGGTTCCGGATATCGGCGATTTCAGCGGCGTCGATGTCATCGAAGTCAACGTGAAGCCGGGCGACGTGATCGAAAAAGAGCAGACGCTCATCACGCTCGAATCGGACAAGGCCTCCATGGAAGTGCCCAGCGATGTCGCCGGCACGGTCAAGGAAGTCAAGGTCAAGGCCGGCGAGAAAGTCTCGCAAGGCACGGTCATCGCCATCGTAGAAGCTTCGGCAGGCGCCGCCGCTCCCGCGAAAGCTGCCGAACCCGCGAAGGCCGCAGCACCGGCTCCGGCCGCTGCGCCCGCCGCCGCCCCGGCACCCGCACCGCAATCCGGCAGCTACAGCGGCTCCGCCGACATCGAGTGCGACATGCTCGTGCTCGGCGCCGGCCCCGGCGGCTACTCGGCCGCGTTCCGCGCCGCCGACCTCGGCATGAAGACGGTGCTGGTCGAGCGCTACTCGACGCTCGGCGGCGTGTGCCTGAACGTCGGCTGCATTCCGTCGAAGGCGCTGCTGCACACGGCGCTCGTCGTTGAAGAAGCCGAAGCGCTCGCTGCGCACGGCATCTCGTTCGGCAAGCCGCAGGTCGACCTCGACAAGCTGCGCGACTTCAAGGGCGGCGTCGTCAAGAAGCTGACGACGGGCCTCGCCGGCATGGCGAAGGCCCGCAAGGTCGAAGTCGTGACCGGCGTCGGCGCGTTCGTCGATCCGTATCACATGGAAGTGCAGGGCGAGAACGGCAAGAAAGTCGTCAAGTTCAAGCAGGCGATCATCGCCGCGGGCTCGCAGGCGGTGAAGCTGCCGTTCATGCCGGAAGACCCGCGCGTCGTCGATTCGACGGGCGCGCTCGAACTGCGCCAGTTGCCCAAGCGCATGCTCGTGATCGGCGGCGGCATCATCGGCCTCGAAATGGCGACGGTGTACTCGACGCTCGGCGCCGAGATCGACGTCGTCGAAATGATGGACGGCCTGATGATGGGCGCGGACCGCGATCTCGTGAAGGTCTGGGAAAAGTACAACGCGAAGCGCTTCGGCAACGTGATGCTGAAGACCAAGACGGTCGGCGCGGAAGCGAAGGAAGACGGCATCTACGTGAAGTTCGAGGGCGAGAAGGCGCCGGCGGAAGCGCAGCGCTACGACCTCGTGCTCGTCGCGGTGGGCCGCAGCCCGAACGGCAAGAAGATCGGTGCCGACAAGGCGGGCGTCGCGGTGACCGACCGCGGTTTCATCGACGTCGACAAGCAGATGCGCACGAACGTCCCGCACATCTTCGCGATCGGCGACGTCGTCGGTCAGCCGATGCTCGCGCACAAGGCGGTGCATGAAGGCCACGTCGCAGCGGAAGCCGCGCACGGCGAAAAGGCGTACTTCGACGCGCTGCAGATCCCGTCGGTGGCGTACACGGATCCGGAAGTGGCCTGGGCCGGCAAGACGGAAGACCAGTGCAAGGCCGAAGGCATCAAGTACGGCAAGGCCGTGTTCCCGTGGGCCGCATCGGGCCGCGCGATCGCGAACGGCCGCGACGAAGGCTTCACGAAGCTGATCTTCGACGAGGAAACCCATCGCGTGATCGGCGGCGGCATCGTCGGCCTGAACGCGGGCGACCTGATCAGCGAAGTGTGCCTCGCCGTCGAGATGGGCGCGGACGCGGAAGACATCGGCAAGACGATCCATCCGCACCCGACGCTCGGCGAATCGGTCGGCATGGCCGCCGAGCTGTACGAAGGCGTCTGCACGGACCTGCCGCCGCAACGCAAGAAGTAACGCGACCGGCATGGCCGGCCTTGTGCCGGCCACGAAAAAACGCCGCCGCCTCGGGATATCCGGGCGGCGGCGTTTTCTTTTCCCAGCAGACGGCAGTAGCCTGTCCGTGTCCGTCGCGTCAACGCGCCGGCGACCGCCGGATGCCCGGATATTCCGGCGCCGGAACGAAAAAAAGCCGCGCAGTGCGCGGCTTTCTCAGGCGCAGGGGACGCTTACGCGGCCGGCTTGCTCGAACGGCGCGATGCGGCAGCGCTCGCAGCCTTCGTCGCGACAGCGGCAGCCGCGTTGAAGTTCGTTTCGGCGATCTCGACGGCTTGCTTGGCAGCCTTCTGGACCGTTTCGTACGTCGTGTTCGCTGCGTTCAGTGCCGACTTCAGTGCGGCGACAGCCGTTTCCGAACCGGCCGGGGCGTTCTTCGCGACGTTGTCGACGAGCGCCTGGACCTTCTTGTTCTGCTCTTCGAATTGCGCTTCGGCAACCTTCGCGAACTCGGCTTGCGTCGACGACGCGATTTCATACAGGTGACGGCTGTACGACAGCACCTTCTCCGCGACCGGCTGCGACAGGCTCGCTTGCAGCGCGATCAGTTCCTGTGCGTCCTTCACCGACAGCAGGCGCTGCGCGTTTTCCTGGCTTTCCGCCAGCGACGACTTCACGACCTGCAGATTGAGTTCGATCAGCTTTTCGACGCCTTCGAACGCCTTGGTCGTCAGACCGAACAGGCTTTCGAGGTTGGCTTTCTGGGCGGCGGCGATTTGCTCGGGGGTCAGCAAGGACATGTCAAGCTCCTGAAAAGCGATCGCGTCGATCGCAGGGGTAAGGGGCACTACGCTGGGGAACCTCGGATCCGCGTGCTTTGTGCAACGCAGCAATGAGTCGTATTTTAGGGCAGAGAAATCGCTTGTCAAGTATTTTTTGTGCGTTGCACAATCGCGACAAATTATCGATAAAACAACGAGTTATCGTGGCCGATTCGGAATCGGTTTCAGACGTGTTCCAACATGGTGCGCACGTGGCCGGCAACGCGCGGCGCACCATGATCATGCACAGGTAAACCTGACAGGCATGTGGAACGTTATGCTTCTGTTCCTGTCGAAAAGCGCGCCGTTTCAATGCGCGTGCCGTGGCGACGTGCCGCCGCCCGGTCGACACCGGTGCCGCTGGAACACCGAGCGCCGGGTACGTACTTTCCCCGCTTTAATTCGTCGCCAAAGTGACGTTATCTCAATTAACCGTGTGGTAATCGGGAGACGGTTACTGTCGGGCAGCGCATCTCATCAATTTTTTCGATGGGAGCGGGAGGGTTGATCGATTCGTCGTTGGCCAACGCTTACATTCCGGTTTAACGACGATCGGTAAGTGCCTAATATTGCTCTTTTTTTCAGCTTTAACTACACTTGCGGAAACTCCCGCCCGCTTTGTCCAGACCCCAATGAAAGCCGAATCGTTTTCACCGCGCAGATTGTTGCAGAGCATGACGCTCGGCACGGCTGTGTCGGTCGCCGTCGCCTTGCTGGCGACTGCTGCGTCCGTCGCACCCGCTGACGCCTTTGCCGCCACTGCGAAGACTCACCAGGCCGCCAGGAAAGCCGCTTCTACTTCTTCGGCGAAGAAGAAGACGGTGAAGGCCGCCTCCGCGAAATCCGCCAACGTCGCGTCGGCCGACGCGCCGAAGGCAACGCGCAAGCGCGCGACGCTCGCGTCGAATGTGCACGGCCACCACGGCGCGGTGCGCAAGGTCGCGTTCCAGCCGCGCCGGCCGACGGTCGGCCAGGCATTCGGCCTGCACGACACGCCGGACGCGCTCGCGCTGCGCTCGAGCGTCGCGTACGTCGTCGACCAGAACACCGGCGAGCCGCTGTTCGACAAGAATTCGCACGCGGTCGTGCCGATCGCGTCGATCTCGAAGCTGATGACGGCGATGGTCGTGCTCGACTCGAAGGCGCCGATGACCGATCAGCTCGAGGTCACGGACGAAGATCGCGACTACGAGAAGGGCACGGGCTCGCGCCTGTCGGTCGGCTCGGTCCTGTCGCGCGAGGACATGTTGCACATCGCGCTGATGGCGTCGGAAAACCGTGCCGCTGCCGCGCTGTCGCGCTACTACCCGGGCGGCCGTCCGGCGTTCATCGCCGCGATGAATGCGAAGGCGAAATCGCTCGGCATGAACGACACGCACTTCGAGAATTCGACGGGCCTGTCGAGCTCGAACGTGTCGAGCGCGCGCGACCTCGTGAAGATGGTCAATGCGGCGTACCAGTACCCGATGATTCGCCAGTTCTCGACCGACCGTACGTACGACGTCAATACGGGCAAGCGCAACCTGGTCTACAACAGCACGAACGCGCTGATTCGCGGCAACGGGTCGTGGGATATCGGCCTGCAGAAGACGGGCTTCATCAACGAGGCAGGCGAATGTCTCGTGATGCAGGCGACCATCCATGGTCGGCCGATGGTGATGGTGCTGCTGGATTCGTTCGGCAAGTACTCGCGTTTCGCCGACGCGTCGCGCCTGCGCAACTGGCTCGACGCCGGCGGCGGCGAGCGCCTGACGGCGGCCAACACGGCGAACGGGGGCACCTGATCGCACCACGGCGGTTCGCCGCCGTGCCGTACCCGCGCCGCAAAGAAAAAGCCCCGCAATCGCGGGGCTTTTTCGTCTGGTCGCCGTGCGGCCCGGATCATGCGTGCCGTTGCAGCCCTTCGGCGTCCTTCGCCGGCTCCGGCCGGTACCCGAGCGATTCCGAGATGGTCAGCGCAGTGCGGCTCAACTGGCCGAGCCACGCATCCTGCAGGCGATCGGCCGGTGCCGACAGCGACAGGCCCGCGACGAGCTTGCCGGAGTCGTCGTAGATGCCGGCCGCGATACAGCGCACGCCCAGCTCCAGCTCCTCGTTGTCGCGCGCGCACGCCTGCTGGCGCACGAGCGTCAGTTCGCGCTCGAGCTTCGCGATGTCGGTGATGCTGTTCTGCGTATGGCCGGACAGCCCGGTGCGCGTCGCGTACGCGCGCACGCGGGACGTTTCGTCGACCGCGAGAAACAGCTTGCCGACCGACGTCAGGTGCAGCGGCGCGCGGCCGCCGATCGCGCGGACGACCTGCATCCCCGAGCGCTCCGAATACGCGCGCTCGATATAGACGATTTCGTCGCCCTGGCGTACCGACAGGTTCACGGTCTGGCCGGTCAGGCGGTGTAGCTCGCGCATCGGCATCAGCGCGGCGTCACGTACCGACAGTCGCGCCTTCACGAGGTTGCCGAGTTCGAGCAGCCGCATGCCGAGCCGGTAGGTGCCGGGGTCGGAGCGATCGACGAGGCGACAGGTCACCATGTCGTTGAGGATACGGTGCGCGGTCGATGGATGCAGATCGGTGCGCTGGGCAAGCTCCTTCAGGCTGACGGGGTCGCTGTGCGCGGCGAGCGCGTCCAGCAATCGCATCATGCGTTCGATCACCTGGATCGACGTTTTGGAGTCCGGGGTGGGTTGGCTCATGTCGGGGGAGAATGTTGACGCATCAAGCGGTGTTGCGTCGATTGTATCTCGTATCGTGAAAAAAGCGAACGCCGTTCGAGGAAGTCCTCGTTTCCGGCCGTGCGCCCTTGCGCGCGCGCCGGCGTTGGTCTTGCCGGCCAAACGGCGGATAATGAGAGCCGTTTTCTCGAAGGAGCGCGTATGCGAGTCGGTTTGTTCGTGACCTGCCTGGTCGACCTGATGCGTCCGGAAATCGGTTTCTCGGCGCTGAAACTGATTCGCGATGCCGGCTACGAGGTGTTCGTGCCGCCCGCGCAAACCTGCTGTGGCCAGCCAGCCTACAATTCGGGCGACCGTGCCCTCGCACGTGATCTCGCCGAAAAGACGTTGCGCGAGTTCGAGCAGTTCGACTACGTCGTCGTGCCGTCGGGTTCGTGCGGTGGCATGATCCGCGCGCACTATGGCGACCTGTTCCGCGACGACCCCGAACTGATGGGGCGTTATGCGAGACTCCAGCAGAAGGTCCATGAGCTGACCGATTTCCTCGCGAACGTCGCGAAGGTGACGCTCGCGCCCGGCGAATTCACCGGGCCCGTGACTTATCACGACTCGTGCTCGGGCCTGCGCGAGCTCGGCGTGAAGGCGCAGCCGCGCGCGTTGCTCGCGCAGCGCGGCGTGGCCATCACCGAGATGAAGGACTGCGAGCACTGCTGCGGCTTCGGCGGCACGTTCGCGGTCAAGTACGGTGATATTTCGGCGGCCATCGCGGACGAGAAGTGCGCGAACGTGCGTGCGTCCGGTGCCGGCGCCGTCGTGCTCGGCGATCTCGGCTGCATGCTGAACATCGAAGGGCGGTTGCGCCGCACCGGCGACCGCGAAACGCGCGTGCTGCACGTCGCGCAGGTGCTGGCGGGCGACGTCTGACGCCCGGTTCCGCTCACTTTTCCCGATACCGCGATGCAAGTCCAATCGATGCATTTCAAGGCGCGAGCCGGCCAGAAGCTGGCCGACCAGCGCTTGCAGCAGAACCTGAAGAAGCTGTCGACGAAATTCGTGTCCGCACGCGCCGACGCGATGACGGCGATCGACTTCCCGGCGACGCGCGCCGCGCTGAAGGCGAGGCGCAACCGGGCGCTGGAAAACCTCGACGTGTGGCTCGAGGCATTCGAGCGCGAGGCGACGCGGCGCGGCACGACGGTGCTGTACGCGGAAACGACCGCCGACGCCGCGCGGCTCGTCGCCGACATCGCGCGACGCCACGAAGTGAAGAAGGTCATCAAGACGAAGTCGATGGTGTCCGAGGAAATGCGCCTGAACGCGGTGCTCGCCGAGATGGGCGTGCAGTCGATCGAGACGGACCTCGGCGAATACATCCTGCAGATCAATGACAACGAGCCGCCGAGCCACATCATCGCGCCCGTGGTGCACAAGGACAAGGACGAGATCGCGGACCTGTTCGCGCGCACGCACCACCGCGAGCGGCTGACCGAGATCCCCGACATGACGCGCGAGGCGCGTGAAGTGCTGCGCCCGCATTTCCTGTCGGCCGACATGGGGGTGACGGGCGGCAACTTCGTGATCGCCGAGACGGGATCCGTCGCGGTCGTCACGAACGAAGGCAACGAAGGGATGTGCACGGTGATGCCGCGCGTGCACGTTGCGGTGACGGGCATCGAGAAGGTGCTGCCGACGCTCGAGGATCTCGCGACCGCGATGCGCCTGCTGCCACGTTCGGCGACCGGGCAGAAGACTTCCAACTATTTTTCGCTGCTCACCGGGCCGCGCGGCCCCGGCGACGAGGATGGGCCGGAGCACAACTACGTGGTGCTCGTCGACGGGGGCCGGACGGGACTGATCGGCGGCGAATTCCAGGAGATGCTGCGCTGCATCCGCTGTGGCGCATGCATGAACCACTGCCCCGTATACCAGAAGGTTGGCGGGCACGCGTACGGATGGGTCTATCCGGGCCCGATGGGCTCGGTGCTGACGCCGAGCTACGTGGGAATCGACCGGGCGCTCGATTTGCCGCAGGCCGCGACGCTGTGCGGCGAATGCGACAGCGTGTGCCCGGCCGGTATCTCGTTGTCGCACTTGCTGCGCACGCTGCGCGAGAAACAGGTCGAGCGGCATCTGCGGCCGTGGCGCGAGCGGGCCGCGCTTGCCGCCTGGGGCTTTTTCGCGCGCCGGCCCATGTTGTACGCGCTGACGACCAAGCTCGCGGTGCGCATCCTCGAGCGGCTGGGCGGCAATGGCGGCACGCTGCGGCGCTTGCCGATGATGAGTGGCTGGATGGACACGCGCGACATGCCGACGCCGACCGGCCGCACGTTTCGCGAACTGTACGCGGCTTCGCAAAGTCACCTCGGCTGACGACTGTTCATCGAGGGGCAACAGTGCGTTCGCTATTCATGTATTTATCTCGATAGATGCGATCTATAGAATCCTGCCTGTAGTCTCCGGAATCGGGTTCCGGGGCATGAGGTCAAGGAGCCGCATCATGAGAAAGACAATATCGATGTACTGGCCGCTGGCAATCGTCGTCCCGCTCGCCGCGGTCGCTTATCTGCACGCGATGGCCGACGCGCCGGCGCGTGGCCCGATCGCCGTTCATCAGGCATCGGCCGAACTCGCGCGCGCGGTGTCGTTCGGGCTGGTCGGCGACGTGGCGCAGCCGTTGCCGGCGGCATCCGGCGACGTCGTGCTCGCCGCACCGAAGGCGCTGTAAGGCACGCCGCCGTCGCTTTGCGCGGCGGCGCGATTCCGGGCGCCTTTGTATAATGGCGCGTTCTTCTCCCACGCGGTTCGCCGCGGCTTTCCGATAGTGCGATGACCCGCGTTGCCATCTGTTTCGTCTGTCTCGGCAATATCTGCCGTTCGCCAACGGCGGAAGGCGTGATGCGCCACCAGGTCGATGCGGCTGGGCTGGCCGATCGGATCGCAATCGAGTCGGCCGGCACCGGGGACTGGCACGTCGGTGAGCCGCCCGACACGCGCGCGCAGGCGGCGGCCCGCACCCGTGGCTACGACCTGTCGGCGCTGCGGGCGCGGCAGGTAAGTGCGGCGGATTTCGAGCGGTTCGACCTGCTGCTGGCGATGGACGAGGCCAATTTCGCGGAATTGCGGCGGCGCTGCCCGCCCGAGCATCGCGACAAGGTGCGCCTCCTGATGGAATTCGCGCCGGGCGCGACCGAGACCGAAGTGGCGGATCCTTATTTCGGCGGCGCGCAGGGCTTCGAAGCGGTGCTCGATCAGGTCGAGCGCGCGTGCGCGGGCCTGCTCGAAGCCATCCGGAGCGGCGCTGCACGCTGATCGCGGCGAGGTATTCAGCGATCTGCGAATACCCTGTCGAAGACATGGATACTTGACTAAAAACGTCAAATATTTATACTTGACCAAAATCGTCAAGATTGCAGTCCCCTAGACACCATGAGACTCACCACCAAAGGCCGTTTCGCCGTCACGGCGATGATTGACTTGGCACTGCGCCAGGAGCAGGGCCCGGTGACGCTTGCAGGCATCAGCCAGCGCCAGCGGATTTCGCTCTCGTATCTCGAACAGCTGTTCGGCAAGCTGCGCAGGCATGAAATCGTCGAATCCGTGCGCGGCCCGGGCGGCGGCTACAACCTCGCGCGCCGTGCGCAGGACGTCACCGTTGCCGACATCATCATCGCGGTTGATGAACCGCTCGACGCCACGCAGTGCGGCGGCAAAGGCACGTGCGACGGCTCGAAGCAGCCCGACGGCCATTGCATGACGCACGAGCTGTGGTCGACCCTGAATCAGAAGATGGTCGAATACCTCGATTCGGTATCGCTGCAGGATCTCGTCGATCAGCAGCGCGCGCGCGAGGGCGCGCCCGCGGTGTTGCGCGACCGGCGCACGCCGGAGCCTGTCGCGGCGCCGGCCGAACCGGTGCGCACGATGCCGCTCGGTCCCAATTCGGTGTTCAACATCGCGAGTTCGTGAGCGCGAACGCGCCGCACACCCCATAACGCACATAGTCCCTGCACAGAATTCCCGGAGCGACAGATGACCCAAGAGACTCTCCACCTGCCCATCTACATGGATTACAGCGCGACGACGCCCGTCGACCCGCGCGTGGTCGACAAGATGGTGCCGTACCTGCGCGAGCAGTTCGGCAACCCGGCGTCGCGTAGCCACGCGTACGGCTGGGACGCGGAACGCGCGGTCGAGGAAGCGCGCGAGCAGGTGGCCGCGCTCGTGAACGCCGATCCGCGCGAGATCATCTGGACGTCCGGCGCGACGGAATCGGACAACCTCGCCATCAAGGGCGCCGCGAACTTCTACAAGGGCAAGGGCAAGCACATCGTCACGGTGAAGACCGAGCACAAGGCCGTGCTGGACACCTGCCGCGAGCTCGAGCGCGACGGCTTCGAAGTCACCTATCTCGACGTGAAGGAAGACGGCCTGATCGACCTCGACGTGTTCAAGGCCGCGCTGCGCCCGGACACGATCCTCGTGTCGGTGATGCACGTGAACAACGAGATCGGCGTGATCCAGGACATCGAGACGATCGGCGAGATCTGCCGCGAGAAGGGCATCATCTTCCACGTCGACGCCGCACAGTCGACCGGCAAGGTCGAGATCGACCTCGCGAAGCTGAAGGTCGACCTGATGTCGTTCTCGGCACACAAGACCTACGGCCCGAAGGGCATCGGCGCGCTGTACGTGCGCCGCAAGCCGCGGGTGCGTATCGAAGCGCAGATGCACGGCGGCGGTCACGAGCGCGGGATGCGTTCGGGCACGCTGCCGACGCACCAGATCGTCGGCATGGGCGAAGCATTCCGCATCGCGCGTGAAGAAATGGCCACCGAGAACGAGCGCATCCGCATGCTGCGCGACAAGCTGCTGCGCGGCCTGTCGCAGATCGAGGAAACGTACGTGAATGGCGACATGGAGCACCGTGTCCCGCATAACCTGAACATCAGCTTCAACTTCGTCGAAGGCGAATCGCTGATCATGGCGATCAAGGACGTCGCGGTATCGTCGGGCTCGGCTTGCACGTCGGCGTCGCTGGAGCCGTCGTACGTGCTGCGTGCGCTCGGCCGCAACGACGAACTGGCGCACAGCTCGATCCGCTTCACGGTCGGTCGCTTCACGACCGAGCAGGACGTCGACTTCGTGATCGACCTGCTGAACAGCAAGATCGCGAAGCTGCGCGAACTGTCGCCGCTCTGGGAAATGCACCAGGAAGGTATCGATCTGTCGACGATCGAATGGGCCGCACACTGAACGCGGCATTGAATACATTCGCGGGCGGATTTGCGCACGCAGACGTAACGAGTCAAGGAGTCTGAGTCATGTCATACAGCAACAAGGTTCTGGATCACTACGAAAACCCGCGTAACGTCGGTTCGTTCGCGAAGGACGACGACGCGGTGGGCACCGGCATGGTCGGCGCGCCGGCCTGCGGCGACGTGATGAAGCTGCAGATCCGCGTCGGCGCGGACGGCGTGATCGAAGACGCAAAGTTCAAGACGTACGGCTGCGGTTCGGCGATCGCGTCGAGCTCGCTCGTGACCGAATGGGTGAAGGGCAAGACCCTCGACGAGGCGCTGTCGATCAAGAACACGCAGATCGCCGAAGAGCTGGCCCTGCCGCCGGTGAAGATTCACTGCTCGATTCTCGCGGAAGACGCGATCAAGGCAGCCGTGGCCGATTACAAGAAGCGCCACGACACCAAGGAAGGCGATCAGGCAGCGGCCTGAGCGGCATTGAGCGGCTTGTGAAGGATCGCGGCGAGCCCGGGTGGTGCGCCGCGGCAAGGACATCATGGCAATTACACTGACCGAAAAAGCAGCACAGCACGTCCAGAAATACCTCGTCCGTCGCGGCAAGGGTGTGGGCCTGCGGCTTGGCGTTCGCACGACCGGGTGCTCGGGGCTCGCGTACAAGCTCGAGTATGTCGACGAGCTGGCCCCCGAGGATCAGGTGTTCGAGAGCCATGGCGTGAAGGTCGTTGTCGACCCGAAGAGCCTCGCGTACATCGACGGCACCGAGCTCGACTTCGCGCGCGAAGGCCTGAACGAAGGGTTCAAGTTCAACAACCCGAACGTGAAGGACGAGTGCGGCTGCGGCGAATCCTTCCGCGTGTGACGCGGGTTTCCGCGCGATGCGGGCAAGAGGCGGCACGGGCCGCCTTTTTAATGTGCGGCGCTTGCCGCGCGACGAACCGGAATTGAACGCGACGATGGTTTCGCTGAAAGACAGCCACTTCGACCTGTTTCACCTGCCGGCGCAATTCGCGCTCGATGAGGCGGCGCTCGACAGCGCGTATCGCACGGTGCAGACGCAGGTGCATCCGGACCGCTTCGCGGCGGCCGGCGATGCGCAAAAGCGCATCGCGATGCAATGGGCGACCCGTGCGAACGAAGCGTATCGCACGCTGCGCGACCCGCTCAAGCGGGCGACCTACCTGCTGTCGCTGCGCGGCGTCGACATCGGCGCCGAAAACAACACCGCGATGGAGCCGGCGTTCCTGATGCAGCAGATGGAGTGGCGCGAAGGCATCGAGGATGCCGCGGCTGCCCGCAACATCGACGCGCTCGATGCGCTGCTCGCCGAACTGCGCGACGAAAAGCGCGTACGCCTCGAGCGCCTCGGCACGCTGCTCGACACCGGGGCCGACCAAGCCGCCGCCGAAGCCGTGCGCCAGCTGATGTTCATCGAACGGGTCGCGTCGGAAGTGGGCGCGCAGATCGAGCGCCTCGAAACTTAACCGCGTGCCTCGCGGCACGCGCAGCAAACGGGCCGAGCGCCCGAACGAACCAAGATGGCTTTACTGCAAATTTCCGAACCGGGCATGGCGCCGGCGCCGCATCAGCGGCGACTCGCTGTCGGGATCGATCTCGGCACGACGAACTCGCTCGTCGCGGCCGTGCGCAACAGCGTGCCCGAAGTGCTGCCGGACGAGGCGGGCCGCGTGCTGTTGCCGTCGGTGGTCCGTTATCTGGAGAAGGGCGGCCGCCGCATCGGTCACGAAGCGAAGGAGCAGGCCGCGACCGATCCGCGCAACACGATCGTGTCGGTCAAGCGCTTCATGGGACGCGGCAAGGCCGAGGTCGAAGGCGCGGCGAACGCGCCCTACGAATTCGTCGATGCACCGGGCATGGTGCAGATCCGCACGATCGACGGCGTGAAGAGCCCGGTCGAAGTATCGGCCGAGATTCTCGCGACGCTGCGTTACCGCGCGGAAGACACGCTCGGCGACGAATTGGTCGGCGCGGTCATCACGGTGCCCGCGTATTTCGACGACGCGCAGCGCCAGGCGACGAAGGACGCCGCGCGTCTCGCGGGCCTCAACGTGCTGCGCCTGCTGAACGAACCGACCGCGGCCGCGATCGCCTACGGTCTCGACAACGGGGCCGAAGGCCTCTACGCGGTGTACGACCTCGGCGGCGGCACGTTCGACCTGTCGATCCTGAAATTGACGAAGGGCGTGTTCGAAGTGCTGGCCGCGGGTGGCGATTCCGCGCTCGGCGGCGACGATTTCGACCACGCGCTGTTCGACCACGTGCTCGCACAGGCCGGCATCGATGCGAAGGCGCTGGCGCCCGAGGACGTGCGCCTGCTGCTCGATCGCGTGCGTGTGCTGAAGGAAGCGCTGTCGTCCGCGCCGCAGGCGTTGCTCGACGTGACGCTGTCGAGCGGTGCCCGACTCGAGCAGACCATCTCGCACGACACGTTCGCCGCGCTCGTCGAGCCGCTCGTGCAGCGTACGCTGACGCCGACCCGCAAGGCACTGCGCGATGCGCAGGTCACGCCGGCCGACATCAAGGGCGTCGTGCTTGTCGGCGGCGCGACGCGCATGCCGGTGATCCGCGAGGCGGTCGCGAAATATTTCGGCCAGCCGCCTCTCGTCAATCTCGATCCGGACCAGGTCGTCGCGCTCGGCGCGGCGATCCAGGCCGACCTGCTCGCCGGCAATCGCGGCAGCGGCGACGACTGGCTGCTGCTCGACGTGATCCCGCTGTCGCTCGGCGTCGAGACGATGGGCGGCCTCGTCGAGAAGATCATTCCGCGCAATTCGACGATTCCGATCGCGCGTGCGCAGGAATTCACGACCTTCAAGGACGGCCAGACCGCGATGGCGATCCACGTCGTGCAAGGCGAGCGCGAGCTCGTGGCTGACTGCCGGTCGCTCGCGCGCTTCGAGCTGCGCGGCATTCCGCCGATGACGGCCGGTGCGGCGCGCATCCGCGTGACGTACCAGGTCGATGCGGACGGACTCTTGTCGGTGTTCGCGCGCGAGCAGCAGTCGGGCGTCGAGGCATCGGTCGTCGTGAAACCGTCGTATGGCCTCGCCGACGACGACATCGCGAAGATGCTCGAAGACAGCTTCAAGACCGCCGAGGTCGACATGCGGGCGCGCGCGCTGCGCGAAGCGCAGGTCGAGGCCCAGCGGATGATCGAGGCGACGCAGGCGGCGTTGGCCGCCGACGGCGAGTTGCTCGACGACACCGAACGCGCGCAGATCGACGCGCTCGTCGCGGCATTGCGCGCGGTCGCGCAGGGCGACGACACGGACGCGATCGAAGCGGCGACCAAGACGCTGGCCGACGGCACCGACGAATTCGCGGCGCGCCGGATGGACAAGAGCATCAAGCGCGCGCTATCGGGCCGACGCCTCGACGAGATCTGAACGAACTGCACGCGGGCTGGCGACGGCCCGCGCGATATTGAACCGTGCGGCGCCAGTCGCCGCACCCTGACTGACGGAACGGACATGCCTCAACTGGTGGTGCTGCCTCACGTCGAACTGTGCCCGGACGGCGCAGTGATCGACGCGACGCCCGGCAAGAGTATTTGCGACAACCTGCTCGACAACGGCATCGAGATCGAGCATGCGTGCGAGAAGTCGTGCGCATGCACGACCTGCCACGTGGTGATTCGCGAGGGTTTCAACGATCTCGACCCGTCCGACGAAGACGAAGACGACTTGCTCGACAAGGCGTGGGGCCTCGAGCCGACGTCGCGCCTGTCGTGCCAGGCAATCGTGAAGGAAGATTCTGACCTGGTGGTCGAGATCCCGAAGTACTCGATCAACCACGCGAAGGAAAATCACTGACGGTTCGGCGGGGCGGACTCGCCGTGTACACGGGAGAGCAGGCCATGAAGTGGACCGATTCGCGCGAAATCGCCATCGCGCTGGCAGACAAGCATCCGGACGTCGATCCGCAGCGGATCAATTTCGTCGACCTGCGCCAATGGGTCATCGAACTGGACGGTTTCACCGACGACCCGGCACACTCGGGCGAGAAGATCCTCGAAGCGATCCAGGCCCACTGGATCGACGAATCCGACTTCGACGACGAAGACTGACGCTCGCGCTGGGGTCGCACCAAGGCGGTGGCCCGGCAAAAGCCCCGCGCAAAAGGAAAAGGCTCGTGATGCTTCACGAGCCTTTTTCATTTCAGGCGCGGCGCCGGGGCCGCCCGGCGACGCGTCAGGCGTTACGCGCCGACCAGCGTGCCGTTCTCGATCCGCACGCGCTGGCCCTGACCGAACGGCGGCGGGTTGTGGTACGTGAACGTGCGCGTCGCGCCGCTTTCCATCTGGACCTGCACCTGATAGTCAGTCTCCGCGCGCACCTGCTTCTCGACCTGGTTGCCGGCGAGACCGCCGCCGAGCGCGCCGATGATCGTCATCGCGGTGCGGCCGTTGCCATGACCGAACTGGTTGCCGAGCAGGCCGCCGGCCGCTGCGCCGCCGACCGCGCCAATCCCCGAGCTCTGGCCCGGCGTACGCGTCTGCGTGATCGCGACGACCGTGCCGCAGGTCTGACAATAGGCCGGCTGCGTGGGCGCGGACGGCTGCTGCGCGTATTGCGGCGGTTGCGGCGCGGGCGTGTGGCGGCGGTGCGTGGCTGCAGGGCGCGGCGCGGGCTTCGATTCGGCCTGGACTGCCGCTGCCTTCTGCCGCGCGGCCTCTTCGGCTGCCTGCTGCTGCGCCTGCGCGGCAAGCGCGGCGCTGGCTGCCGCGGCCGTATCGACGGCCGGCTGCGACGCGATCAGCGCCGCCTGGGTCTGGCCATTCTGCGCGTTGTTGCTGTTGGCCTTCGGGAAGATGCCCGTGATCGCGGCAGTGGCCGCGAGGCTCGCGACGATGACGGCGCCTGCCGCGGTCGCGATGAGCGGGTGAAGGCGTTGCTTTTGCGGCGTGGTTTGATTCTGGTTGTCCATTTTGTTCTCCGGTGTCGACCCGGCTTCGCGTGTTGGCGCTGGCCGGATCCCACGCTCGGGAGCGAGCAGACTTGGCGTTCCGGCGCCGCGTTCTGGTCCCGTGGTCATGCGTGGTGACGCAACAGGAGTGTCGTCCACGGGCGAGGGGCGCACCGTATCAAGGTGTAACGAATTGCAGCGGGGAGCCGGCGCGCGTTGCGGGGAAAACCAGTAGAATGCTGTCGCGACGAGGAGATAAAACGGGGGAGGATCGAAAGCCGGCGAACGCCGGCAGGCGGGATTTACGCGTGGTTACAAAGCTGACGCGTGCGCGCCCCAAGCGCGGCGCACACGCGGGCTTGGCCGTCAGTCCTCGCGGCGCAGGTGCGGGAACAGCAGCACGTCGCGGATCGTCGGGCTGTCGGTCAGCAGCATCACGAGACGGTCGATGCCGATCCCGCAACCGCCCGTCGGCGGCATCCCGTGTTCGAGCGCGCGGATGTAGTCGGCGTCGAAGAACATCGCTTCCTCGTCGCCTGCATCCTTCTGCTCGACCTGCTTCTTGAAGCGCGCGGCCTGGTCTTCCGGATCGTTCAGCTCGGAGAAGCCGTTCGCGATTTCGCGGCCGGTCATGAACAGCTCGAAACGCTCGGTGATGCCCGGCACCGTATCCGATGCGCGCGCGAGCGGCGACACCTCGACCGGGTAGTCGATGATGTAGGTCGGCTCCCACAGCTGCGATTCGGCGGTTTCCTCGAACAGCGCGAGCTGCAACGCGCCTATGCCGGCGTTCAGGAAGGCCGGCTGCGACACGTCGACGCCGAGGCGCTTCAGCTCGGAACGCAGGAACGCGTCGTCCGACAGCTGGCCGTCGGTGTACTGCGGCGCGTACTTCTGGATCGCCTGCGTGATCGTCAGGCGGTGGAACGGCTTCGCGAGATCGAGCTCGCGGCCCTGATACTGGATCGTCGCGGTACCGAGCGCATCGATCGCCGCCTGGCGGATCAGCTGTTCGGTGAAGTCCATCAGCCAGCGGTAGTCGGTGTACGCGGCGTAGAACTCCATCATCGTGAATTCCGGGTTGTGGCGCGGCGACACGCCTTCATTCCGGAAGTTGCGGTTGATCTCGAACACGCGTTCGAAGCCGCCGACGATCAGGCGCTTCAGGTACAGCTCCGGCGCGATGCGCAGGAACATCTGCATGTCGAGCGCGTTGTGGTGCGTGACGAACGGCTTCGCCGCGGCGCCGCCCGGGATCGGGTGCAGCATCGGCGTCTCGACTTCCATGAAGTCGGCGTTGTCCATGAACTTGCGGATCGACGCGATGGTCTTGGTGCGCGCGCGGAACGTGTCGCGCGTTTCCGGCGTGACGATCAGATCGACGTAGCGCTGGCGATAGCGCATTTCCTGGTCGGCGAGGCCGTGGAACTTGTCCGGCAGCGGGCGCAGCGCCTTCGACAGCAGGCGCAGCTCCTTGCACTGGACCGACAGCTCGCCCTTGTTGGTGCGGAACAGCACGCCGCGTGCGGCGACGATGTCGCCCAGGTCCCACTTCTTGAATGCGTCGTAGGTTTCCGCGCCGACGTCGTTCGGCGTCACGAAGAACTGGATCTGGCCCGAACCGTCCTGCACCGTCGCGAAGCTCGCCTTGCCCATCACGCGCTTGAGCATCATGCGGCCGGCGACCGCCACCTCGACCGGATTTGCCTCGAGCGCGGCCTTGTCCGAATCGGCGAAGTCTGCCTGGAGATTGGCGGCGTGATGCGTCGGCCGGAAATCGTTCGGATAGGCGACGCCTTGCTCGCGCAATGCGCGCAGCTTCTCGCGGCGCTCGGCGATGATCTGGTTTTCGTCCGCGGCGACGGCGGGCTGCGTTTGGGTCGGTTCGGTCATGATGGTCGGAATTCGGAGTGGTGCGGCAACGCAACGGGAAGGGCGGCGCGACCGGAGGGGCCGCGCCGCGGCGCTTACACGCCCTGTTTGAGGCTCGCGCTGATGAAGTCGTCGAGATCGCCGTCGAGCACGGCCTTCGTGTTGCTCATTTCGACGTTCGTGCGGAGGTCCTTCACGCGGCTCTGGTCGAGCACGTACGAGCGGATCTGGTGACCCCAGCCCACATCGGTCTTGCTCGATTCGAGCTTGTCCTGCTCGGCCTGGCGCTTGCGCATCTCGGCTTCGTACAGGCGCGACTTCAGCATGGCCATCGCTTCGGCACGGTTGCGGTGCTGCGAGCGGTCGTTCTGGCACTGCACGACGATGCCGGTCGGCATGTGCGTGATGCGCACCGCCGAGTCGGTCTTGTTGATGTGCTGACCGCCCGCGCCCGATGCGCGGTACGTGTCGATGCGCAGGTCGGCCGGGTTGACTTCGACTTCGATCGAGTCGTCGATTTCCGGATACACGAACACCGACGAGAACGACGTGTGGCGGCCGCCCGACGAGTCGAACGGCGACTTGCGCACGAGACGGTGAATGCCGGTTTCGGTGCGCAGGAAGCCGTATGCGTATTCGCCGGACACCTTGATCGTCGCGTTCTTGATGCCTGCGACGTCGCCGTCGGACTCTTCGAGCACTTCGGCCTTGAAGCCCTTGCGCTCGCAGTAGCGCAGGTACTGGCGCAGCAGCATCGACGCCCAGTCGCACGCCTCGGTGCCGCCGGCGCCGGCCTGGATGTCGATGAAGCAGTTGTTCGGGTCGGCCGGGTTCGAGAACATCCGGCGGAATTCGATGTCGCCGACGCGCGCTTCGAGCTTCTTCGCGTCGTCTTCGGATGCGACGAGGGTGTCTTCGTCGCCTTCCTCGCGTGCGAGTTCGAACAGGTCGAGCGCGTCGCGCAGGTCGCTATCGAGTGCCGTCAGCGTCGTGACGACGCCTTCGAGCAGCTTCTTCTCGCGGCCGAGCGCCTGGGCGTTCTTCGAATCGTTCCAGACGTTCGGGTCTTCGAGTTCCTTGTTGACTTCGTTCAGACGCGCAGCTTTGGCGTCGTAGTCAAAGATACCCCCGAAGCTCGCCCGCGCGCGTGCGCAGGTCGAGCAGGGAGCTTTCGATCGCGTTGAGACGTTCCGCTTCCATGATCGTTCGCTTTTCTTGCTTCGTAAAAAAGCGGAATTATAGCCGATCGGCGGGCTTTCCCGGTGACGCGGAACGTGCTCGCATGCGCGCTGCGGCCGGTTCGGCGCGGCGCGCATGCGGCCCGCCAGTGCGGCGGGCCGGTCGGCCAGGCGGGCGTGGTTCAGCCGGCTGCGTGCTCGACGATCAGCTGAACGCGCGTTACGCCGTTCCATGTGTCGGCCACGAGGCGGTACGCGATCAGCGCGCTCGCCGGCAGCGGCTCGGTGTGGTTGAACCAGATCGCGTTGAAGCGCTGGCGGCCGCGCGCCAACTGCAGCTTCAGGTGCTTTTCCTTCACGAGCGACTGCGACACGACGTCGAATTCACCGGAGAAAAGCGGGGCCGGAAAGCCCTGGCCCCAGACGGCTTCGTCGAGCAGCCCGACGAACTGCGGCGTGAAATACGCGTCCTCGAGCTCGCCGTCGGTCTCGATCACGCGTGCCAGCGCGTCGTCGGACAACCACTCGCGCGCGACGGCCTCGAACGCGGCCGCGAAGCGCGGCACATTGTCGGTGTCGAGCGTGAGGCCGGCAGCCATCGCGTGGCCGCCGAACGCGACGATCAGGTCGGGCTCGCGCTTCGACACCAGATCGAGCGCATCGCGCAGGTGGAAGCCCGGGATCGAGCGGCCCGAACCCTTGACCCGCGTGCCGGCTTCGTCCGCATGCGCGAACGTGAACGACGGGCGGTGGAATTTCTCCTTGAGCCGCCCGGCGACGATGCCGATCACGCCCTGGTGCCATTCGGGGTTGAACAGCGTGATCGTGCATGCGTCGGCCGGATCGACGTCCGCGAGATCGGCGAGCGCCTGCTGCTGCATGCCGGCCTCGATCTCGCGGCGCTCGCGGTTCATCGTGTCGAGCTGCTGTGCGAGGTCCCACGCGCGGCCGATGTCGTCGGTGATCAGGCACTCGATGCCGAGCGACATGTCCGAGAGCCGCCCGGCGGCGTTCAGGCGCGGGCCGAGGCCGAAGCCGAGGTCGAAGCCCGACGCGGTGCGCGCGTCGCGGCCGGCCGCGCGGAACAGCGCGGCGATGCCCGGCTGCATGCGGCCGTTGCGGATGCGCTGCAGCCCCTGCGCGACGAGCACGCGGTTGTTGCCGTCGAGCCGCACCACGTCGGCGACCGTGCCGAGCGCGACGAGGTCGAGCAGCCCGTCGAGGCGCGGTTCGGCCTCCTTGCTCGCGAACGCGCCGCGGCGGCGCAGTTCGGCGCGCAGCGCGAGCAGCACGTAGAACATCACGCCCACGCCGGCGATATGCTTGCTCGGGAACGCGCAGCCCGGCTGGTTCGGGTTGATGATCGCGCGCGCGGCCGGCAGCGCGTCGCCCGGCAGATGGTGGTCGGTGACGAGCACGTCGATGCCGCGCGCGTTCGCGGCTTCGACGCCCGCGACGCTCGCGATCCCGTTGTCGACGGTGATCAGCAGGTCCGGCTTGCGCGCGGCCGCGAGTTCGACGATCTCGGGCGTGAGCCCGTAGCCGTATTCGAAGCGGTTCGGCACCAGGTAGTCGATCTGCGCGCCGAACATCCGCAGGCCGCGCACCGCCACCGCGCAGGCGGTCGCGCCGTCGCAGTCGTAGTCGGCGACGACCAGCAGGCGCCGCTTGTCGGCGATTGCGTCGGCGAGCAGCGCCGCGGCGTCCGCGCAGCCTTTCAGTTCGGTGGGCGGGACGAGGCGCGCGAGCGCCGTCTCGATGTCGGTCGGGGACTGCACGCCGCGCGACGCATACAGGCGCGCGAGGACGGGGTGCAGGCCGTGGCGGGCGAGCGCTTCGGCGTCGGCGGGCGCGACGGGGCGGGTAACGATCCGGGTCATACAGGTCGGGTTATTCGAACAGGGATGCCAGCGCGCGGCGGCGCCAGAACTTGCGCAGGTCGCCGCGCGTCGCGCGCAGCGTCACCGAGCTGGTGTCGCCGCACAGCGTGAAATCGACGCCGGCCAGTTCACCGTTCTGCAGCGCGGCGAGCGATGGCGCGAACCAGTCGCGCTCCAGCGCGGCGAGCGCCTCGTGCCAGCGTGCCCAGTCCTGTTCGATGAACGGGGCGGACAGCGCGGGCAGCTCGACGAGTGTCGTGCCCGCGGCGACGGGCACGGCGCCGAATGCCGCCGGCACGGTGCCGGCCTCGGCCCGCGCGGCGCGCGCGAGGCCGAGTGCCGCGGGCGATGTGGACAGCACGCGCGCGAACGGCTTGTCGACCGGCTTCATCGTGCCTTGCGCATGGAACCAGATCGAATTGACGGCGGGCAACCCGCGTGCTTCGCGCGCTTCGTTGACCGGATGCTGGAACCACGCCATCTGCACTTCGTTCTGCAGCTTCATCCACATCCGCGAGCGTTCGCCGGTGTGCGCCTCGTGCGGCAGCCAGATCTCGATGTTGCGGCCGCTCGCGCGCAGCGGCGCTGCGCCGGCGAGGCGGGCGAGCTGCTCGCTGGACAAGTACCAGCGCGCCGGCTGCGGCGCCTCCAGTCGCACGCCGAGCTCCTCTATAAGCGGGCGCGCGACCGCCAGCAATGCGGCGGCGTCGCCGTCATCGAGCGCGAGGCTTGCCGGGTCGACGAGCACGAGGTGATCGTGCGCGATTTCGACGTGGACGGGCTCGACGCACGCCCAGGCCTGGGCGCCCGGGTCGCCGCCGTCCGCCAGCAGCATGTAGGGCGCGAGCGGCGCCTCGTCGGCGGCGTTGCCCTGGGTCGCGCCGAACTGGCGGGCCAGCCAGCGCTCGTGCGGCAGCGTGCGCTGGAAGTCCTCGCCGGCCACGCGCTCGACGAGGCTCGCGCGGGCGAGCAACTTTTCGAGCGCGGGGCTGTCCAGCGTGTGCAGGGACGAGGCCGCATCGGCCGCCGACGGCAGCGCGAACGGAACGAGAAAATGGAGGCGTCGGTCGTGCATGATGGTGCGCATTGTATGGCAAACTGCGCGCGTGATCGGGCCGGCGGACGGCCCGATTGCATCCGGCGACCGTTTTTTCGGCCGTGCCCGGGGCGGCCTTCCGCCGCCGGACGGCGCTCCGGCCGCGGGCCGCCATCCCCGCCGTAACCAGCAGAAAGGATTCGCTTGAAACTTCCGTACGAATGGCAGATCGGCTGGCGCTACACGCGCGCCGGCAAACGCACGACCGGCAACGGCTTCATTTCCTTCATCGCACTGGTATCGATGCTCGGGATCGCGCTCGGCGTCGCGGCGCTGATCGTCGTGCTGTCCGTGATGAACGGCTTCCAGAAGGAGGTGCGCGACCGCATGCTGTCGGTGCTCGCGCACGTCGAGGTGTTCTCGCCGACCGGTTCGATGCCGGACTGGCAACTGACCGCGCAGGAAGCGCGCCGCAATCCGTCGGTGATCGGCGCGGCGCCTTACGTCGATGCGCAGGCGCTGCTCACGCGCCAGGACGCGGTGAGCGGCGTGATGCTGCGCGGCATCGAGCCGTCGCTCGAACCGCAGGTGTCGGACATCGGCAAGGACATGAAGGCGGGCCAGCTCTCCGCGCTCGTGCCCGGCCAGTTCGGCATCGTGCTCGGCGACGCGCTCGCCGGCAACCTCGGCGTGACGGTCGGCGACAAGGTCACGCTCGTCGCGCCGGAAGGCACGATCACGCCGGCCGGGATGATGCCGCGGCTCAAGCAGTTCACGGTGGTCGGCGTGTTCGAGTCCGGCCACTACGAATACGACAGCACGCTCGCGATGATCGACATCCGCGATGCGCAGGCGCTGTTCCGGATGTCCGCGCCGACCGGCGTGCGGTTGCGCCTCACCGACATGCAGAAGGCGCCGCAGGTCGCGGTCGAGTTGTCGCATACGCTGTCGGGCAGCCTGTACATCCGCGACTGGACCCAGCAGAACAAGACCTGGTTCTCGGCCGTTCAGATCGAGAAGCGGATGATGTTCATCATCCTCACGCTGATCATCGCAGTGGCCGCGTTCAACCTCGTGTCGTCGCTCGTGATGACGGTGACCAACAAGCAGGCCGACATCGCGATCCTGCGCACGCTCGGCGCGCAGCCCGGCTCGATCATGAAGATCTTCGTCGTGCAGGGTGTGACGATCGGCTTTGTCGGCACCGCATCGGGCGTCGCGCTCGGCTGCCTGATCGCGTGGAGCATCCCATGGCTGATCCCGATGATCGAGCATCTGTTCGGCGTGCAGTTCCTGCCGCCGTCGGTGTACTTCATCAGCGAGCTGCCGTCCGAACTCGTCGCGGGCGACGTCATCAAGATCGGCCTGATCGCGTTCGCGCTGTCGGCCGTCGCGACGCTCTATCCGAGCTGGCGCGGCGCGAAGGTGAAGCCGGCGGAGGCGCTGCGCTATGAATGACCGCGCGACCGCATTCGCGGATTCACGACAACCCATCAGACAGGATTCGGCAGGTATGCAGGAATACGTGCTTCAGGCGCGCGGCATCACGAAGGCGTTCGTGCAGGGCGGCTTCAACGTGCAGGTGCTCAACAACACCGAACTGACGGTGCGGCGCGGCGAGAAGCTCGCGGTCGTCGGCGCGTCGGGCTCCGGCAAGAGCACGCTGCTGCACGTGCTGGGCGGCCTCGACGAACCGAGCGCGGGCGAGGTGTCGCTGCTCGGCAAGCCGTTTACGCAACTCGCCGAGCGCGAGCGCAACGAGCTGCGCAACCGCGCGCTCGGCTTCGTCTACCAGTTTCATCATTTGCTGCCGGAATTCACCGCGCTCGACAACGTCGCGATGCCGCTGCGCATCCGCCGGATGACGACCGAGGACGCACGCGCACAGGCACAGGCGATGCTCGAACGAGTCGGTCTCGGTCCGCGCGCGAAGCACCGGCCGGGCGAGCTGTCGGGCGGCGAGCGGCAACGCGTGGCAATCGCGCGCGCGCTCGTGACGAAGCCCGCGTGCGTACTCGCCGACGAGCCGACCGGCAATCTCGACGGCACGACCGCCGACACGGTGTTCAACCTGATGCTCGAACTGTCCGAGACGCTCGAAACGAGCTTTGTGATCGTCACGCACGACCCCGAGCTTGCGGCGCGTTGCGACCGCATCATGCGCCTGCGCGACGGCGTGCTGCACGAGGAGCCGGCGCTGCCGGTATGAACCAACACCCCGCCGTGCCGGGCGAGTTCCGACGCGGCGGCGAGGGTGCAGGAAAGCCGTCATGTGGATCGATACGCATTGCCATCTCGATGCCGCCGAGTTCGACACCGACCGCGACGCCGTCGCGCACGCGGCGCGCGCGGCAGGCGTGTCACGCATCGTGATCCCGAGCATCGGGCGCGACAATTTCACGACCGTGCGCGAACTGGCGCAGCGTACGCCCGGTGCGGTCTATGCGCTCGGCATCCATCCGATGTATACGCCGCACGCTCGCGACGAGGATCTCGACCGCTTGCGCATGGAGATCGAAGCGAGCCTCGATGATTCGCGCTTCGTCGCGATCGGCGAGATCGGCCTCGACTATTTCGTGCCTGGCCTGGACGAAGGGCGGCAGCAATTCTTCTATCAGGGGCAGCTCAAGCTCGCACGCGAATTCGACTTGCCGGTGCTCTGCCACGTGCGCAAGTCGCAGGACCGCGTGCTCGCCGGGCTGCGCCGCTTCGGCGTGCGGCGCGGCATCGCGCATGCGTTCAACGGCAGTTTTCAGCAGGCCGACGCGTATCTATCACAGGGGTTGCATCTCGGTTTCGGCGGCAACGTGACGTTCGGACGCGCGTTGCAGATTCGTCGGCTCGCCGCGCAGTTGCCGCTTGACGCCATCGTCGTCGAGACGGACGCGCCCGACATCGCGCCCGAATGGGCGTACAAGTCCCGCAACACGCCCGACCAGGTGCCGCGCATCGGCGGCGTGCTCGCCGAGCTGCGCGGGATCGACGCGCACGCGCTATCCCTATCCACAACGGCTAACGCGCTCGCCGCGCTGCCGCGTCTCGCACGTTCGTCCGCATAATCGTCGCCGGAAGGTGCCGCATCGACGGCGGCGCCAGGTCGACGAGGAGGTGCGATGCGCGTGTGGTGGATCGCGTTCGCGCTCGGCGTCGTCGTGCTGCAGCGGCAGGCGGCGTTGCCGGGCATGGGCGGCTGGATAAGCGGGGCGATCGTGCTGGCCGGGTGCGGCGCGCTGCTCGCATGGTGCGCACGGCGCGGTCGAACTCGCGCGATCGTCGCGCTTCGGTGGATGCTCTGCGCATGCGTCGCCTGCGCGATCGGATTCGGCTATGCCGCCGCGCGCGCCGAATGGCGGCTGCGTGACAGCCTGCCTGTCGAGCGCGAAGGGCGCGACATCGTCGTCACGGGCGTGATCAGCGGGTTGCCGGTGATCGACGGCACCGGCGCGCGACTGCTGCTGGCCGTCGAATCGAACGATGCGGGGCTGGACCGTTTCCCTCCGGTGATCCGGTTGTCGTGGCGCACGTACGGCGCGCCCGCCGCACGCGGCGCGGTACCCGATTTGCGCGCCGCGCAGCGCTGGCGTCTCGTCGTGCGCCTGAAGCGCCCGCATGCCGAGGCGAACCCCGGTGTGCGCGACAGCGAGGCGACGTGGCTTGCCGCGGGCATTCGTGCGATCGGCTATGTGGTTGCGCCCGAGCGAGCGGAGCTGCTCGACGCGCGTGCATCGGGATGGCGCGCGTCGATCGATCGGATGCGCGACGCGCTGCGCAGCGGTATCGATGACGCGCTCGGCAGCGACGCGCGCCATCGCGGCATCGTGACCGCGCTCGCGGTAGGCGATCAATCCGGCATCGGCGACGCCGACTGGCGCGTGCTGCGCAATACGGGCACGAGCCATCTGGTCGCAATTTCGGGCCTGCACGTCGGGCTCATCGGCGCGATCGCGGGCGGGATCGTATCGTGGGTCTGGCGGCGTCTGCGCTGGCGCGGCCATGCCGCGGCGCTCGCGATGCCGGCGCCCTATGCGGCTTCGGTGGCGGCGCTGACGGCCGCCGCCGGCTATGCGGCGCTCGCCGGTTTCAACGTGCCGGCACAGCGCGCGTGGTGGATGATCGCGGCCGGGGCGGCTGCGTACCTTGCCGGACGCAGCGTGCCGACGTCCGCCGTGTTGTGCGCGGCGCTCGGCGGCGTGCTGCTTGTCGATCCGTGGGCGGTGGTGTCGGCCGGATTCTGGCTGTCCTTTGGCGCGGTTGCGGTGATCCTGATGGCCGTGGCGGGCTGGCGCGCGGTACGCGAATTCGACCGCGGCGACGACCGTGGGACGGACGGTACAGCCGCGGTCGACCGCTGGCGCCGGTTGTGCGCTTGGTGCAAGCGTGCCGGGCGCCGTGTCGCGGAGGCGACGCGTGTGCAGTACGCGGTGACGATCGGTCTCGCGCCGCTGACGGCCGCGTGGTTCGCCCAGATCTCGGTATCGGGCCCGTTCGGCAATGCGTTTGCGATCCCGTGGGTCAGCGCAGTCGTGACGCCGGTCGTGCTCGCCGGGATCGGATTGCCCGCGCCGCTGGACGCGTACGCGTTCCGACTCGCGCATGCGGCGCTCGAACCGATGATGGCGCTGCTCCGGCACCTCGCCGACTGGCCGGCCGGCGTGTTCTGGTTACGCATGCCCGACTGGCCGGCGCTGACGCTCGCATGCGTGGGCGTCGCGTGGGTCTTGATGCCGCGCGGCTGGCCGCTGCGCTGGGCGGCGCCGATGACATGGCTGCCGCTGGTCGCGCCGGCGCCCGATGTGCCGCCGCTCGGCGGCTTCCGGCTGACCGTGCTCGACGTCGGGCAGGGCGCGTCGGTGCTGGTGGAAACCGCGCGCCGGACTTTGCTGTTCGATGCGGGGCCGGGGGCCGAGTCGACCCATGCCGGTGCGCGGATCGTCGCGCCGGCATTGCGCGCGCGGGGGATCCGGACGATCGATTCGCTCGTGCTGAGTCACGCGGATGCCGATCACGCGGGCGGCGCGGCGGCCGTCTATGCGGCCGCCGACGTCCGTCAGCTGCTTGCTGGCATTGCGCCGCAGCACCGGCTGTGGCGTGACGCGCAGGTGGCCGGTGTGGCGGATCGGCTGCCGTGCGCGGGCGGGCAGCGGTGGGCCTGGGACGGCGTCGTATTCACGATGTTGTGGCCGCCGGGTGCTGCCGGCGCTGGTGCCACGAACGAACGATCGTGCGTGCTGCGCATCGACGCAGGCGACACGTCGGCGCTGTTGACGGGCGACATCGAGGCACGCGCCGAGCGCCGGCTGGTGGAGCACGCGCGCGACGCGCTGGTCGCGCAGATCCTCGTCGTGCCGCACCACGGCAGCCGCACGTCTTCGGTCGAGCCTTTCCTCGATTCGGTCGGGCCGCGCGTCGCGGTATTTCCTGTAGGCTATCGCAATCGATTCGGGCATCCGCACCGGACGGTCCTCGCGCGCTACGAAATGCGCGGGATTCCGTTGCCGCGCACCGATCGCGACGGGGCCGTGAGGTTCGACGTCGCCCCGGGCGGCGGTTTCGCATTCGAGCGTCATCGCGATGCACGGCGGCGGTACTGGATGGACCGGTGAGCGGCGCGATGGCGCGGGTCAAGAAAGAGGAGGCCGGAATAGACGCTGAAGCGCTAACTCCGGTCGACCGCGAAGCATGGGACCGGAATAAGCGCTGAAGCGCTAACTCCGGTCGACAAAGGAGACATTGGCGTTTGAAGGACATCCTCCATTTCTCGCATGCGAACGGTTTTCCGGCATCGACGTACCGGACGATCTTCGCGGAGCTGGCAGACGACTATGAGCTGCGCTACATCGAGCGCATCGGTCACGATCGCCGCTACCCGGTGACGCGCGACTGGCCGCATCTCGTCGAGCAACTGCTCGACGACATCGGCAGCCGCTACGAGCGCCCGGTCTGGCTCGTCGGCCATTCGCTCGGCGGCTACCTGTCGCTGATGGCCGCGCTGAAGAAGCCGCACTGGGTGCGCGGCGTGGTGATGATCGATTCGCCGATCATCGCGGGATGGCGCGCCGGCGCATTGCGCGCAAGCCAATGGGCGGGGCTTGACGAGCGGCTGTCGCCGGCTGCAGCGACGCGCAACCGGCGCACGCGCTGGGTCAGTCGCGACGAGGCCTGGCGGCACTTTCACGAGAAACCCGCATTCGCACGCTGGGACGAGCGGATGTTGTCTGACTACATCGACTACGGCATTCCGCAGGCGGGCGCCGACGGCGAACGCGCACTCGCGTTCGACCGGCAGGTCGAATACCTGATCTACCGGACGCTGCCGCATACGCTCGGCCCGCGGCTCGCGCATGGCGCGCCGGTACCGCTAGGCTTTCTGGCCGGCACGCGCTCGCGCGAGGTGCGGCAGGTCGGGCTCGACGCGACGCGTCGCGCGGCGCGCGGGCGCATCGAATGGATCGAGGGGAGCCACCTGTTCCCGATGGAGCGGCCGATCGAGACGGCCCGCGCATTGCAGCGGATGCTGAGTGTGCTGAAAACGGTGGAGGGCGGCGTGCCGCACGGCAGCGCGGCGCTCGCGAAAAGCGCCTGATACATCGGTCCGGTGCGCCCGCCGGCGTGCGCAGTTGCACCGACCGGCCGGCCGGTTCGCCCGGGCGCGCACGGCTGACGCGGCACAGCGCGAAAGGGCGGGATCATCGCGTCAATTGCTGAGAGAAGGGCGGGCTTTACGGTATAATCCGTTTTTCCCGCGAGCATCCAGCGATGACCAAATATGTTTTCGTCACCGGCGGCGTAGTTTCTTCCCTCGGCAAGGGTATTGCCGCCGCCTCCCTCGCCGCGATCCTCGAATCGCGCGGTCTGAAAGTCACCCTCCTCAAACTCGATCCCTACATCAACGTCGACCCCGGCACGATGAGCCCGTTCCAGCACGGCGAAGTGTTCGTGACGGAAGACGGAGCGGAGACCGACCTCGACCTCGGCCACTATGAGCGCTTCATCAGCACGAAGATGCGCAAGGCCAACAACTTCACGACCGGCCAGATCTACGAATCGGTGATCCGCAAGGAACGCCGCGGCGACTATCTCGGCAAGACCGTGCAGGTAATTCCGCACATCACGAACGAAATCCAGGCGTTCATCGAGCGCGGGGCGGCATCGGCCACCTGCGGCGAGCCGGACGTCGCGATCGTCGAGATCGGCGGCACGGTCGGCGACATCGAATCGCTGCCGTTCCTCGAGGCCGCGCGCCAGATGAGCCTGCGCCTCGGCCGCAACAGCGCGTGCTTCGTGCACCTGACGCTCGTGCCGTACGTCGCGACGGCCGGCGAGCTGAAGACGAAGCCGACCCAGCACAGCGTGCAGAAGCTGCGCGAGATCGGCATCCTGCCGCACGTGCTGCTGTGCCGTGCGGATCGCCGCATTCCCGACGACGAATCGAAGAAGATCTCGATGTTCTCGAACGTGCCGGAAGACGCCGTGATCTCGGTGTGGGACGCCGACAGCATCTACAAGATTCCGCAGATGCTGCACGACCAGGGCCTCGACCGGATCATCTGCGAGGAACTGAAGCTGTCGCCGAAGGACGCTGACCTGAGCATGTGGTCGGCGCTCGTCGAGAAGCTGGAAAACCCGAAGCACGAAGTCACGATCGGCATGGTCGGCAAGTATGTCGACCTGACCGAGTCGTACAAGTCGCTGATCGAGGCGCTGCGCCACGCATCGCTGCACACGTCGACCAAGGTCAACATCGAGTACATCGACTCGGAAGAAATCGAGACGAACGGTGTCGACAGCCTGAAGCATCTCGACGCCGTGCTGGTGCCGGGCGGTTTCGGCCGTCGCGGCACGGAAGGCAAGATCGCCGCGATCCGCTATGCGCGCGAGTCGAAGGTGCCGTACCTCGGCATCTGCCTCGGCATGCAGCTCGCGGTGATCGAATTCGCACGCGACGTCGTCGGCCTGAAGCAGGCGAACAGCACGGAATTCGATCCGGACACGCCGGAACGCGTGGTCGCGCTGATCACCGAGTGGTACGACCGCGAAGGCAAGGTCGAGACGCGCACCGAGGAATCCGATCTCGGCGGCACGATGCGCCTCGGCTCGCAACGTTGCCCGATCAAGCCCGGCACGATGGCCGAAGAGATCTATGGCAAGGACGTGAACGAGCGCCACCGCCACCGTTATGAAGTCAATAACCGCTTCGTGCCCCAGCTCGAAGCCGGCGGCCTTATCATCAGCGCCCGTACCCCGAGCGAGGATCTGCCGGAAATGATGGAGCTGCCGCGTTCGATGCACCCGTGGTTCGTCGGCGTCCAGTTCCACCCGGAATTCACGTCCACGCCGCGTGACGGTCATCCCCTCTTCAAGTCGTTCGTCGAAGCCGCGCTCGCCAACAAGCAAGCGCGCGGAGTGCAAGCATGAAGCTGTGCGATTTCGAGGTCGGTCTCGACCAGCCTTTCTTCCTGATCGCGGGTACCTGCGTCGTCGAATCGGAGCAAATGACGATCGACACGGCGGGCCGCCTGAAGGAAATCTGCGAGAAGCTGAACGTTCCGTTCATCTACAAGTCGTCCTACGACAAGGCGAATCGCAGCTCGGGCAAGTCGTTTCGCGGCCTCGGAATGGACGAGGGGCTGCGGATCCTCGGCGAGGTGAAGCGCCAGCTCGGCCTGCCGGTGCTGACCGACGTGCATTCGATCGAGGAGATCGAGCAGGTCGCGTCGGTCGTCGACGTGCTGCAGACGCCCGCGTTCCTGTGCCGTCAGACCGACTTCATTCACGCGTGCGCGCGCTCGGGCAAGCCCGTCAACATCAAGAAGGGCCAGTTCCTCGCGCCGCACGACATGAAGAACGTGATCGACAAGGCGCGCGACGCGGCGCGTGAAGCCGGCCTGTCGGAAGACCGCTTCATGGCGTGCGAACGCGGCGTCTCGTTTGGCTACAACAACCTCGTGTCCGACATGCGTTCGCTCGCGATCATGCGCGAGACGAGCGCGCCGGTCGTGTTCGACGCGACCCACTCGGTGCAACTGCCGGGCGGGCAGGGCACGAGCTCGGGCGGCCAGCGCGAATTCGTGCCGGTGCTCGCGCGTGCCGCAGTCGCGACGGGTGTTGCGGGCCTGTTCATGGAAACGCACCCGAATCCGGCGGAAGCGAAGTCGGACGGCCCGAACGCGGTGCCGCTGAACCGGATGGGCGCGCTGCTGGAGACCCTCGTCACGCTCGACCAGGCGGTGAAGCGCAATCCGTTCCTGGAAAACGATTTCAACTAAAGATCGAATGAACCTTGCGGCGGCTTCGCGCGTCAGTAGCGTAGGCAGTTTCGGCGTGCGTGCCGTCGCAGTTTGAAGAATCCATCGTCATTCTCAGAGGAAACCCATGAGTGCAATCGTAGATATCATCGGCCGCGAGATTCTGGATTCGCGCGGCAACCCCACCGTCGAATGCGACGTGCTGCTCGAATCGGGCACGATGGGCCGCGCGGCGGTGCCGTCGGGCGCGTCCACCGGCTCGCGTGAAGCGATCGAACTGCGCGACGGCGAAGCCGGCCGCTACAACGGCAAGGGCGTGCTGAAGGCCGTCGAGCACATCAACACCGAAATCTCCGAAGCCATCATGGGCCTCGACGCGTCGGAACAGGCGTTCCTCGACAAGACGCTGCTCGAGCTGGACGGCACCGACAACAAGTCGCGCCTCGGCGCGAACGCGATGCTGGCCGTATCGATGGCCGTCGCGAAGGCAGCGGCTGAAGAAGCCGGCCTGCCGCTGTACCGCTACTTCGGCGGCTCGGGCGCGATGCAACTCCCGGTTCCGATGATGAACATCGTCAACGGCGGCGCGCACGCGAACAACAGCCTCGACATCCAGGAATTCATGATCGTCCCGGTGAGCCAGCCGACGTTCCGTGAAGCCCTGCGTTGCGGCGCGGAAGTGTTCCACGCACTGAAGAAGATTCTGAGCGACCGCGGCATGAGCACGGCAGTCGGCGACGAAGGCGGCTTCGCGCCGAACTTCGGCAGCAACGACGAGTGCCTGTCGACGATCCTGCAGGCGATCGAGAAGGCAGGCTACCGTGCGGGTGAGGACGTGCTGCTCGCACTCGACTGCGCGGCATCGGAGTTCTACCACGACGGCAAGTACCAGCTCGCGGGCGAAGGTCTGCAACTGTCGTCGGCCGAATTCACCGACTACCTCGCGACGCTCGCCGACAAGTTCCCGATCGTGTCGATCGAGGACGGCATGCACGAAAGCGACTGGGACGGCTGGAAGCTGCTGACCGAGCGCCTCGGCAAGAAGGTTCAGCTCGTCGGCGACGATCTGTTCGTCACGAACACGCGCATCCTGAAGGAAGGCATCGAGAAGGGCATCGCGAACTCGATCCTCATCAAGATCAACCAGATCGGTACGTTGACCGAAACATTCGCGGCAATCGAAATGGCGAAGCGCGCAGGCTATACGGCCGTGATCTCGCACCGTTCGGGCGAAACGGAAGATTCGACGATCGCGGACATCGCGGTCGGCCTGAACGCCGGTCAGATCAAGACGGGCTCGCTGTCGCGCAGCGACCGTATCTCGAAGTACAACCAGCTGCTGCGCATCGAGGAAGACCTCGGCGATATCGCGAGCTACCCGGGCAAATCGGCTTTCTATAACCTGCGCTAACGCGCTACTATCGGGTTCGTCATCTCGACGCCGCTCTGTGCATGTCGCGCGGAGCGGCGCTTCTTATATCTGCGTCTCGTACATGCGGCTTGTCACTGTCGTCCTGATTGCCTTGCTGGCGCTCATTCAGTACCCCCTATGGTGGGGACACGGCGGATGGTTGCGGGTGCACGAATTGCGCCAGCAGCTCGGCGATCAATTGCAGAAGAATGCGGACGAGAAGCTGCGCAACGAACGGATCGCGGGCGAAGTGCAGGATCTGCAGGGCGGTACCGCGGCCATCGAGGAGCGCGCGCGCTACGAAATGGGCATGGTGAAGGACGGCGAAGTATTCGTGCAGTTCGTGTCGCCGAATGCGCCAGCCGCGCCGCTGAGCAACGCGCCTTCGAACACGTCGACGCGCGGCACCGTGTCCGCGGCGCCCGTGCGTGTCGTGCCGAACCCGCAGTCGATCGCGAAGCCGTCGCGGCATCATGGCGGCGAGAAGGGCAAGGCCGCGCATCACTGAGCGCGGGAGTCCGAACCATTGATAAAGCGCGGGAAATACCGCGCTTTTTTATTTCCTGTCAGTCGTCAATCGAGCCGGTCGAGTTGGTCGACGTGATCGCGCATCACCACCACCAGCCCGGGTAACCGTAGCCGATGCCGGTGCCCCACCGGTTTCCCCAGCCGCCGCCGTAATAGCCGCCGTAGACCGTCACGGGGGGCGGCGAGTAATACGACCACGCACGTGCGGCGGCTTCTGCCGCCATCGCGTTGTTCTGCTCGCGCAGCACCTGCCGGTCGATTTCGTCGTAGCGTTTGCGCTCCGCACTCGACAGTGCGGGCGGCTGACCGCCCGATGCGCCCGGTTCGGGCAGGCGGCTCAGGATCGTCGACGAAGGCGGCTGCACCGCGCAGCCGACGAGGGTCAGTGTGCCGGCTGCGGCACTGGTCAGGACGAGGGTGCGGAACGGGCGATTCATGTGTTTCTCCAGCAGCGCGCCGACAGCGGAAAGCGGTTTGCGCCGAAGGCGGGCCTTCAGCGCAGGGCCGTGCGAGCGACGCTCATGCGCCATTATGCGCCCGCGCGCGCATGGCGAGCACAGGCGCGCGACTCGCTCAGTGGCGCTGGTCGGTCGCGGGCGTGATGCCGGTCGCGAGTTCCGGCGCGGCGAACAGTTGCGCGACGTCGACCGGATCGAACTCGTAGCGCTGGTTGCAGAACTCGCAGTGGATCTCGACGTGTCCGCGTTCGACGATCACGCTGTCGACTTCATCGCGGCCGAGCATGCGCAGCATCGCGCCAACCTTTTCGCGCGAGCACGAGCACTGGAAGCGCGTACCGGCCGGATCGAAGTGCTGCACGTTTTCCTGCCAGAAGAGCCGGCGGAACACGACTTCCGGTTCGACCTCGAGCAGTTCCTTCGCGGACAGCGTGCCGCCGAGCGTGCAGACGCGCTCCCACGTGTCGGCGTCGGTCTCGGCGTTGCGCGGCACGATGCCGCCGTCGCCCGGCAGCTTCTGCAGCAGCATGCCGACCGCGCGGTCGCGATCGGCCGCGAGCCACAGCCTCGTGTCGAGCTGCTCCGAGTGGTGCATGTAGTGCTCCAGCACTTGCGACACCGATTCGAGCGGACCGTCGACACCGTTCAGCGGCACGATGCCCTGGTAAGGCTGCTGGCCCGGCAGCTTCTCGGCCGGGTCGAGCGTGATCACGCAACGGCCGTGGCCGCTCGCGTTGACGAGCGACGCGAAGTGCGTGTCGTCGCCGATCGTCTGCGCGGCGTCGCCGGCGAACTTGGCCGTCGCGCGCATCGACAGGTCCGAGCTGCACTGGACGACCAGCATCTGGACCGGCCCGTCGCCGAAGATCTGCATGATCAGGGTGCCGTGAAATTTCAGGTTCGCGGACAGCAGCGCACACGCGGCCATCATCTCGCCGAGCACCGTGCGCACCGGGGCAGGGTAGTCACGGCGGGAAAGCACCTCTTGCCACGTGTTGCGCAGCGATACGATTTCGCCGCGCACGGGTGCCGAATTGAACATGAATTTCTGTAACTGGTCGCTCACTCTTCTTCCTTGAAATCCGCGCGAATCAGCCGATCCGCACGAGTTGCTCCTTGAAATGCGCGCGTCGTTCGACGTACGTCTTGGCATTTGCGCGCAGCCGCGCGATGTCGTCTGCCGACAGCTCGCGCACGACTTTCGCCGGCGCGCCGAGAATCAGCGAGTTGTCCGGGAACGTCTTGCCTTCCGTCACGACCGCGCCGGCACCAACCAGACAATTGCGGCCAATGACTGCTCCATTCAAGACCACCGCTTGAATCCCGATCAGCGAACCTTCGCCGATCGTGCATCCGTGCAGCATCGCCTGGTGCCCGATCGTCACGTTTTCGGCAATCGTCAGAGGAAAGCCGGGGTCCGTATGCAAGACCGCGCCTTCCTGGACGTTGCTGCCGGCACCGACCGTGATCGTCTCGTTGTCGCCGCGAATCGTCGCGCTGAACCATACGCTCGCGTTTTCCTCGAGCACGACCTTGCCGATGATGGCCGCCGTATCGGCGACGAATACGCTTTCGTGGATCGTCGGGGCCGTTTCGCCCAGTTTGTAGATCGTCACGGAGTCTCCTGGTCTCTTCGATGATGGGCGCCGGTAGAATGGCGCGTCTGGCGTGCCGGGCGCATTGCGTGACGGCACAAACGCACATTGTAAACCGTCGCGTGCATGCGCTCTCGCGATGCGCAAGGGCGGTGCCCCCGTTTGATGAACATGGAGCCTTCTTCTTTCATGGCTGCGCCGCACTGCGTGCGACGCACCGCGCTCGACGCGCTGCGGATGTCCGAGCCGGCCGCGAAAGCCGCGCGGGTCCGCGCGCTGCATGACGCGCTGCTGGCCGGGCAGGCCGCGATCGCGTCGACGCTCGATCTGGACGAACCGGCTGACCTGCCCGGCCGTCCGGCGCGCCCTCCGCTCGTCGAACCGCGCCAGCTCGAGCGTCGCAGCATGCGTTCGCCGGCGGGGCGCGCGGTGCTGCTGCACGCCCTCGCGCATATCGAATTCAACGCGATCAACCTCGCGCTCGACGCCGTGTGGCGCTTCGCCGGGATGCCCGATGCATTCTATGCTGACTGGCTGAAGGTCGCGTCCGAGGAGGCCCATCACTTCATGCTGCTGTCCGGGCGGCTTGCCGAGTTCGGGCATGCGTACGGTGATTTTCCCGCGCACAACGGGCTGTGGGAGATGTGCGAGCGGACCAAGGCCGATGTGCTCGCGCGGATGGCGCTCGTGCCGCGCACGCTCGAGGCGCGCGGGCTCGACGCATCGCCGCCGATCCGTGCGCGGCTCGTGCAGGCGGGCGACGACGCGTCCGCGGCGATCCTCGACGTGATCCTGCGCGACGAGATCGGCCATGTCGCGATCGGGAATCGCTGGTTCCGGTACCTGTGCGACGAGGCGGGCCGCGATCCGGTGCCGGCCTATCGCGCGCTCGCCGCGCAGTACCATGCGCCACGGCTGCGCGGTCCGTTCAATTTCGACGCGCGCCGAACCGCCGGATTCGAGCAGGCGGAGCTGGACGAACTTGCCGCGCAGGACGCGGCGGACGGCAAGGCGGCGGATTAGGGCGTGGGCGTCGCCGGCTCCCGACAGGCGGGCGAAGGATGTCGCTACGCCGGCCTTGTGGATCGTTCGGCGGCATGTCCGCGGCGTCGGATACGCCGATTCCACGCGCCATCGCTAGAGAGCTGCCTCCACTGCCAGGCGCCGGAACGGAAGCGTCATCGCTATAATCGAACGATCATTCTTTTTTCTGGCGGTTGCAATGAGTGCGTCGAGTTCTGTTTCCGATTTCGTCACGGTGCGCGGCGTCAAGCTGCATGTGCGGCGCTGGGGCCGGCCCGATGCGCCGACGCTGTTCATGCTGCACGGCTGGATGGACGTCGCGGCATCGTTCCAGTTCGTCGTCGACGCGCTCGCGGGCGACTGGCAGGTGATCGCGCCGGATGCGCGCGGCTTCGGCCTGTCCGACTGGCCGGTCGCGAGGCAGGGCGGCGGGCATTACTGGTTCCACGAGTACCTGGGCGACCTCGATGCGCTTGTCGATCACTATGCGCCCAGCGGCGAAGTCAATCTGGTCGGGCACAGCATGGGGGCGAACGTCGTCTGCCTGTACGCGGGCGCGCGCCCGGAGCGCGTGCGGCGCGTGGTCGACCTCGAAGGGTTCGGGCTCGCCCCCGCGCGGGCGGAGCAGGCGCCGCGCCGGCTGCGCGGCTGGCTCGACGAGCTGCGCGAGCCGCCCGTGTTGCGCCCGTACGCGTCGCTCGACGATGTGGCGGCCCGGCTGATCAAGACCAATCCGCGGCTCGATCCGCGCCGCGCCGCGTTCCTCGCCGCGCACTGGTCGAAGCGTGGCGACGATGGGCTCTACCATCTGCTGGCGGACCCCGCGCACAAGATGGCAGGCCCGCAGCTGTACCGGCTCGACGAGGTGATGGCCGTGTGGAAGCAGGTGCGCGCGAAGGTGCTGCACGTCGAGGCCGTCAATTCGCCGACGCTCGCGTATCTCGCCGGCGACATCCCGCTGCCGGAGTTCAAGGCGCGCTTCGGCGCGTTCCCCGACTGGCGCGAAAAGCTCGTCGAGGATGCCGGCCACATGGTTCACCACGACCAGCCGGAGCAGATCGCCGCGCTGATCGAGGCGTTTTGCGCATAGGCCTGCGGCGGCGGCGGGGCAAGCGGGCGGCGCGATTGCCGCATTGCAGTAGAATGAAGCTTCACCTGCCATGCCGACAATGAACGCTGATCTCCACTGCCATTCGAATGTTTCCGACGGGTTGCTGTCGCCTGCCGACGTCGCGCGCCGCGCCCATGCCGGCGGCGTGACCCTGTGGGCGCTGACCGACCACGACGAGATCGGCGGCCAGGCGGCGGCACGCAGCGAGGCGGAGGCGCTGGGGATGCGCTACCTGAGCGGCGTCGAGATTTCGGTTACGTGGGCGTCGCGCACCGTGCATATCGTCGGGCTGAACATCGATCCGTCGAACCCGACGCTCGTCGACGGTCTCTACCGCACACGCCACGGCCGCGCCGCTCGTGCGCGGGCGATCGCCGCGCAACTCGAGACGCTCGGCATTCCGGGCGCGTATGAAGGCGCGCTGAAGTACGTATCGAATCCCGATCTGATCTCCCGCACTCACTTCGCGCGCTTCCTGGTCGAGAACGGCCATGCCGAATCGACCTCCGACGTGTTCGACCGCCTGCTCGGCGACGGCAAGCCGGGGTTCGTCCCGCACCGCTGGGCGACGCTGTCCGACGCCGTGGCGTGGATTCGCGCGGCGGGCGGCGAGGCCGTGGTCGCGCATCCGGGCCGCTATCGCTACACGCCGGTCGAATTCGATGCGTTTTTCGGCGAATTCATCGATCTCGGCGGTTGCGCGATCGAGGTCATTACGGGCAGCCACACGCCCGACCAATACCGCGAATACGCGGACGTCGCGCGCCGCTTCGGTTTCGAAGTGTCGCGCGGCTCGGATTTCCATGCGCCGGGCGAGGGCCGCATCGAGCTCGGCAGCCTACCGCCGTTGCCGCCCGACCTGAAACCGCTCTGGGAGCGCTGGCTCTGACGTACCGCGGCCGCTTGCCGTTGGCGCTGCCGCCGAGGCGCGCATCCGACTTCTCCCTCTTTACGTGTCCCCATGTCCCAGTTCTTCAGGATTCATCCGGATAATCCGCAGCCGCGCCTGATCAAGCAGGCCGCGGACATCGTCAGCAAGGGCGGCGTGATCGCGATGCCGACCGATTCGAGCTATGCGCTCGCGTGCCACCTCGATGACAAGGATGCGGTCGAACGCGTGCGCCGCATCCGTGGCCTCGACGAGAAGCAGCACCTGTCGCTGCTCGTGCGCGACCTGTCGGAACTGGCCAACTTCGCGATGGTGGACAACCGTCAGTACCGGCAGATCAAGTCGGTGACGCCGGGCCCGTACGTGTTCATTCTGCAGGCGACGAAGGAGGTGCCGCGTCGGCTGTCGCATCCGTCGCGCAAGACGATCGGGCTGCGCGTGCCCGATCACGCGATCACGCTTGCGCTGCTCGAATCGCTCGGCCAGCCGCTGCTCGGCACGACGCTGATCCTGCCGCCGGACGACGAGCCGCTCAACGATCCCGAGGACATCCGCGCACGGCTCGAGAAGCAGGTCGATCTCGTGATCGACGGTGGCGCGTGTCCGCGCGAGCCGTCGACGGTGATCGACCTGACGGGCGACGAGCCGCAGCTCCTGCGGGCGGGGCGCGGTGCGCTCGAACCGTTCGGGCTTTCTGCCGCGTAAGCGCCATTCATTTTTGCGCGAGTGCGCTTGTTACAATAACGCGATATGGACGCTTCCCTGATACAGACCATCGCCGTCTACGCGCTGCCCGTGATCTTCGCGATCACGCTGCACGAGGCCGCGCACGGCTATGCCGCGCGCCTGCTCGGCGACAACACCGCCTACATGATGGGGCGCGTGTCGTTCAACCCGATGCGTCACATCGATCCGCTCGGCACGATCGCGATCCCGCTCGCAATGTATTTCCTGACGGGCGGCGCGTTCCTGTTCGGCTATGCGAAGCCGGTGCCGGTATCGTTCGGCAATCTGCGCGATCCGCGCTGGGGCACACTTTGGGTGTCGCTGGCGGGCCCGGCCTGCAACTTCGTGCAGGCACTGATCTGGGGCGTGCTGACCATCGTGCTGCCCGCTGCCGGCATCGACGAGCCGTTCTTCACGCGGATGGCCTACGCAGGCGTCAGCGCGAACCTGGTGCTCGGCGTGCTGAACCTGTTTCCGCTGCCGCCGCTCGACGGCGGTCGCATCCTGGCCGCGCTGCTGCCGCCGAAGCAATCGATCGCGCTGTCGCGCATCGAGCCGTACGGTTTCATCATCGTCCTCGTGCTGGTCATGACGGGCGTGCTGACGAACTTCTGGCTGCGTCCGCTCGTGAACGTCGCGGCCGGCGTGCTGAGCGCCATCCTGTCTCCCTTCGCCTCGCTTTTCTAACGACAATCATGTTCCCAGATCGTATTTTCTCCGGCATGCGGCCCACCGGGTCGCTGCACCTCGGCCACTACCACGGTGTGCTGAAAAACTGGGTGAAACTGCAGTCCGAGTATCCGTGTTTCTTCTGCGTGGTCGACTGGCACGCGCTGACGACGCACTATGAAACGCCCGAGGTCATCGAGAAGAACGTGTGGGACGTGCTGATCGACTGGCTCGCGTCCGGCATCGATCCCGCGCAGGCGACGCTGTTCATCCAGAGCAAGGTGCCCGAGCATGCGGAACTCGCGCTGCTGCTCGGCATGAGCACGCCGCTCGGCTGGCTCGAACGTGTGCCGACCTACAAGGAGCAGATGGAGAAGCTGAAGGACAAGGACCTGTCGACCTACGGCTTCCTCGGCTACCCGGTGCTGATGGCGGCTGACATCCTGCTGTATCGCGGCTCGCTCGTGCCGGTCGGCGAGGACCAGGTGCCGCACGTCGAGATGACGCGCGAGATCGCTCGCCGCTTCAACTATCTGTACGGCCGCGAGCCGGGTTTCGAGGAGAAGGCGCTCGAAGCCGCGAAGAAACTCGGCGGCAAGCGCGCGAAGCTTTATCACGAGCTGCGCAATGCGTACCAGCAGGAAGGCGACGACGAGGCGCTCGAGCAGGCGCGTGCGATGCTGCAGGAATCGCAGAGCCTGTCGATGAGCGACCGCGAGCGCCTGTTCGGCTATCTCGAAGGCGCGCGCAAGATCATCCTGGTCGAGCCGCAGGCGCTGTTGACCGAAGCGTCCCGGATGCCGGGCCTCGACGGCCAGAAGATGTCGAAGTCGTACGGCAACACGATCGGCCTGCGCGAGGACGCGGAGACGATCACGAAGAAAGTCCGCACGATGCCGACCGACCCGGCGCGCGTGCGCCGCACCGATCCGGGTGATCCCGACAAGTGCCCGGTGTGGCAGCTGCATCAGGTCTATACGGACGAAACGACGCACCAGTGGGTGCAGAGCGGTTGCCGCTCGGCGGGCATCGGCTGTCTCGACTGCAAGCAGCCGGTCGTCGAAGGGATCCTGCGCGAGCAGCAGCCGATGCTCGAGCGTGCACAGAAATACATGGACGATCCGTCGCTGCTGCGCGCGATTGTCGCGGACGGTTGCGACAAGGCGCGCAAGCACGCGGTCGAAACGATGCGCGACGTGCGCGAGGCGATGGGCCTGTCGTACACCTGACCTGACCGCATGCGCGAACCTGTCATTGCTGCCGCGGGCGGTCACGTCGTCCAGACCGAACCGTCGCGCTGGGTCGCCCGCTGGTCGCGGCTCGTCCCGGCGGGCGGCACGGTGCTCGACGTCGCCGCGGGCGGCGGCCGCCATGCACGCTGGTTTGCGTCGCGCGGGCATCCGGTCGTCGCGCTCGATCGCGATTCGGCCGCGCTGGCCGCATTGCGCGCGATTCCCGGCGTCGATGTGCGCGACGCCGATCTCGAGGGCGCGCCTTGGCCGCTGCCGGCCGATGCGTCGTTCGCGGCGGTGATCGTCACCCATTATCTGCATCGCCCGCTCTGGCCCCAACTGCTCGACGCGGTGGCGCCGGGCGGCGTGCTGATCTACGAAACCTTCGCGCAAGGAAACGAAACGGTCGGCAAGCCGTCCAACCCCGCGTTCCTGCTCGCCCCGGGCGAACTGCTGGACGCGGTGCGCGGCCCCCTCCGGGTGGTCGCATACGAGGACGGATTCGTCGCCGCGCCGCGCGAAGCGTTCGTGCAGCGCATCTGCGCGGTACGCGAGGGCGCGACCCCGACGGCGGGGGCGGGAATTCCACGTTACGAACTGCCCGGCTAATCCGCTACAATCTCAACGTTTACCGGTACATCAATCAATCGCGTTTCATGGCTAACGGCACCCAAGACGGCATTCAAATCCGCGGCAGCATCCCCGCGATCGTCACCCCGATGCTCGAAGACGGCAGTCTCGACCTGCCGGCGTTTCGCAAACTGATCGACTGGCACATCGCGGAAGGCACCGACGCACTCGTCGTGGTCGGCACGAGCGGCGAGTCGGCAACGCTCAACGTCGAAGAGCACATCCTGATGATCCGTACGGCGGTCGAGCATGCGGCGAAGCGCATCCCGATCATCGCGGGAGCGGGCGGCAATTCGACCGCCGAGGCGATCGAACTGACGAAGCACGCAAAGGCCGTTGGCGCCGACGCGACGCTGCAGGTCGTGCCGTACTACAACAAGCCCACGCAGGAAGGGATGTACCGGCACTTCAAGACGATCGCCGAGGCGGTCGACCTGCCGGTGATCCTGTACAACGTGCCCGGCCGGACGGTCGCGGACATGGCGCACGAGACGACGCTGCGCCTCGCGCAGGTGCCGGGCATCATCGGCGTGAAGGACGCAACCGGCAACATCGACCGCGCCGCGCACCTGATCAAGGCCGCGCCGAAGCATTTCGCGATCTACAGCGGCGACGATCCGACCGCTATCGCGCTGATGCTGCTCGGCGGCCATGGCAACATCTCGGTGACGGCGAACGTCGCGCCGCGCGCGATGAGCGACCTGTGCCGCGCGGCACTGGCCGGCGACGTCGCAACGGCGCGCGAACTGCACATGAAGCTGCTGTCGCTGCACAAGAACCTGTTCGTCGAGGCGAACCCGATTCCTGTGAAGTGGGCGCTGCAGGCAATGGGCAAGATGCAGGGCGGCATCCGCCTGCCGCTCACGCCGCTCGACGAGCGCTGTCACGATGTCGTGCGTTCGGCCCTCGTCGAGGCCGGCGTCCTCTGATGCTCGGGCGGCCGCGTCCTGCGGCCGCCGGCTCGACTCCTCATCAACCCGCACCGGCCGGCTCCGTCCGGCGCCGCTCCTGACGAGCGTTCTAGCAAGACGAAGGATTTCATGAAACGTTTCGCCTTTTCCTCTCGCGCCATCCAGGTTTCGGTGGTGGCGCTGGCGCTGGGCGCGCTCGCCGGCTGCGATACGCTGAACGATTATCTGGCTCCTGACCGGGTCAACTACAAGAACACGGGTTCGGCGCCGCCGCTCGCGGTGCCGAGCGACCTGAAGCCGGTGCCGACGACCCAGCAGTTCGTCGCGCCGCCGAGCAACGCCGGTCTCGGCACGCTGCCGCCGCGGGCGGCGACTGCCGCCGGTAACGCAACCGACGGTGTTCCGAGCGCGCAGGATCCGCTCGGCATGCATATCGAGCGCGACGGCGACCGCCGCTGGCTCGTCGTGGACGGACGCACGCCCGAGCAGCTGTGGCCGATCCTGAAGGAATTCTGGCAGGAGAACGGCTTCTCGCTGAAGACCGACGCACCGTCGACCGGCATCATGGCCACGGACTGGGCCGAGAACCGCGCAAACATTCCCGATGACTGGTTCCGCCGCACGATCGGCAAGGTCATCGACTTCGCGTACTCGTCGGGCACGCGCGACCGTTTCCGCACGCTCGTGAACCGTACGCCGGACGGCAACACCGACATCTCGATCACGCACAGCGCGATGGAGGAAATGATGGTCGGCCCGCAGGGCGGCACGTCGTCGCGCTGGGAAGAGCGTCCGCGCAACCCGGTGCTCGAGGCCGTGTTCCTGTCGAAGCTCATGCAGAAGTTCGGCCTGAGCGATGCGCAGGCGAAGCAACTGCTGACCGATGCGCGTCCCGCGACGGCGCCGGCGCAGGTCAGCGATACGAGCGGCGGCGCCGCGACGCTGCAACTGGCGGAATCGTTCGACCGTGCGTGGCTGCGCGTCGGTCTCGCGCTCGACCGCACCAACTTCGCGGTCGACAATCGCGATCGCGAGAAGGGCGTGTACACGGTCCGCTACGCGAACACGATGGAAGAGCTCAAGCGCGACGGGTTGTTCGGCAAGCTGTTCTACGGCGGCCCGTCGGCGGCCAAGCCGGGCAAGGAATACCTGGTCAACGTGCGCGCGCAGGGCAGTGGCGGCACGCAGGTCGCGGTAGTCGACGCGAATGGCAAGGTCGACAACTCGTCGGACGCGCAGCGGATCATCTCGCTGCTGCACGCCCAGCTGAACTGATCGCGTGCGCTTCGCCAGCCTCGGTAGCGGCAGCGAAGGCAACGCGCTGGTCGTCGAGGTCTCGAGCGGCACGACGACCACCCGCGTGTTGCTCGACTGCGGTTTTTCCGCGAAGGAGGTCGAGCGCCGCCTCGGTCGCCTGAATCTCGGCATCGACGATCTCGATGCCATTCTCATCACCCACGAACACAGCGACCACGTCGGCAGCGCGCTGACGCTCGCACGGCGCGGGTCGCTGCCGCTCTACATGAGCTGGGGCACGGCGCGCGCGGTGGGCGCGGACGAAGCCGATGTCGACCTGCACGTGTTGTGGGGCGACGAGACGGCCGCGATCCGAGATCTGGCCGTAATTCCCTATACCGTGCCCCATGACGCACGGGAACCTCTCCAGTTCGTCTTCATGGACGGTTGCCGCCGGCTCGGCGTGCTGACCGACGTCGGGATGGCCACGCCGCATATCACGGCCGTTCTGAGCGGTTGTGACGCGCTGGTGCTTGAATCCAACCACGATACCGCGATGCTCGCAGGAAGCCGCTATCCGCAGTCGCTGAAGGCACGGATCGGTGGCAATCACGGCCATCTGAGCAACGATGCCGCCGCGGGCATTCTCGCCTCGCTCGAGCGCAGCCGCCTCCAGCACCTCGTCGCGGCGCACCTGAGCCAGCAGAACAATCGGCCCGAGCTGGCCCGCCAGGCGTTGGCCGGTGTGCTGGGAACGGACGGGGAGGAAGTGGTCGTGGCCACGCAGGACGCGGGTTTCGACTGGCTGACGCTCGGTTGAGCGCACGCAGGAAGGGGGGGGCGGGGCGGCGCCCGTGCCGGCCGCCTGCCGGAGTCGATCCACGGAACCGACAGACGTAAAAAAACCGGCCCGAAGGGCCGGTTTTTTTTCAGCTGATGCTGAGGCTTACTGGCTTGCGCCCGAAGCCGGAGCAGCCGTCGCTGCCGAAGCAGCCGACGCCACAGCAGCAGCTGCGTCGCTCGCAGCAGCCGTCGCCGACGAAGCAGCAGCCGAAGCGTCGCTCGCAGCACCAGCAACTGCCGAAGCAGCCGACGAAGCAGCAGCCGATGCGTCGCTAGCAGCCGACGAAGCAGCTTGATCAGCGCTCTTGTTGCAAGCAGCCAGTGCAACAGCAGCCAACAGGGAAGCTACGAGGAGGGATTTCTTCATGATCACGTCCTTTTATGGTTAAAGGTAAGCAACAGCGCGAAACAATACCGGTAATGTGCTCCAACACCGACCTGGGCCGCTGGTGGAGACGCACTTCTAGAGCGTGAATCTTCCCTACGGCTTGGGCGGAAATTATATGCACTTTCCTATCGACCGTCGACAAATGCGGGGTCAATACGTTGTCTTTCCCATACAGAATTTGATCTGCACGGGCATACGGGGCGGCTCACTAAATCCGGTTTCCGACCCGTATCCAGCCCGCACAATACCATTCGTGCAGCAAGGCTGTCATTGAGGGAACCCGGGATAGTGTTACAAACCGTTTCGCCTCCATGTGGCGCAGATTGGCCAGTTCGGGCAGCCATTCGCCGGCCTGCTCGAGTGGTTCTTCCTCGCCATTAACGAAGTACGAGCGCGCGTTATACATCAATGCGGTCCGTCTGTCGAGATATACGCCTCGGCGCGACGCCTGCGCGACGAACGCGGCCTCGGATAGCGGACGCGCAGGCGGCTCGAATACGACGTTTGATTTGGGCTCGCTCAGGTAGCAACCGAGGAATTCGGCGACGTCGCGCTTGCGCCAGCGGATCGCATCGACGATCTCGGCGACGCGATCGACCATCGCCGGCGGCAGTTGCGCAGGGGTGTCGACCGCCGGCTGCTTCGGGTCGCGGTAAAGCGCGTCGCCGCGCTCGTTGCGCAGGCCGCCGCGTTCCGCGAGGTAATACAGGAATTGCGCGCCCAGCTCCCCGGCGGACGGCGCCCGAAAGCCGATCGAGCAGGTCATGCACTCGCCTTCGGCCACACCGTCGTGAGCGATGTGCGGCGGCAGGTACAGCATGTCGCCCGGCTCCAGCACCCACTCGTCGCTCGGCTCGAAATGCTCGAGGATCTTCAGCGGGACGTCCGGCTGCAGCGACAGGTCCTTCTGCGCACCGATGCGCCAGCGGCGCCGGCCTTCGACCTGCAGCAGGAATACGTCGTACGAGTCGAAGTGCGGGCCGACGCCGCCGCCGTCAGTCGCGTACGAAATCATCAGATCGTCGAGGCGTGCGTCCGGGATGAAGCGGAAGCGGTCGAGTAGCGCGCGTGCCGCGTCGACGTGCAGGTCGAGCCCCTGCACGAGCAAGGACCAGGACTTGCGCGAAACGGCAGGCAGCGCGCCCGGCTCGAACGGACCGTGGGCCAGTTGCCACTTGTTACGAAAATGGGTGATCAGTCGCGATTCGGCGTCATAGTCCGCTGCCAGCTCGAACAGTGCGTCGCGCGAGACCGGCGGCTTCACATCGGGGATCGCCTGGCGGATCAGCAGGGGCTTCTTCTGCCAGTAGCGGCGCATGAATTGCGCTGGCGAGAGACCGCCGAGCAGCGGCGTGGGAAGATCGGAGGGCGGCGCGCCGAGCGGGGCGGCAGCGGCATCCCGCGGTTCGGCTTGAGACCGGTTGCGCATCGTATAATGAGACTTGTATTTGGGAGAATTGGATGAAAATCGCAAAAAACACCGTCGTGTCGGTCGCTTACAAGCTGTCGGATGCGCAAGGCAATCTGATTGAGGAAAGCGACGAGCCGATGGTTTATCTGCACGGCGGCTATGATGGCACGTTCCCCAAGATCGAGGAACAGCTCGACGGCCAGGAGCCCGGTTACCAGGCGCAGATTCAGCTCGAGCCGCAGGACGCGTTCGGCGACTACGATCCCGAACTCGTGAAGATCGAGCCGCGCGATCGTTTTCCCGAGCCGATCGAAGTGGGCATGCAGTTCGAAGGCACGCCGGAAGACGGCGATGAGGAAGTGGATTCGCTGATCTACACGGTCACCGACATCGCAGAGGACAAGGTCGTGCTCGACGGCAACCACCCGCTCGCGGGCATGGCACTGCGTTTCGCGCTGACGGTCAAGGACGTTCGCGAAGCGACCGAGGACGAGATCGAGCATGAGCACGCGCATGGCGCGGAAGGCCTCGAAATCGTCGATGAGGACGAAGACGAGGACGAGGACGAGGACGGCGACGCACCGTCAGGGCGTACCCTGCACTGAGCTGGCGGGCAGGCCGGGCGCCGGCCCTGAAGCAGGGGGCGGCGCGGGCCACGAAGCGCCGCCCGGTGTCGTGCCGTCGCCTTGTAACGGCGGCGCGACCGACGACGAGTCGGGCAGTGCCGGCAAGGCCGGGATCTCCGGCATCTGCGGCAGCGGGACCTCATCGCGCGGCACGACCGGCAGCGCGGGCGGGATCGGCAGATTCTTCGGGACGTCCTGCACGCTCACGTTGAAGATCGTCTGCCGTGCCGGTGACACGCTGACCTTCACCCACTGATTCGCAGGATGACGCGGTCCGATCGCGACACGCGTCACATTTCCCACCAGCACGCCGTCGTCCGCATGCAGCGGGCGATCGATCAGGAAGCCGTTCGCAAGCGGCTCGCTGCTCGCGTGCATCACCAGGATCGGGCCGCGGAAGGTCGCCGCCGCCTTCACCAGCGTTCGTTTCAGTTCACGGAAGCCGTCGCGCACGCGCGGCCGGTTGAAACGCAACCACGCAAAGCGTTCGGCGCGTTCATAGCGGTCGAATTGCGGATCGCCTTCGAAAATCACGACCAATGCGCGCGCTTCGCGTCGCTTCGCATACTCGGCCGCGTGGTCGATCCAGAAACCGTTCGCGATGATGCGGTCCTCGAATTCACCGTTGCGGCCGCCGGCCGTCAGATAGTGATTGTTCGGCGCCGGTGCGTTCAGTGCGACGTAGACGACGTCGTCATGCAACCAACGCGCGTTTTCGCGATAGGGCCGGAACCGGGCGACTTCGCTTTCGCGCGTGATCTGCAGCGCGCCGGAATCGGGCAGCGCCGCGTCGGCCAGCAGCGTCTGACGCAGGAAGTCCAGGCGTTCGACCGGGTCGTAGCTGCCGCCGGCCGCCGTATTGCACGTTACCCAATCGTCGTGGCCGGGAATGAACACGAGCGGCACGCGCGACGCGTCCAGGATCGCGCCGCGTTGCGTATACAGCGAGTCGCGGCATGCTTCCTTCGCGCCCTTGATGTCGCCTGCGTAGACGACGAAGGCCAGATTGCGCTCGCGCGCGATCGATTCGAACAGCCGCTGCGCGGCCGGCTCGTCGGCCGGCGCGTCGATGACGCCTGACACGACCGCGAACGAGTACGGGGCGGCAGCACGTTTGGGCGGCGCGGCCAGCGCGCCGGCTTGCGCCAACGCGAACACCACCGCGGCCAGCGAGGTTGCGGCACGAGCCGGCCAGCCCGACAGGCGGCGTTTATGCGTGCCCGTCGGCATCGTGCGAGCGAACGAGTGTGCGCAGTTCGTACAGCAGGTCGAGCGCGTCGCGCGGCTTGAGGTCGTCGGGATCGATGTCGCGCAGCCTTTCAAGTGCGGGATGCGGGATGTCGGACGGCGCCGGCGCGTCCGCGCATTCGAGTTCGTCGATCGCGGCGGACGGCGCGCTGAACAGATCGAGCTGCGGCGTATGCTGCGTGGCAGACTGCTGTTCGAGATACGCGAGATGCTTGCGCGCGGCGCGGATCACCGGCGCGGGCACGCCCGCGAGCTGCGCAACCTGCAATCCGTAGCTCTGGTTCGCCGGGCCGTCGTTGACTGCGTGCAGGAACACGATGCCGTGGCCGTGCTCGACGGCCGACAGATGGACGTTGGCCGCTTGCGGGAATTCGGCGGGCAGTTGCGTCAGCTCGAAGTAATGCGTCGCGAACAGCGTGTAGCAGCCGTTCTGCGCCAGCAGATGACGCGCGATGGCCCATGCGAGCGCGAGGCCGTCGAACGTCGACGTGCCGCGACCGATTTCGTCCATCAGCACGAGGCTCTGCGGTGTCGCGTCGTTCAGGATCGCAGCCGCTTCGGTCATCTCGACCATGAAGGTCGATCGGCCGCCGGCGAGGTCATCTGCCGCGCCGATCCGCGTGAAGATCCGGTCGATCGGGCCGAAGCAGGCCGACTTCGCCGGCACGTAGCTGCCGACGTACGCCATCAGCGCGATCAGTGCTGTCTGTCGCATGAAGGTCGACTTACCGCCCATGTTCGGACCGGTGATCAGCAGCAGTTTGCGCTCCGCGCCGAACCGGCAGTCGTTCGCGATGAACTGCTCGACCTGCGCTTCGACGACAGGGTGGCGTCCCTGTTCGATCTCGATGCCGATCTCGTCGGTGAAGGCAGGCGCGACCCAGTCGAGCGTGCGGGCGCGCTCGGCGAACGCGGCGAGCACGTCGAGCTCCGCGAGCGCCGACGCGACTCGCTGACACTCCGGAATGAACGGCAGCAGTGCCTGCAGCACGCCGTCGTACAGCGCGCGCTCGCGGGCCAGCGCGCGTTCCTGTGCGGACAGCGCCTTGTCCTCGAAGGTCTTCAGTTCGGGCGTGATGTAGCGCTCGGCATTCTTCAGCGTCTGGCGACGGCGATAGTCGTCGGGTACCTTGTCGGTCTGGCCGCGTGTGACCTCGATGTAGAAGCCGTGCACCTTGTTGTATTCGACACGCAGGTTCGCGATGCCGGTGCGGGCACGCTCGCGCGCCTCGAGATCGATCAGAAATTGCCCGCAGTTCTCGGAGATGTCGCGCAGTTCGTCGAGTTCGGCATCGTAGCCGCGCGCAATCACGCCGCCGTCGCGCACCATCGCGGCAGGTTCGGGGGCGATCGCGCTCGTCAGCAGGTCGAGACACTCGGCGGGCGGCGCGAGCGCCGCGTCGACGCGGGTGAGCGCATCCGCGTTCGCGACGATCGCGCTGATGCGTTCGCGCAGCGCGGGCAGCGCGGCGAACGTGTCGCGCAGGCTCGACAGGTCGCGCGGTCGCGCGGACAGCAGCGCGAGACGTCCGGTGATTCGTTCGACGTCGGCGATCTGACGCAGCGCGCTGCGCAGTGCGTCGAGGCTCGCGTTCGCGGGCGCCTCGAGCAGTGCGCCGATCGCCTGCTGGCGCGACTGTGCGGCGACGGACGCGCGCGGCGGGTGATGCAGCCAATGACGCAGCAGGCGGCTGCCCATCGTCGTGCAGCAGGTGTCGAGCAGGGAGTACAGCGTCGGCGATTCGGTGCCGCGCAGCGTTTCGGTCAGTTCGAGGTTGCGGCGCGTCGCCGGATCGAGCCCGATGTATTCGGTTTCGTTCTCGACCTTCAGGCTGCGCACGTGACGCAACTGCTGCCCCTGGGTGGCGGCCGCGTACAGCAGAAGTGCGCCGGCAGCCCCGCATGCGCTCGTCAGCGAATGCGCGCCGAAGCCGTCGAGGCCCGCGACGTCGAGCTGGTCGCACAGACGCTGGGTGCCCGACGCAATATCGAAATGCCATGCCGGCACGCGCTTGATCGCACCGGCGCCAGCGGGCACGGCGTCGGTTGCGCCGTCCGCCGTGAGGATCTCGGCCGGCCGAATGCGTTCGAGCGCGGCGCCTAGCTGGTCGGGTTCGATTTCGGCGAGCCGTAGCGCGCCGCTTGCGAGGTTCAGCCATGCGAGGCCGATATTGACCGCGACGCCGCGCTTGTTGTGGCCCGTGTACATCGCGAGCAGGTAGACGTCGTTCTTGTCGGACAGCAGCGCCGCATCGGTCAGCGTGCCGGGCGTGACGACGCGCACGACCTTGCGCTCGACGGGGCCCTTCGACGTAGCGGGGTCGCCGATCTGCTCGCAGATCGCGACCGATTCACCCATCTTCACGAGTTTCGCCAGATACTGTTCGACCGCGTGGTGCGGGACGCCTGCCATCTTGATCGGCGTGCCGGCCGATGCGCCGCGTTGAGTGAGGGTCAGGTCGAGCAGGCGCGCCGCTTTCTCCGCATCCTCGAAGAACAGCTCGTAGAAGTCGCCCATCCGGTAGAAGACGAGCGTGTCGGGGTGATCGGCCTTGATGCGCAGGTACTGCTGCATCATTGGAGTGTGGCCTGCAAAGGCCTCGGGCGACAGCGTGGTCATAGATCCGGCTTGAAGTTGTTGCTTGGGTTGCCCGAGTTTACCAGTGGCTTCGACGATTCCGGTCGAAGTTGGCCGATAGGCCAGTAGATCGCGCGATACGACTCTGTATCGCGCGGCACTTCAGGCTCCAGCGGCCTGGGCGTCGGGTGGTCTCAGGGGGCAGCGGCGGTGCTTGTCTTGCCGACATGACGCTTGGGGATCGGCCGAGGCGGGCGGCATGTCGGTGCCGCATCTCAACACGGTTTGCTGCGTGGAGCTGAAACGCGGCCCCCACACTCGTTCCGAGACGGCTGCGCCGTTGACCTGAATCAAGCTGGAGTGATCGGCTCCGCTTAAAGTAAATTCACGTCGGAATTGATGGGCGCATGGCAAACGATACGACGTGCGGTCCGCTACCGACGGAGACGGCTCGGCAAATCGAGCTTCTGCAGCGTAAACGTCGTGAAAGAGGCATCATGAGATCCTCATCCGTTGTCATGCTCGCCGCATTATTCGCAGCGTATGCCGCGTCGATGGCTGCCAATGCGCAGACGTTAGACAAAATCTCCCGGTCGAATCAAATCGTAGTTTCGTACAGGGAAGCCGCCGTGCCGTTCAGCTATCTGCTGACGCCGCATAAAGCCGTCGGCTTTTCAATGGACATAACGGAAGCAATCGTAGACGACGTTCGCAACGCACTTCGCAGACCGGATCTGAAGGTCGCCTACGTGCCGGTTACCGGTCAAAATCGAATTCCGCTGCTTGTCAACGGCACCTACGATCTGGAGTGCGGGTCGACGACAAACACGTCGGCGCGAGGCAAGGACGTCGCGTTCTCGATCAATTACTTTTATGCCGGTACGCGGCTGATGGCAAAACGGGCGTCGCGCATTGTCGACTATGCCGACCTCGCGCACAAGGCCGTCGTGACGGTCGGCGGGAGTACGAATGAAAAAACGCTGCGACGCCAACTCGAAACGCAGCACATCGATACCGAAATCGTGCTGACAAAGGACTACGCCGACGCGCTGAAAATTGTCGCTGACGACAAAGCGGCGGCGCTCGCCCTCGATGATGTTCTGCTTTACGGGCTCAGGGCCAACGCGGACGACCCGAGTACGTGGGTCGTGACCGGAGACGCGCTGCAAGTGGAGCCGTACGCATGTATGGTGCGCAAAGACGATTCGGCGTTCAAGCGGCTCGTCGATGGCACGCTCGCTCGACTTATGAAAAGTGGCGAATTCACTCGCCTGTACGCAAAGTGGTTTGAATCACCGATTCCGCCACGCGGCGCGAATCTCGACATGCCGATGAGCGCGGCGCTAAAGGGAAATCTGGTCACGCGCAGCGATCGGCCTGCGCAGTGATGATCCATTGGTTCGGCACCGGTCTTGGCGTGGCGTTGTGCGCCAGGACTTGTCGGATCATGCCGGACAACAATGAGATACCCGCCTGCGAAAGCCGGGCGCCGATCGCGCGAGCGATCGTCAAACGTTGTCCACGCGCCATCAACGCGGTGTCATGCCGGTGACCCGTGCAAATGCTCTTGCGAAGCGGCTCTCCGATCGGAGATCGTCGGCTCAATGCGACGATTCACGTCCGCCCCGGGCAAACATTGAAAATGCCGGCTTCACCCGGCGCACGGATGTTCGTGCGCCGGGCCTGTCCGGCAATATCAGGACGCGTGCCGAGACATCAGGTCGAGCGCGACCGCCTGCGCGACTTCGATACCGTCGATCGCTGCCGAATAGATGCCGCCCGCATACCCGGCGCCTTCGCCGGCCGGATACAGCCCTTCGACGTTCACGCTTTGGTAATCGTCCTTGCGCCGGATGCGGATCGGTGACGACGTGCGCGTCTCCACGCCGGTGAGCACCGCATCGTGCATCGCGAAGCCGGCGATCTTCTTGTCGATCTGCGGCAGCGCTTCACGAATGGCTTCGATCACGTAGTCGGGCAGCGCGGTGCTGAGATCGGTCGGGCGCACGCCCGGCTTGTACGAGGGCACCACGGAGCCGAGCGACGTCGACGGCCGGCCCGCGATGAAATCGCCGACCAGCTGGCCAGGCGCGCTGTAATCGCCGCCGCCCAGTTCGAACGCGCGTTCCTCCCATTTGCGCTGGAACGCGATGCCTGCCAGCGGACCGCCGGGATAGTCTTCCGGCGTGATGCCGACGACGATCCCCGCATTCGCATTGCGCTCGGCGCGCGAATACTGGCTCATCCCGTTGGTGACCACGCGGCCCGGCTCGGAAGTCGCCGCGACCACCGTGCCGCCGGGGCACATGCAGAAGCTGTAGACCGCGCGTCCGTTGCTGCAGTGGTGAACCACCTTGTAGTCGGCCGCGCCGAGTTGCTTGTGGCCTGCGAACTTGCCGAAGCGGCTGCGATCGATCACTCCCTGCGGATGTTCGATCCGAAAACCCAGCGAGAACGGCTTCGCTTCGACATACACGCCGCGATCGTGCAGCATCTGGAACGTGTCGCGCGCGCTGTGGCCCACGGCCAGCACGACGTGGTCGCAGCGCAGCGTTTCGCCGTTCGACAGCTTCAGCGAACGCACCTTGCCCTGGTCGATTTCGATGTCCTCGACCCGCGTTTCGAACCGCACTTCGCCGCCGAGTTCGTGGATGGTCGCGCGCATCTTTTCCACCATGCTGACGAGGCGGAACGTGCCGATGTGCGGCCGGCTCAGGTACAGGATGTCTTCCGGCGCGCCGGCCTTGACGAATTCGTCGAGCACCTTGCGGCCGTAGTGGTGGGGATCCTTGATCTGGCTATACAGCTTGCCATCGGAGAACGTCCCCGCGCCGCCCTCGCCGAACTGCACGTTCGACTCGGGATTGAGCACGCTCTTGCGCCACAGGCCGAAGGTGTCCTTGGTGCGCTCGCGAACGGCCTTGCCGCGTTCGAGGATGATCGGCCGAAAGCCCATTTGCGCGAGGATCAGCCCGGCGAAGAGGCCGCACGGACCCATGCCGATGACGACCGGGCGCAGAAAGTTGGCGTGCTCGGGCGCCTTCGTGACGAAGTGGTACGTCATGTCGGGCGTCACGCCGCAATGCGGCGTGACGGCGAGTCGCGGAAGCACGGCCGCTTCGTCCTTGACTTCAACGTCGACGATATACGTGAGCTTGATGTCGGCGCGCTTGCGCGCATCGTGCGCACGGCGGAACACCGTGTAACGGAGAAGCCCGTCTGCGGGCACGCCGAGCTCCGCGAGGCGCGCACGGATCGCGGCTTCGAGAGCACTCTCGGGGTGATCGAGCGGGAGTTTGAGTTCGCTGAGCCGTAACATGAGTATTCGGATACGGTCGCCACGAAGTCGCGGCGGTGTTGAAACGGGTGGAGGCAACGGGCTGGCGGCAAGGTGCTGCGCCAGCCGCGCCGCGCGGGCGCGGCCCGGATTTACTCCGCTGCCGGATGCATGCGGCTGTAGCGGTTCAGGATCGGGATCATCTGCGCGTAGATCTTCGGGTTCGCCGCGACGATCTCGTGACGATGCAGGAAGTCGGCGTCGCCCGTGTAGTTGCCCACGAGGCCGCCGGCTTCGGTGATCAGCAGGCTGCCCGCCGCCATGTCCCACACGTTGATGCCTTGCTCGAAGAACGCGTCGAGGCGGCCGGCCGCGACGTTCGCGAGATCGAGCGCGGCCGCGCCCGGACGGCGCAGCCCCGTGCAGGCCTGCGTCATTTCGGTGAACAGGCGTGCATATGCGTCGAGGCCGTCCTTCTCCCGGAACGGGAAGCCGGTGCCGACCAGCGCGTCCGCCAGGCGGTCGCGGCGGCCGACGCGGATGCGACGGTCGTTCAGGTACGCGCCGCGGCCGCGGGTGGCCGTAAACAGATCGTTCTTGTTCGGATCGTAGACGACGGCCTGCGTGACGATGCCCTTGTGCTCGAGCGCGATCGACACGCAGTAGTACGGGAAGCCGTGGATGAAGTTGGTCGTGCCGTCGAGCGGATCGATGATCCACTTGAATTCGGATTCGTTCTCGGATTCGCCCGATTCCTCCGCGAGGATCGCGTGGTCAGGGTAGGCGGTCTTCAGCGTCTCGATGATCGCCTCTTCGGCGGCCTTGTCCACTTCGGTGACGAAGTCGTTCTGCTGCTTCTTGCGGATCTCGATCAGGTCGAGGTCGAGGGACGCACGGTTGATGATCTGTCCGGCGCGGCGCGCAGCCTTGACAGCGATGTTGAGCATGGGATGCATGAGCCTGGATCCTGTAGCCGGCGGCACGGGCCGCCACGAAGTGGAACACACCGCCCGGAACGGCGCAAACGTGCCGGGCGAAATGAGACGCGAATTGACAAAGAGCAGGGTACGACCCGCGCCGCACGGAATGCGACACGTAAACGCATGATTTTACCCGATTTTCGAGAGTTTCAGGTGACCGGAATGCGGGGAAACCCCACTGGCCGTCCGGACGAGTGGGTTTGCCGGGGCGATGGCGATACCATACTGCCATTCTGATGAACCGAGTCGTATGTAGTGGAAACCCCGCAGAACCCCGCCGCGCCGTTGGAATCGGGCGCGGCCTCGTCCCCGCCGCCGTCCGGCGGCTTCACGTCCACCCGTTTCGTGCTCGTCGAGCCGAGCCATCCCGGCAATGTCGGGGCGGCCGCTCGCGCGCTGAAGACAATGGGTTTCTCCAGACTCGTGCTGGTCGCGCCGCGCGTGCCGCACGTGCAGAGCGACCCCGAGGCGATCGCGATGGCGAGCGGCGCGGATGACGTCCTCGCGTCCGCGCATGTCGTGCCCACCCTCGGCGACGCGCTGTCCGGCGTTCACTGGTCGATCGCGCTGACTGCCCGCGCGCGCGAATACGGGCCGCCGCGCCTCGCGCCGCGCGCGGCCGCCGAGCAGGCGCGCACGCAGGTCGGCACCGGCGACATCGCGCTCGTGTTCGGCAACGAACGCACGGGCCTCGCGAACGAGCACGTCGAACAGTGCAGCGCGCTCGCGCACATCCCGGCGAATCCGGCCTACAGTTCGCTGAACCTTGCGCAGGCCGTGCAGGTGCTCGCGTATGAACTGCGCGTCGCACTCCTGGAGCAGGGAGAGCCGTCGCAGCAGGCGCAGGCCGAAACCGGCATGCTCGCGCAGAGCGACGAGATCGAGCGGATGTACGTGCATCTCGAGAACGCGCTGATCGCACTCGATTTTCTCGATCCGCGCAACCCGAAGAAGCTGATGCCGCGGCTGCGGCGCCTGTTCGCACGCACCGGTCTCGAGCGCGAGGAAGTCAACATCCTGCGCGGCATCGCGAAGCACATCCTGCTGAAGTCCGGCGCGCCCGACGGCGACGCGTAAGCAGGTTCGGCACGCCGGCTGCCGGCAGCTTGCGCGCTGGGCGGCGGCTTTCCCGCCCGCGAACGCCGCATTGCATCGGCAGCTCGATATCGGTGGGCCGGTTCGCGCCGGTCCACCGGATGCCCTCGCCGATCCGCCGCGACGGACGTTGCGCACGAATACCCGTGCCGCCGGCGGGGTGAACGCGCGGCGCCGTGCGGCCGCGCGCCAGTGGCCCTACAATCGCCGGAACTCATAAGCAAATTACCCGGTGCGATAACGGCCGGCCATTGCCGGCGGGGCGCGCCGGCCTTTTCTCGAGCCCAGACCAGATCATGTTCACTAGACTGCGCGAAGACGTTGCGACGATTCGCGAGCGGGACCCCGCCGCTCGCAGTGCCTGGGAAGTGCTGACCTGTTATCCGGGGCTGCACGCGCTCGTGCTGCATCGTTTCGCGCACGCGTGCTGGCGCGCGAAACGCTACTGGCTCGCACGCTTCGCGTCGCAGGCCGGGCGTTTCCTGACGGGTATCGAGATTCACCCGGGCGCGACGATCGGGCGGCGCGTGTTCATCGATCACGGGATGGGTGTCGTGATCGGCGAAACCGCGATCGTCGGCGACGACTGCACGATCTATCAGGGCGTAACGCTCGGCGGCACGTCCCTCACGCGCGGCGCGAAGCGCCATCCGACGCTCGAGGCCGGCGTGATCGTCGGCGCGGGCGCGAAGGTGCTCGGCGGTTTCACGGTCGGGGCGGGCGCGAAGATCGGTTCGAACGCGGTCGTCGTGAAGCCGGTGCCGGCAGGTGGCACAGCGGTGGGCAACCCGGCGCGCATCGTGATGCCGGCGCAATCGAAGCCGCAGCCCGAGCGTGCCGCGTTCTGCGCGTACGGGATCACGCCGAACGCGGACGACCCGATGTCGCTCGCGATTCATGGCCTGATCGACCACGCGGCGAAGGAAAGCCGGCGCGTGGACGAGATCGTCGCGGCGCTCGAGCAACTCGGCACGCATCTGGAAACGCTGCAGGGCGCGGACGCGGCGCGTCTCGACCTGCGCAGGCTGTCGGCGGTGCTGGAAGGCAAGGCGCTCGAGCGCCAGTCGTAACGCGGCGCATGCCGGCGGCTGCCGGCAGCGCCGATCGTGTCAGTCGAGCGGCATCGCGTGGATGCCTTCGGCGTCGACGCGCAGATAGCCGCCGCGCGGCACGCCATGGTCGAGATCCCAGTCGGGCAGTACCCAGCGAATCCCGCCCGGTTCGACGTGGCGCGCGGGGCGATGCGTGTGGCCGTGAATGATTACGCTCGCACGGCTCTTCCGGAACAGCGCGGCGACGCCTTCACGCGTGACATCGTAGATCGCCGTGGCGGGGCGCATGCGGCCCGCTTCGCTGTTCGAGCGCATCCGTTGCGCGAGCGTGCGGCGCCAGCGGAACGGCCACGCGAGAAACAACGCCTGCGCGATGCCGTTGCGGGCGAACCGCCGAAACATCTGGTAGCCGCGATCGGCCGTGCATTGCGCGTCGCCGTGCGCGAGCACGATGCGCTGGCCGAACGACGTGATCAACGCCGGGTCGGGCAGCAGCATTGCACCGGCCGCCTTCATGAAGCGCCGGCCGAGCAGGAAATCGCGATTGCCGTGCATCACGTAGAGCGCGATCCCGCGTTCCGAGAACGTATGCATCAGCGCGGCCATGCGCGCCGCGAACGGATCGTGGTCGAGCACGTCGTCGCCGATCCAGTATTCGAACAGGTCGCCGAGGATGAACACCGAGTCGGCGCTGTCGGCCGTATATTTCACGAAATGCTCGAACGCGGCGACCGTCTTCGGAATTGCCTCGCTCAAGTGCAGATCGGAGAGAAACAGGAACGGGCGTGCGGCTTGCGCGTATTCGCGCTCGCCCGGCACGCCCGCGGAGACGCTTCGCGGCGGACTCTCCTGCAACATCGAAGTGCCTCCGTAACGGACTATGCGTCAGACCACCACGGCCTTTTCGATCACGACGTCGTCGGTCGGGACGTCCTGGTGGAAGCCCGCGTTGCCCGTCTTGACACCCTTGATCTTGTCGACCACGTCCTGGCCTTCGACGACCTTGCCGAACACGGCGTAACCCCAGCCCTGCGGCGTCGGCGACGAGTGGTTCAGGAAGTCGTTGTCGTTCACGTTGATGAAGAACTGGGCGGTCGCCGAGTGCGGGTCGTTCGTGCGCGCCATCGCGATCGTGTACGTGTCGTTCTTCAGGCCGTTGTTCGCTTCGTTGTCGATCGGCGCGTCGGTCGGCTTCTGCTTCAGGCCCGGCTCGAAGCCGCCGCCTTGAATCATGAAGCCGTTGATCACGCGGTGGAACACCGTGCCGTCATAGTGGCCCTTCTTCACGTAGTTGAGGAAGTTCTCGACCGTCTTCGGCGCCTTGGCGGCGTCCAGCTCGAGCTTGATGACGCCGTGGTTCGTGTGCAGTTCAACCATGATGAATTCCTTCGGTAAGGCGGTTTAAATGGCACGCGGCCGGTCGTGCGACGCGGCCGCGTGTGTCGCCGGACATGCCGGCAGGTGCTTATTTCGAGACGATGCTGGCCGATTCGATCACGACCGGCTGGGCCGGCACGTCCTGCATCGGGCCGCGCGAGGTCGTCGCCACGCCTTCGATCTTCTTCACGACGTCGAGGCCCGACACGACCTTGCCGAACACCGCATAGCCGTTGCCGTCCGGGTTCGGGTAGTCGAGGCCGCTGTTGTCCACCGTGTTGATGAAGAACTGCGCGGTGGCCGAATTTGGATCGCTGGTACGCGCCATCGCGATCGTGCCCGTCAGGTTCTTCAGACCATTGCGGCTTTCCAGCGGGATCGGCGCGCGGGTCGGCTTCTCCTCGAAGTTGGTCTTGTAGCCGCCGCCCTGGATCATGAAGCCCTTGATCACGCGATGGAAGATCGTGCCGTTGTACTGGCCGGCCTTCACGTAATCGAGGAAGTTGGCGACCGTCTTCGGGGCCTTCTCCGGATAGAGCTCGACGCGGATGTCGCCTTGCGAGGTCTTCAGCTGCACGACGGGGTGCGCGGTGGCCGATTGCGCGAACGCGGGCGCGGTCGCGAGAAGGGCGGCGCCGCCAAGCGCCAGCAACAGACGTTTCATTGCGATCCTCAGATTGGGAGGGAAGGAAGGTTGCGCCGCTTACTGCGACGGCGCGACGTACGGCGCTGTCAGCGCACCGGACGGACCGTTGAACTGGAACGTCGGCGACATCGGCAGCGTGGTGGTGCTCACGTTAGCGGCGGCGCGATCGGTGTACGCGCGCGTGGCCGGCGTGACGGCGCGTGCGTTTGCAGCCGCCTTCGGCGGCGACACGATCTTCTGCAGGTCGGCGAGGCGCTGCGCGGTTGCGCCGCTCGTGCGGCCGAGCGATTGCGCGCGCTTGTACGACTCGGCCGCGAGACGCAGATAAAGATCGCCGAGGTTCTCGTACGCGAGCGAGTAGCTCGGGTTCGATTGCGTCGCGGTGACGAGCGCGCTGCGCGCTTCGTCGTAGCGGCCGTGCTTCGCGTAGAGCGCAGCGAGGTTGTTGTACGGTTCGGGCAGTTCGGGGTAGGCCTGCGTGATCGCGACGAACTGCTGGATGGCGTCGTCGTCGCGGTTCAGGCGGGCGAGCACGGTGCCGCGCTTGAACTGCGCCTGCACGTCGTGCGGATTCGCCGCGATGCGCGCGTCGAGTTGCGCGAGCGCCTGTTTCCACTGCTTGCCGGCGATCGACGCGTCGATTTCGGGCGTGCCGTCGGCGGTGGCCGGGGCCTTTTGCGCGTATGCCGCGGGGGCCGCGAAAAGCGTCAGAGCGACGCCCATGACGGCGGTCGCAACGAGGGTCGCAGCGCTCGGCGCGCGGCCGCGATGAGGTTTCATAGGCGTAAATCGGAATGTTATACTCCGAGCCATTCTAACAAAACGTCTGCGCGTTCCGGCGAGCCGCAGACAGTCTTTCTTTGCCTCTCGTGGCCGTCACCGCTGTGCTTGCAGCCTGACCGCCCCATGTGATATCGAGGACGCGCGGCGGCGTGCCGCGGCAGGTGGTCCGTCCGTTTCGCATGCTGGGCGAGCTTCGCCAGGGCGGTTTCCTTCGGCTCACGGTTCATCTCTATGGAATCACTGCGCATCTACAACACGCTCGCGCGTGACAAGCAAGTTTTCGTGCCGCGCCAGTCAGGCGAAGTGCGGATGTACGTATGCGGGATCACCGTTTACGACTATTGTCACGTGGGCCACGCGCGCATGCTGGTCGTGTTCGACCTCGTCCAGCGCTGGCTGCGTGCGATCGGCTATCGGGTCACGTACGTGCGCAACATCACCGACATCGACGACAAGATCATCCGCCGTGCGGTCGAGAACGGCGAGACGATCAAGTCGCTGACCGACCGGTTCATCGGCGCGATGCACGAGGATGAAGCGGCGCTCGGCATCCAGCGGCCGGACATCGAGCCGCGCGCGACACAGTTCATTCCGCAGATGCTCGGGATGATCGAGCAACTGGAGACGAACGGCTACGCGTACCAGGCAACCGACGGCGACGTCAATTACTCGGTGCGCAAGTTCGCGAACTACGGGAAGCTGTCGGGCAAGTCGCTCGACGACCTGCGCGCGGGCGAGCGCGTCGCCGCGAACGATGCGAAGGAAGACCCGCTCGATTTCGTGCTGTGGAAGCGCGCGAAGGCGGACGATCCGGAAGGCGCGTCGTGGGCATCGAAGTACGGGATGGGCCGGCCGGGCTGGCACATCGAGTGCTCCGCGATGGGCTGCACGCTGCTGGGCGAGCATTTCGACATCCATGGCGGTGGCCAGGACCTGCAATTCCCGCACCACGAGAACGAGATCGCGCAGAGCGAAGGCGCGACCGGCCAGACGTTCGTCAATTACTGGATGCACAACGGCTTCGTGCAGGTCGACAACGAGAAGATGTCGAAATCGCTCGGCAACTTCTTCACGATCCGCGAAGTGCTCGAGCGCTACGACGCCGAGGTCATGCGCTTTTTCATCGTGCGCACGCACTACCGGTCGCCGCTCAACTACAGCGACGTGCATCTTGACGATGCGCGCGCGTCGCTCACGCGTCTGTATACGGCGCTGAAGGATGTCGAGCCCGACGCGCTCGCGCTCGACTGGAACGAGCCGCATGCGCGGCGTTTCGCGGCCGCGATGAACGACGACATCAACACGCCGGTCGCGGTGGCGACGCTGTTCGAGCTGGCGGGCGAAGTCAACCGCACGCGCGATGCAGCGCTCGCGCGGCAACTGAAACAGCTGGCGGGCCTGCTGGGCCTGCTTGGCCGCGAACCGCGCGCATTCCTGCAGCAGGGCGCCGGTGCCGCGCAGGCAGGCGGGCTCGCGGCCGACGAAATCGAAGCGAAGATCGCCGCGCGTGTCGCGGCGAAGCAAGCGAAGGACTATGCCGAAGCGGACCGGATTAGGGCGGAACTGCTCGACGCCGGTATCGCTCTTGAAGACAAACCGGGCGGATCGACCGAATGGCGTCGCGTATGAGCGCGGTGCGTTCCACTGACCGATCCGTCGGGTAGGAGGCAAGATGGCAACGGCCAGAAAAGCGCCGGTCAGGCGCGCGACCCCGCTCGCCGCGCGTCCGGCAGGCAAGCGTGCGCCGGCGGCGAAGGCGGACGCGACGCGCGCCGTGCCGAACGGCGCGCTCAACGGTCATGCGAAGCCCGCGCGCGGGAAGGGCGCGGACGCGACGCAGCCGGAGGTCGCGATGGCGGCCGCCGACGCGGCCCGCAAGGCGCGTGCAGCCGACGCGACAGTCGACGCCGCCGATGGCGCCGTGCGCCCCGCATATTGGGACAAGGCGTGCGCCGATCTCGTCAAGCGCGACCGCATCCTGAAGAAGCTGATCCCGAAGTTCGGCCCCGCACATCTCGTGAAGCGCGGCGACCCGTTCGTCACGCTCGCACGCTCGGTCGTCGGCCAGCAGATTTCGGTGCCGTCCGCGCAGGCGCTGTGGGCGCGCATCGAGGATGCGTGTCCGAAACTCGCACCGCAGCCGGTCATCCGGCTCGGGGCGGACAAGCTGATTGCGTGCGGACTGTCGAAGCGCAAGACGGAATATATTCTCGATCTCGCGCAACACTTCGTGTCCGGCGCGCTGCACGTCGACAAATGGACGTCGATGGACGACGAGGATGTGATCGCCGAACTCACGCAGATCCGCGGCATCAGTCGCTGGACGGCCGAGATGTTCCTGATCTTCAACCTGTCGCGGCCGGACGTGCTGCCGCTGGACGATCCCGGCCTGATCCGTGCGATCAGCGTCAATTACTTCAGCGGGGAGCCCGTCACGCGCAGCGAGGCGCGCGAAGTGGCCGCCAACTGGGAGCCGTGGCGTACCGTCGCGACCTGGTACATGTGGCGCAGCCTCGACACGCCGGACGCCGACGCCGATTGATGGCTATCGGGTTTTAAACATCAATAGTTGAGAGCCGGTTTTGCACGTCGCCCGCGCGGGTAGAATACGCGCTGCCGCAAGACCCAAGGATTCGAACACATGAAGACCACGTTTCTGGATTTCGAACAGCCGATCGCCGAACTCGAGGCCAAGATCGAAGAGCTGCGATTCGTGCAGGACGACTCGGCTGTCGATATTTCGGAAGAAATCGAGCGGCTGTCGAAGAAGAGCCAGCAACTGACGAAGGACCTCTACGCGAACCTGTCGCCGTGGCAGGTCTCGCAGATCGCGCGGCATCCGCAGCGTCCGTACACGCTCGACTACGTTGCGGAACTGTTTACCGATTTTCACGAGCTGCATGGCGACCGCGCATTCGCGGACGATCTTTCGATCGTCGGCGGTCTCGCGCGCTTCGGCGGCCATCCGTGCATGGTGATCGGCCATCAGAAGGGGCGCGACACGAAGGAACGCGCAGCGCGCAACTTCGGGATGCCGCGTCCGGAAGGCTATCGCAAGGCCGAACGCCTGATGCGTCTCGCCGAGAAGTTCGGGCTGCCGATCTTCACGTTTGTCGACACGCCGGGCGCGTACCCGGGCATCGGCGCGGAAGAGCGCGGCCAATCGGAGGCGATCGGCCGCAACCTGTACGTGATGGCCGAGCTGAAGACGCCGATCATCACGACCGTGATCGGCGAGGGCGGCTCGGGCGGCGCGCTCGCGATCGCCGTGGCCGACACCGTGATGATGCTGCAGTTCTCGACCTACTCGGTGATCTCGCCGGAAGGTTGTGCGTCGATTCTGTGGAAGAGCGCCGCGAAGGCGCCCGAGGCAGCCGAAGCGCTGGGCCTGACCGCGCATCGCCTGAAGGCGCTCGGCCTGATCGACAAGATCATCAACGAGCCGCTCGGCGGCGCGCACCGCGATCCGAAGGGCATGGCCGCGCTGCTGCGCCGTGCGCTCGCCGATTCGCTGCGTCAGTTCCAGGGCATGAGCATCGATGCGCTGCGCGAGCGCCGCTTCGAGCGCCTGATGGCCTACGGCAAGTTCAAGGAAACCACGCCCGGCGCATGACCGGCGTGTTCAAATCGCGCGCCGTCCGGCGCGCGTCTGTCTCGTGATCCCCTCGACCGAATTCTCCGCCGACCGCGCCGTTCTCGACGCGGTCGGCGTTGCGCTTGCCGATCTGCCGGCCGATGCGCGCATCGCGATCGCGTACAGCGGCGGGCTCGACTCGACCGTGCTGCTCGACGCGGCCATGCGCGAGGCGGGCCCCGCGCGCTGCGTCGCGCTGCACGTGCATCACGGCCTGAGCTCGAATGCCGATGCATGGGTCGCGCATGCGCAGGAGGCGGCCGGGCGACTCGGCGTCGCGTTCGAATCGGAGCGTGTCGACGTGCCGCGCGACAGCGGCCTCGGCGTCGAGGCGACCGCACGCGAGCGCCGCTATGCGGCGCTCGATGCGATGTGCGAACGTCATGGCGTGGCCGCGCTCTGGGTCGCGCAGCATGCGGACGACCAGGCGGAGACCGTGCTGCTGCAGTTGCTGCGCGGCGCGGGGATCGCGGGCCTGGCTGCGATGGCGCCGCGTTATCGCCCTGACGGCGCGAGCGTCGAACGCGTGCGCCCGCTGCTGCGATTGTTGCGCGCGCAACTTGAGCGCTATGCGGCGCAGCGCGAGCTGACTTGGATCGAAGACGAATCGAACGGCGACACGCGCTACGCGCGCAATGCGCTGCGTCTCGACGTGCTGCCGGCGCTCGCCGTGCATTTCCCGGGTTTTCGCGATGCGCTGGGCCGAGCGGCCCAGCATGCGGCCGCCGCGCAACGGCTGCTCGACGATCTCGCCGAACTGGATTTCGCCGGCGCCGCCCGCGACGACGGCCGCGCGCTGTCGCGCGATGCGCTGGTGGCGTTCGACGACACGCGCGGCGCGAACCTGCTGCGTTTCTGGATGCGTCGGCTGGGCCTGCCTAGCGCATCGTCCGGTCGGCTCGCGAACATGATGCGGCAACTGCGCGCCGCGCACGACGCGCATGCGCTGCGGGTCGATCACGCGGGGCAGTGTCTGCGGCTCTATCGCGACACCGTGTACTGGGAGGCGGGCGACAGCGCCGAGCCGGCCGACGATGGCACCGGAACGCCACATCCCGAATCCTCGCTTGCATGGGGCGGCCAGGAAGTCTGGCACGTACCGGCATGGCGCGGCACGTTCGTGTTCGCGCCCGTCGAAGCCGGCAGCGACGGCGCGGTGCCGGAGGCCCTGTTGCGAAGCGCGGTGCTCGCCGCGCGCGCGCGCTCGGGCGGCGAGCGGCTGCGTACGTCGCCCGGTGGTCCGGGCCGCACACTGAAGAACCTGTTCCAGGAGCGCGGCGTGCCGGCCTGGCAGCGCGACGTGCCGCTGCTGTACGCGGGGGACCGGCTCGTCTACGTGCCGCGGCTCGGCGTGAATCATGGCGACGGGCTTTCCGGCGACGGGCTGTCCGGCGACGGCGGGTGGCGCCGGATCGAATGGCGTCCCGACCTGCTGATCGCCTAGCGGCGGCACGCTTCCGGCCGCACGATCGCGCGCCGGTTTTCACCATTTGGTAAACAGCGCCGGAACGCTTGCCGAACCGGCGAGCGGCTTGTCAAGCGGGCCTCTATCGGGTACGCTCGGTCGTTTGCTCGGCTCGATTTTTGAGCGATTTGTGCAGGTTTTCCGCGTGACGTACCCGGTTTGCGCGGCCTGATCGGCCTTCCGGGCAAAATCCGTCACGCTTGCGTGTTGCGTCCCAGCCGTTCCCCTCGTCGTCCGTCCACAGCCACAAGCCGCGTGACCGAACGGCAACGCGGCCTGCCCAGCGCGCCCGTGCGGCTTCTCCTTCAGTTCAGAACGACAATGGCACTCATCGTACACAAATACGGCGGCACTTCGATGGGCTCGGTCGAGCGCATCAAGAACGTCGCGAAACGCGTCGCAAAATGGCATCAGGCCGGGCACCAGATGGTGGTCGTGCCGTCGGCGATGTCCGGCGAAACCAACCGTCTGCTCGGTCTCGCAAAAGAGATTTCGAGCCAGCCGAGCCCGCGTGAGCTCGACATGATCGCGTCGACCGGCGAGCAGGTCAGCGTCGGCCTGCTGTCGATCGCGCTGCAGGAAATCGGCGTCGAGGCCGTGAGCTATGCCGGCTGGCAAGTGCCGATCAAGACCGACAGCGCGTTCACGAAGGCGCGTATCCACTCGATCGACGACGAGCGCGTGAAAGCCGATCTGAACGCCGGCAAGGTCGTGATCATCACCGGTTTCCAGGGCGTCGATCCGGATGGCCACATCACGACGCTGGGCCGCGGCGGCTCGGACACGTCGGCAGTGGCGGTCGCGGCCGCGCTGGACGCGGAAGAGTGCCTGATCTACACGGACGTCGACGGCGTCTACACGACCGACCCGCGCGTGGTCGAAGAGGCGCGACGCCTCGATCGCGTGACGTTCGAGGAAATGCTGGAAATGGCCAGCCTCGGCTCGAAGGTCCTGCAGATCCGCTCGGTCGAATTCGCCGGCAAATACCAGGTGAAGACGCGTGTGTTGTCGAGCCTGACCGATCCGCTGATTGCGCTCGACGAAGAAATGCGCTCGGGCACCCTGATTACTTTTGAAGAAGACGAGACCATGGAAAAGGCAGTCATTTCCGGCATCGCGTTCCAGCGCGACGAAGCACGCATTGCGGTGATGGGTGTGCCCGACAAGCCGGGCATCGCGTATCAGATCCTCGGCCCGGTCGCCGACGCGAACGTCGACGTCGACATGATCATCCAGAACCAGAGCGTCGAAGGGAAGACGGATTTCACGTTCACGGTCGGTCGCGGCGACTACCAGAAGGCAATGGACATCCTCACCAACCAGGTGCAGGGCCATGTGAGCGCCGAGCGCGTGCAGGGCGACCCGAAGGTGTCGAAGGTGTCGGTCGTCGGCGTCGGCATGCGTTCGCACGTGGGCGTCGCGAGCAAGATGTTCCGCACGCTGTCGGAAGAGGGCATCAACATCCAGATGATCTCGACGTCCGAAATCAAGATTTCGGTGCTGATCGACGAGAAATACATGGAGCTGGCCGTCCGCGCGCTGCACAAGGCATTCGAACTCGACCAGGCAGCGTGAATTTTTTGTGATGCATTGAAGAAAATGCATCACGGAAATTGACGCACGGTTCGAAACCCTATATTATCTCGTTCTCGTCGCACTGCCTCCCTGGTGCGAGCGAAAGTTTGGGAGACGTGGCCGAGAGGTCGAAGGCACTCCCCTGCTAAGGGAGCATCTGGGCCAAAACCTGGATCGAGGGTTCGAATCCCTCCGTCTCCGCCAAAAGCGGTGACAAAGCCCCGCAAGTTCTCGGACTTGCGGGGCTTTTTCTTTTTCCGCTGCGTTTTCGCGCGCGTCGCCCGGCGTCACGCTTCGTCCGGACAGCCAATCAATGCTCGACTTGAGCGGCGCTCATGCGCTAAATAGGCGTATCGCCTCGCGCGGCTCAATCCGGGGTTCCGGCACGCATGCATTCCGTACTGACCATCCTTTCGCATCGACCCGTCGACGGGCTCGTCGAGAATCACGAACGTTACGCGCGGGGCCGCGGCTACCGGCACGCGATCGTTGACGGCACGCATGTATACGGCGAGCGCCAGCAGGTGCTGCACAAGTACCACGCGATCATCGCGCAGCTCGTCGCGATGGAGCAGGGCGCGTTGCTGCTCGTGCTCGATCCGTTCTCGGTGGTGTTCGGCCAGCATGCGCTGCCGGATGTCGCGGACGGGTATGACGCAATCGTCACGACGCAGACGTCGAAGTCGCCGTTGCCCGCCGCGAGCGGCATGATCTTTCGTAACGTGTCCGACGTGCGCGAATGCCTGCGCAAGCTGGTGGTCGAGCTGGGCAAGTGGGCGATGCACCTGCCCGAGCGGCAACATGCATGCGAGGCGACGCTGCTTGCCGAGCACTTCCCGCCGCTGCCGTTCGATCAGCCGCTCGCGACCGGCTATTTCGCGTCGGCCCAGACGGTGTGGGGCGACGGGCTCGCGATCGACGATGTCGTCGGCGCGCATCCGCTCGTGGCGCACCACGCGCCCGAATGGCAACAGATCGAGGGCGTATGGGCGCCGACGCCCGACTATGACTTTCGCTACGTGCTCGCGCTCGTCGACGATGCGGCGCGCGTTCAGCGGGGCGACCATTCGCGCGCGATGGACGATTGGCGTGCCGCGCAGCAGCGAACGCGCGCGCCGGCACGGCACCTGAACCCGTATGCGGATATCGCGTTCGTCAGCCTGCACACGTCGCACATCGCGGGTTACGGCGATGTTCACGAAGAGAACTTCGTTCGCTATTGCACGCGACACGGCTATGCGTACCACGCGTATCGCGAACCTCCCGCGTTCGTACCAGCCGGCGTCGATGCGAACTGGGCGAAGCTGCACCTGATTCGCGAACATCTGCCGGATCACGCGTTCGTGTTCTGGGTCGATGCGGACATCCTCGCGATCGATCAGCGGCAGACGGTCGACAGCGTGATCGACGGCCGCGATTTCGTGATCGGCACCGATCACACGGCCTGGGCGATCAACTCGTGCATGATCGGCGTGCGCAACGTTGCGCCGATGCGCGAACTCGTCGAGCGCATATGCGCGCGCATCGAGAGCTTCGACGATCGGTCGTCGGTCTACGCGAGCGGCGGCGACCAGCAAGCGATCTACGTCGAACTGCTGGAAGCAGGCATGATCGACGCGCGCTACATCGTCGATGCGACGTCGCTCGCGTCGTCGCCGGTCTATGCGACGCGCGACAGCCGTTTCGTCCATTTTCCCGCGCAACACAATCACTATCGAGCGGTGACAATGCGCGTGTGGGACAGGCTGAGCCATCACCGCTGACGGAATGCGCCGCGACTCCGCTGGTTCGGCGCGCGGCGATCGTCGATCGTCTGAATAAAAACGAAAGCATCGATGTAAGGATTGAATCGATCTCATTCATCCTTCCCCGTATTCGCCGCTTGCACTCCGAAGAGCCGGTCTTCAGACAAAAATGCGGCTTCGCACCGACTCACGCGATCGACGCCTCGTCGCAATACAAAAAATTACTCATAAAAATCAGTAGGCTATCCAGGCATCGTGGAAGGGAGCTTTGCTGCGATGCAAAAAATAATCAATCGCCTTATGCTGGTTAACCCGATTGCGCTTGAGTGGCGTCAACCTTCGCGCTGATTCCGCTTTACATTTTGCCAACATTGGCGATTCACGAAATCTATCTGTCGATTTGATTTCGTTCCTTTCGTCACGCCTGTTCCGAATGCAGTGCGCGACCTTCTCAAGGCCTGTTGACATGCATGATTTCCCCTTCCTGAGCCTGGCGATCTGGGTTCCGATTCTGTTCGGTGCGTGCCTGCTGCGCGCGGGTTCCGACCATCATCCGCATCGCACGAGACTGATCGCGCTCGTCGGCGCACTCGCTGGGCTGGCCGCCGTCGTGCCGCTCGTCACCGGTTTCGATTCCCACTCGGCCGCGATGCAGTTTTCCGAGACGCGCAACTGGCTGGCGGCCTTCAACGCCGGCTGGCGCGTCGGGATCGACGGCGCGTCGCTGTGGCTCGTCGTGCTGACCGCCTTCACGACGCTCGTCGTCGTGATCGCATCGTGGGAGTCGGTGACGGTGCGCGTCGCGCAGTACTACGCGTCGTTCCTGATCCTGTCGGGGCTGATGGTCGGCGTGTTCGTCGCACAGGACGCGCTGCTGTTCTTCATCTTCTTCGAGGCGACGCTGATTCCGCTGTACCTGCTGATCGGCACGTGGGGCAGGGAGCGGCGCGTCTACGCGGCGGTGAAGTTCTTCTTCATCTCGTTCGCGGGTTCGCTGCTGCTCTTGATGGCGATGCTGTACCTGTACGCGAAGTCTCATACGTTCGACATGAATGCATGGCGCACGCTGCAGCTCGGCTTCGCGCCGCAGTTGCTGGTGTTCCTCGGCTTCTTCGCCGCGTTCGCGGTCAAGGTGCCGATGTGGCCGGTGCATACGTGGCTGCGCGACGTCTACACGGACGGCCCGACCGGCGCGGCGCTGATGCTCGCGATGCTCAAGCTCGGCGGCTACGGCTTCCTGCGCTTCGCGCTGCCGATCACGCCGGACGCGAGCCACTTCTTCGCGCCGGCCGTGATCGCGCTGTCGTTGTTCGCGATCGTCTACGCGAGCCTGATCGCGCTCGCGCAGACCGATCTCGGCAAGCTGCTTGCCTATTCGACGGTCGCGCACATGGGGATCGTCACGCTCGGGCTGTTCCTGTTCAACCGGATCGGCGTCGAAGGCGCGATTGTTCAGCTCGTGTCGTACGGCTTCGTTGCGGGCGCGATGCTGCTTTGCGTGAGCGTGCTCGTCGATCGCACGAAGCAGCGCGAGATCGCCGCGTACGGCGGCGTGGCGGGCGTGATGCCGCGCTTCGCGACGTTCGCGCTGCTGTTCGCGATGGCCAACATCGGCCTGCCGGGCACGTCGGGCTTCGTCGGCGAGTTCATGGTCATCATGGGCGCGATTCGCGTCAACTTCTGGATCGGCGCAATCGCGGCGCTCACGCTGATTCTCAGCGCGTCGTACACGTTGTGGATGGTCAAGCGCGTCGTGTTCGGCAAGGTCGCGAGCGCGCGCATCGCGAAGCTCGCCGACCTCAGCCGCCGCGAAATCGTGATGTTCGCATCGCTCGCGCTGGTCGTGCTGATGGTCGGCGTCGATCCGAAGCCGTTCACCGACGCGATCGACCCGACCGTCGCGCGGCTGATCGACGACGCCAGCCATTCGAAGCTGCCGGCCGGGGACGACGGCGCGCCCGCGCAGGCGTACGTGGCGGCGACGCACGGCTGATCGCGTGACGTCGCGCACAACGCTAGCGTCGCACGACGACGCGAGGGTTGTGCGCAGATCCATCCGGGCCGGCGCGGGCGGCGTCCGCGCCGGCTCGCGCTCGCCCTCCGGCTGCGTGAAATTGCCCCGCGACAATCTGTCTCACAGCAGATTTTGCAATGATGATTTGCCGCATCCGCCGGTTTTTCGTCGCACCCGCGCGACGTATGATTCGGCCACTTTCGTGGATCGAATGCGCATCGGGCATACGCAACGGATTCAATGACCCTCGGGCTGTGTGATGAAAAGAAAAGCTTCAAGAGGCTGGACGGCGCTGATATCGATCGGCGCGGCGCTGAGCCTGTCAGGCTGTAATTTAGATGTACTAAATCCGAAAGGAAGCGTCGGCGCCGCTGAAAAGGCGCTGATCGCAACGTCGACGTGGGCGATGCTGGTCGTCGTCGTGCCGGTGATCCTGCTCACGCTGTGGTTCGCGTGGCGCTACCGCGCGTCGAACCGCAACGCCGCCTACGCGCCGAACTGGTCGCACTCGACCGCGATCGAGGTCGTGATCTGGACGGTGCCGACGCTGATCATCCTGTTTCTCGGCGTGCTCACGTGGAAAACCACGCACGAGCTCGATCCGTACAAGCCGCTCGAGTCGTCGGTGAAGCCGATCGACGTCGAGGTCGTCGCGCTCGACTGGAAGTGGCTGTTCATCTATCCGGAGCTCGGCATCGCGTCGGTGAACCAGCTCGCGATTCCGGTCGGCACGCCGGTGAACTTCCGCATCACGTCGGATTCGGTGATGAACTCGTTCTTCATTCCGCAACTCGGCGGCCAGGTGTACGCGATGGCCGGCATGCAGACGCGCCTGCACCTGATCGCCGACGAAGCCGGCGACTACGCGGGCACCTCCGCCAACTTCAGCGGCCGCGGTTTCTCCGACATGAAATTCCGCACGCTCGCCGAGCCGCGCGAGCAGTTCGACGCGTGGGTGCAGAAGGTGAAGGCTTCGCCCGACCGGCTCGACGCGACCGTGTACGGCACCGTCGCGCAGCCGAGCGAGAAGGCGCCCGTGCGCTACTTCTCGTCGGTCGATCCGCGGCTCTTCCACAACATCATCGCGAAATACAACGATGGCCACGTCCTCGACCTGAAGGACGCCGCCTGCGGCACGAAGGGGTAACGCATGTTCGGCAAACTCACACTATCGGCGATCCCGTTCGATCAGCCCATCATCATGGGGGCAGGTGCCTTCATGGGGCTGGTCGTGCTGGGCATCCTCGCCGCGCTGACGATCACCGGCCGCTGGAAGTGGCTGTGGACGGAATGGCTGACGACGGTCGACCACAAGAAACTCGGCGTGATGTACATCATCGTCGCGCTGATCATGCTGCTGCGCGGCTTCGCCGACGCAATCATGATGCGCATGCAGCTCGCGCTCGCGTACAACGCGCCCGGCTACCTGCCGCCGCACCACTATGACCAGATCTTCACCGCGCACGGCGTGATCATGATCTTCTTCATGGCGATGGTGTTCATGGTCGGCCTGATGAACCTCGTCGTGCCGCTTCAGATCGGCGCACGCGACGTCGCGTTTCCGTTCATCAACTCGCTGTCCTTCTGGATGACGGCAGTCAGCGCGATCCTGATCAACGTGTCGCTCGTCATCGGCGAGTTCGCGCAGACGGGCTGGCTCGCGTATCCGCCGCTGTCGGAGCTGCAGTTCAGTCCGGGGGTAGGGGTCGATTACTACCTGTGGGCGCTGCAGATCTCGGGTGTCGGCACGCTGCTGACCGGCGTGAACTTCTTCGTGACGATCATCAAGATGCGCGCGCCCGGCATGACGCTGATGAAGATGCCGGTGTTCACGTGGACGGCGCTCTGCACGAACGTGCTGATCATGGCGTCGTTCCCGATCCTGACCGCAACGCTCGCGCTGCTCGGCCTCGACCGTTACCTCGGCATGCACTTCTTCACGAACGAAGCCGGCGGCAACGCGATGTTGTACCTGAACCTGATCTGGGCGTGGGGCCATCCCGAGGTTTACATCCTGATCCTGCCGGCGTTCGGCATCTTCTCGGAAGTCATCGCGACGTTCTCGAAGAAGCCGCTGTTCGGCTACAAGACAATGGTGTATGCAAGCTGCGCGATCATGGTGTTGTCGTTCCTCGTGTGGCTGCATCACTTCTTCACGATGGGCTCCGGTGCGAACGTGAACGCGTTCTTCGGGATCATGACGATGATCATCGCGATTCCCACCGGCGTGAAGGTGTTCAACTGGCTGTTCACGATGTACCGCGGCCGGATCGAATTCACGACGCCCGTGCTGTGGACGATCGGCTTCATGGTCACGTTCACGCTCGGTGGCATGACCGGTGTGATGATGGCGATCCCGGGCGCGGACTTCGTGCTGCACAACAGCCTGTTCCTGATCGCGCACTTCCACAATGTGATCATCGGCGGCGTGCTGTTCGGGTACCTCGCGGGCTTCAACTACTGGTTCCCGAAGGCGTTCGGCTTCAAACTGAACGAGAAGCTCGGCAAGGCCGCGTTCTGGTTCTGGCAGGTCGGCTTCTACGTCGCGTTCGTGCCGCTCTACGTGCTCGGCTTCATGGGCATGACGCGGCGACTGAATCACTACGACAACCCGGCATGGCATCCGTGGCTGCTGGTGGCCGCGTTCGGCGCCGTGCTGATCGCGATCGGCATCGCGTGCCAACTGCTGCAACTGGTCGTCAGCATCCGCAACCGCAACCTGCCGGCATACCGCGATACCACGGGCGATCCGTGGGGCGGTCGCACGCTGGAATGGGCGACCTCGTCGCCGCCGGCCGAGTACAACTTCGCGGTGATCCCGCAAGTGCGCACGCTCGACGCGTACGCCGACATGAAGGCGCGTGGCGACGGCCGGCCGAACCCGGCGACGATCCGCGACATCCACATGCCGTCGAACACGTGTGCGGGCCTGGTGGTCGCGATCTTCAGCCTGGTGCTGGGTTTCGCGCTCGTGTGGCACATCTGGTGGATGGCGATCGGCGGCCTGGTCGGCATCATTGCGACGCTCGTGGTCTACAGCTCGCGTGACAACGACGGCTACTACATCCCGGCGTCGAAGGTGCGCAGGATCGAAGAGAAGCAACCGGCGGCGCGCGTGGCCGCGCGCGTCGACGACGTGGAACTGGAGGCCAACTGATGTTGCAGAAAACCTTTAGCGCAACCTTGCTCGAGCACGATGACCATCCGCCGTCGCACTCGGTGTTCGGCTTCTGGCTGTACCTGATGACCGACTGCGTGATCTTCGCGGCGCTGTTCGCGACGTTCGCGGTGCTCGGCAACCAGTACGCGGGCGGTCCGACCGCGAAGGACCTGTTCGACATTCCGGGCGTCGCGGTCGAAACCGCCGCGCTGCTGCTGTCGAGCATCACCTACGGTTTCGCGATGCTGGCCGCGTACAAGCAACGGCGCGGTGCGCTGCTCGCGTGGCTCGCGGTGACGTTCGTGCTGGGCGCGGCGTTCCTCGCGATGGAATTGCGCGAGTTCTCGCACCTGATCGCGGAAGGCGCGGGCCCGCAGCGCAGCGCGTTCCTGTCGGCGTTCTTCACGCTGGTCGGCACGCACGGACTGCACGTGACGGCCGGCCTGATTTGGATGCTCGTGCTCGCCGGGCAGATCGTATCGCGCGGCGGCGATCTGACCGATCGCGACCTGCGGCGCCTGACGTGCCTCAGCCTCTTCTGGCACTTCCTCGACATCGTGTGGATCTGCGTGTTTTCCTTTGTCTATCTCGCGAGCGTGATCTAAATGGCTCATTCGCATTCGTCTCAACTCGAAGAAGGGCACGGCAGCGTCGGCGGCTATGTTGCCGGCTTCATCCTGTCGGTGCTGCTCACGGCGGCGTCGTTCGGCCTCGTGATGGGCGGCGTGCTGTCGCCGCACGCATCGCTGATCGCGCTGGCCGTACTCGCGTTCGTGCAGATCGTCGTGCACCTCGTGTACTTCCTGCACATGAACGGTTCGTCCGGCCAGCGCTGGAACGTGATGGCGTTCAGCTACACCGTGCTCACCGCGGCGATCCTGATCGTCGGCACGCTGTGGGTGATGCACAACGTCAGCATGAACATGATGTCGCGCTGACCGGCATCGCGGCGCAGCGGACGATATCCATGCGCGTTCACGCAACAAAGGCGGCACGCGAGTGCCGCCTTTTTTTTCACTTCTGCCGCGCCGTGCGCGCGGCTCTTCAGCGCGTGCTCGTGCCCGCGTCCGCCGTCAGCGCATGGATGCAGTCCGTGCGGTACTCCGCCGCGAGCCGGCGCTTTGCAGCGTCGAGATCATCGGGATAGTAAGGACCGCTGTGTGCGGGTTCGTAGCCGACCTGCTCGAGTTCGGCCAGCTCGCGCACGAGATCCGCATGCGTGACTTCGTGCCGCGTGTGAACGAACGGGTAGGCGCTGCATTCCTGCGGCGTCAGGTGCGGCGCCGCGAACGCGGCGGTGCTGGCGCATGCGAGCAGCATGCAGGCGACGGTAGTCGACAGTTTCATCCAATGGCTCCCGAGTTCGCGGCCCGATGCCGCATGACGTCAGCGTACGCGGCGTGCGGGGCCATGTGGGCGACGCACGGATGAAACATGTTTCACCCGCGCTCGCCCGATGCCGGATGAAGCTATTTTCATCTTCCGCCGGATGGCGATCGAGGCGTCTACGATAGTTGCGCGCGCATCGGATGCGCGCGTCGTGACATCCATTGCGAGGACATGCATGCGAGTACTGACGGTCGAAGACGATGCGGTGACCGCGAACGAGATCGTTGGCGAATTGACCGCGCGCGGGTTCGAAGTCGACTGGATCGACAACGGCCGGGAAGGGATGATGCGCGCGATGAGCGCGTCCTACGATGCGATCACGCTCGACCGGATGCTGCCGGGCGCGGACGGCCTCGCGATCCTGACCGCGATACGCACGGTCGGCATCGATACGCCGGTGTTGATGCTCAGCGCGCTCGGCGACGTCGACGAGCGCATCCGCGGGCTGCGCGCGGGCGGCGACGACTACCTGACCAAGCCGTTCGATTCGGGCGAGCTGAGTGCACGCATCGAGGTGCTGTTGCGCCGCCGGCAAGCGTCGGGCGTGCCACAGCAAACGCTGCTGACGGTCGGCGCGCTCGAGCTCGATCTCATTTCACGTCGCGCACGCCGCGGCGCCGACGAGATTGCTTTGCTGCCCACCGAGTTTCGCGTGCTCGAATTCATGATGCGCAATGCGGGGCAAACCATCACGCGCACGATGCTGTTCGAAGCCGTGTGGGGTTATCACTTCGATCCGGGCACCAACCTGATCGATGTCCACATGGGACGGCTGCGCAAGAAGATCGATCCGCCTGGCGTCGCACCGATGATCCAGACCGTGCGCGGCTCGGGCTACATGCTCGGATGACGGGGGCACGGATGGATGCGACCCGTGCGGCGAACTTCACGCGCCGCTGGCATACGACGACGTTTCGCTGGCTGTGCGCGTATGCGGCGATTTTCTCGGTTTCGCTGCTGTTGCTCGCGGGCGTGGTCAACGTCGCCGCGACGCATACGATGACGCGCGACACCGACGAAGTGCTCGCATGGCAACTGATCTATTTCGATTCGATTCCCGATGCGGAGCTGCCGCTCGCGATCCACCAGCGGCTCGAGCATGAACGCTTGCATACGAGTTTCTACGGCCTGTTCGACGCGGCCGGGCGCCGCGTGGCAGGTGACATCGCGACGCTGCCGGTGCTGCGCGCCGACCGGCAGGGACGCACGCTGGACCGCACGCTCGTGCGGCTCGACGGCCAGCCCGCGCTGGTCACGCGCGCGATGGTTGTGCACCGTGACAACGGGATGACGCTGGTGGTCGCGCGCGACCTGTCCCATTTCATCCAGATTCGCGAGGTCGCGATCCGCGGGCTCGTGATCGGCGGGGTGCTGATCCTGATCGCGGGCATCGCGGGCGGCAGCATGCTGGGCGTGCGGCAGATGCGTCGCGTCGCGGCGATCCGGCGCGTCACGCGACAGATCGCCGAGGGCGATCTCGGCAAACGGCTTCCGGTGGGGCGCTACGACGAACTCGACCTGCTTGCGCATCTCGTGAATCACATGCTCGACGAAGTCGAGCGGCTGATGGGCGAGGTGCGTCATACCTGCGACGGCATCGCACACGATCTGCGCACGCCGCTCGCGCGCGTGCATACGATGCTGGCGCGGCTCGCCGAGCAGCCGCATTGCGCGCACGATCCGGCGTCGGCGCAACTGCTGGCATCGGCGCGCGATGAAACCGACCGGCTGCTCGAGCGCTTTCGCGCGATGCTGCGCATCTCCGAGATCGGGACGCTGAGCCGGCGCGGCGGTTTCGCCGCGGTGGACGTCGCGGCGCTGCTGCGCGACGTATTCGATTTGTACGAGCCGCTGGCCGACGTAGGCGGCGTAGCGTTCGAACTCGATGCGATGCCCGTCGATGGCATTCATGGCGACCGCGCGTTGCTGTTCGAGGCGTTCAGCAATCTCGCGGACAACGCGATCAAGTTCACGCCGCCCGGCGGCCGCGTGCGCGTTGCGCTCCACATGACGCCGAATGGCCCGCTCGTGCGGTTCGACGACACCGGGCCCGGCATCGCACCCGACGAGCGCGACGCGGTGCTCGAGCGTTTCTATCGCGGCGAGCGCACGCGTCACGTGCACGGTTCGGGGCTCGGATTGAGCATCGTGTCGGCGGTGGTGCGCGTACACGGCTTTGCTTTGCGGATCGGCGATTCGCAACCGGCCGGCACGGCGATCACGGTCGAATGCTGGCCGCGCTCGCTCGGATGAACGCACCGGAGCACGGTCGATGCGCATCCTGCTGATTTCTCCCGCGACGCCGGAAGCGGCGCGACTCGACAAGGCGTTTCGCGAAAGCATGCACGGCGTCGAGCGTGTCGACGGATGGCGCGACGGCTGCTTCGCGGCGACGCAGGACCGCTTCGACGCAATCGTGCTGGTCGAACCCGATGCGACTGCCGCCGGGGTGCCGCTCGAGATATTGCCGCGGCTTGCCGCATCGGCCGGCGGTGCGGCCATCGCCGTGCTTGTCGCCGGTGCGACGCCCGAACGACGCGCGCGGCTGCTGCACGCCGGATGCGACGTATGTCTTGTTCGACCTTGTTCATTCGTTGAACTGCACGAACGCTTGCGTGCGTTGTGGCGCCGCTCGGGCATCGTCGCGCGACGCGAGCCGGTGAGGCTTGACGCGGCCACGCGCGCGCTGGAGGAGCGGGGCCGGCGGCTGGCGCTGAGCGCGCGGGAATTCCGCGTCGTCGAATGCCTGCTGCGCGAGGCGGGGCGGCCGGTCGGGCGCGATGCCGTGCTGCGTTACGCATGGGACGAGGCGGATATCGAACCCGAAACCGTCAACGCACTGATCGTGCGGCTGAGACGCAAGCTCGCCGTGCACGCGTTTTCCGCACGCATCGAGACGGTTGCGCGCTTCGGGTTCAGATTCGATGCGGGCGGGTGACGGTGCGACGCCCACCCGGATTCGGGCATCGCCGCCGGGTGCCCGTATGCCGGGTGCCGCGCGACTGCAACTCGATGTGCGACGTCGTTGACCGCCGTGCCGAGCGGGCGCTCGTGGTACGTGACGATGCGCCCGGCCATGTCGGCCGGTTGCAGGCCCGCATTGTTCCAGACGACGCTGATGACCGGAATCCGGACGTCGGGGAAAATGTCAGTCGGCGTGCGCACGGTCGCGAGCGGCTCGGCGATCAGGATCAGCAGCGCATGGACGATGAACGTATAGGGGCGCGCGAGCGCGAGTCCGACGAGTTCCAGCAGCGGCGAGGTGTCCGCCGGCGCGGGGCGCCGGCCTGTCGGCGAGGACCCGAAGCGTGGCGCGAGCCCGCATCGGCTCGCGGAGTGTGCGCGGTGCCGCTTGACGACCGCGGGCGAGGATGAAAGATGTCTGAGGAAGGGCGGAGCGGGCCCGCGACCGGCGCAGCCAGGCGGGCCGGGCACCAAATGTTACAAGACGTTAGCGGGTGCTTCGCGCTGCGATGCTGCGCATCAGTTCTTACAAACTTGAAATATGCGACGACGGCGCTTGTCGCTATAGTCGAATCACACATGAAACAACTCGAAGAGGAATCCATGAAGACTTTGCGTGTTGCCTCGCTCTTGACCGGTATGACGGCCTTGCTCGTGTCGGGCGCAGCAATGGCGGGAGTCAATGTCGGGATCAACGTCGGCGTTCCGGCTCCGGTCTACGTCGCGCCCGCGCCCGTGTATGCACCGCCGCCTCCGCCGGTCGTCTACCAGCCGGCGCCCGTGTATGCACCGGCGCCCGTCTACGCGCCGGCACCGGCGATCGTGATCGGCTGGCACGGCGACCGTTACTGGGACGGCCGCCGCTACTGGGGCCGCGACGAGTGGTATCGCCATCATGGCCGCGGCTGGGGTGGCGATCGCGATCACGGTCATTGGGATAACGGCCGCCACAACGGCTGGCGTTGATCGACATGTGGCGCACGCCTGGCGCGTGCGCGCATGAAATGAAGACCGCCCGCGTGGCGGTTTTCTTTTGCCCGCGCGGGCCGCGCGCGGCGGTTGCGATGCGCTGGCGCCACGCACGACGTGTGCTCGGGCTCGCTCGACGTCGAATTGAATGGGTAGAATCGACCCACGTTCCATTCCTCAATCGACCGACAGGGCCTCTATGACGAAGGGTTCGCCCCGGGCCGCCACCGCGCGTGCAGTACGGGCCGCCGGCCGCACGGCGGCAGCATGGGCAATACAGGCGATACTCGCCGCGACGGCCGCGCATGCGGCCCATGCGATCGCGCAGTACGGCGAGCCGAAATATCCGCCGGGCTTCAAGCACTTCGACTACGTGAACCCGGACGCGCCGAAGGGCGGCACGCTCGTGCTCGCGAACCCGAACCGGCTGACGTCGTTCGACAAGTTCAATCCGTTCACGATGCGCGGCAACCCCGCGCCGGGCATCGACTTGCTGTTCGAGAGCCTTGCGACCGGCAGCATGGACGAGCCGGCATCCGCGTACGGGCTGCTCGCCGACGACATAGCGGTCGCGCCGGACCGCCGCTCGGTCACGTTCCACCTGAACCCGCGCGCGCGCTTTTCGAACGGCGACCCGGTCACGGCCGAGGACGTCAGGTTTTCGTTCGACACGCTGAAGAGCAAGCTCGCCGCACCACAGTTCGGCGCGTATTTCGCTGAAATCGCGAAGGCCGTGGTGGTCGATCCCGCGACCGTGCGTTTCGAATTCCGCAGCGCGAACCGCGAGCTGCCGTTGATTGCCGGCGGCGTGCCGGTGTTCTCGCGCAAGTGGGGGCTGCGCGCGGACGGGTCGCGGATTCCCTTCGACCAGCTCGCGTTCGAGCAGCCGATCGGCAGCGGCCCGTACCTGATCGAGCGCTACGACAATGGCCGCACCATCACGTATCGGCGCAATCCTGCGTACTGGGGCGCCGATCTGCCGGTGCGCATCGGCACCGACAACTTCGAGCGGATCGTCTACAAGCTATACGGCGACGGCGTCGCGCGACTCGAGGCATTCAAGGCCGGCGAGTACGATGTGCTGGTCGAATACATCGCGCGCAACTGGACGCGGCGCGACGTCGGCAAGCGCTTCGACAGCGGCGAGCTCGTCAAGCGCGAATTCCGCCAGCACAACGGCGCGGGCATGCAGGGTTTCTTCATGAACCTGCGCCGGCCGCAGTTTCGCGACGTGCGCGTGCGTCAGGCGCTCGATCTCGCGTTCGACTTCGAATGGCTGAACCGCCAGCTGTTCTATAGCGCGTATACGCGTCTCGACAGCTATTTCGCCGATACCGACCTGCAGGCGACCGGCACGCCGGGCCCGGGCGAGCTGAAACTGCTGGAGCCGTTGCGCGCGCAACTCGACCCGGCCGTGTTCGGGCCGATGGTCACGCAGCCGAACACGAACCCGCCGGGCTCGCTGCGCGCGAATCTGCTGAAGGCGCGCGCGCTGCTCGCGCAGGCCGGCTGGACCTACCGCGACGGCGCATTGCGCAACGCGCAGGGCGAGCCGTTCACGTTCGAGATCCTCGACGATTCGGGCGCGGCGATGGAAGGCGTCGTGACCGCCTATCAGCGCAATCTCGCGAAGCTCGGCATCGACGCACGCTTTCGCACGGCCGATTACGCGCTGCTGCAGAAGCGGCTCGACGCGTTCGACTACGACATGACGACGGTCCGCCTGCCGGGCGTGCAGGTGCCGGGCGCCGAGCAGTTCTCCCGCTACGCCAGCAAATTCGCCGACGAACCGGGCTCCGACAACATCATCGGCCTGAAGTCGCCGGCCGTCGACACGCTGCTGCATGCGCTCGGCACCGCGCAGACGCGCGACGACCTGCTCGACGCGACGCACGCGCTCGATCGCGTGCTGATGCACGGGTATTACGCGGTTCCGCAGTGGTACAGCACGACGCACCGGATCGCGTACAAGCGCACGCTCGGCTATCCGCAGACGCTGCCGCTGTACTATTCGGCCGAGGGCTGGGTCGTGTCGACGTGGTGGGCCAAGCCCGATCACTGAAGCCTGCCGGCCCTTCGTTCAACCCAGCCTATCGATCGCGAGTCGACGCCCTATGTGGAGCTACATCCTCAAACGCCTGCTGCTGATGATCCCGACGCTCGTCGGCGTGCTCACGCTCACGTTCGCGGTGATCCAGTTCGTGCCGGGCGGCCCGGTCGAACAGGCCGTGCAGGAACTGCGCAAGGGCGCAACCGAGCAGGGCGCGACGCCGTTCGGGATGCGTGCGCATACGGGTGTCGACGCGCAGCAGCTCGCGCAGCTCAAGGCGCTGTACGGCTTCGACAAGCCGCCGCTCGAACGTTACTGGCTGATGCTGAAGCGCTTCGCGCGCTTCGACCTCGGCGACAGCTACTTTCGCCATCAGAGCGTGTGGTCGCTGATCGTGCAGAAGCTGCCGGTGTCGATCAGCATCGGGCTGTGGACGTTTTTCGTCACCTATCTGATCTCCGTGCCGCTCGGCATCGCGAAGGCCGTGCGCAACGGCTCGCCGTTCGACGTCGCGACGAGCCTCGTCGTGCTGATCGGCTATGCGATTCCGGGCTTCGTGCTCGGCGTGCTGCTGCTCGTGCTGTTCGGCGGCGGCTCGTTCTGGCAGTTGTTCCCGCTGCGCGGGCTTACGTCGGACAACTTCGCGCAGCTGTCGCTCGCCGGCAAGGTGCTCGACTATCTGTGGCACATCGCGCTGCCGATTACCGCCTCGGTCGTCGGCAGTTTCGCGGTCGTCACGATGCTGACGAAGAACGCGTTCCTCGACGAGATCCGCAAGCAATACGTGCTGACCGCGCGTGCGAAAGGCCTCGCCGAACGCACAGTGCTGTGGAAGCACGTGTTCCGCAACGCGATGCTGCCGCTGATCGTCGGGTTTCCGGCCGCGTTCATCGGCGCATTCTTCACGGGTAGCCTGCTGATCGAGACGCTGTTCTCGCTCGACGGCCTCGGGCTGCTGTCGTACGAGTCGGTCGTGCGGCGCGACTATCCGGTCGTGCTCGGCACGCTGTACCTGTTCACGCTGATCGGGCTCGCGACCAAGCTGATTTCCGACCTCTGCTACGTATGGGTCGACCCGCGCATTCAATTCGACAATCTGGAGCGCTGACATGAAACCGTCCGCCAGCACGCCGCTTGCCGGCGCGCCCGTCCGCCTGTCCGCGCTCGCCGGGCGAGGTGCGCGATGAACCGGGCCGTCGTGTCGTCCCGCATCGACGCGGCGCGCGCGCGCGTGTCGCCGTCGCCCGCGCGCCGGGTCTGGCAGCGCTTTCGCCAGCAGCGCCTCGGCTACTGGAGCTTCGTGATCTTCGTCGTCGCATTCGCCGCGAGCCTCGCGGCGCCGCTATGGTCGAACGACAAGCCGCTCGTCGTGCGCTACGACGGCCAGACCTATTTCCCGATGTTCCATGCGTATCCGGAAACCACCTTCGGCGGCGACTTCCCGACGCCGGCCGACTATCTCGATCCGTACGTGCGCAAGCGGCTCGAGGCGCCAGGCAACTTCGTCGTCTATCCGCCGAACCGCTACTACTACGACACGCTGAATTACTTCTCGACCGTGCCGAACCCGGCGCCGCCGTCGCGCGCGAACTGGCTCGGCACCGACGCGCAGGGGCGCGACCTGCTCGCACGGCTCGTGTACGGGTTCCGCGTGTCCGTCGAGTTCGGTCTGATCCTGACCGCGATCGGCACGCTGCTCGGGATCGCGGCGGGCGCGGTGCAGGGCTTCTTCGGCGGGCGCATCGACATCGTCGGGCAGCGGCTGATCGAGATCTGGAGTTCGCTGCCTGAGCTGTACCTGCTGATCATCTTCGCGTCGATCTTCGAGCCCAGCTTTCTGCTGTTGATCGTGCTGCTGTCGCTGTTCGGCTGGATCGGCCTGGCCGACTACGTGCGCGCCGAGTTCCTGCGCAACCGCACGCAGGACTACGTGCGCGCGGCCCGCGCGATGGGGCTCACGAACTGGCAGATCATCTGGCGCCACGTGCTGCCGAACAGCATGACTCCGGTGATCACGTTCCTGCCGTTCCGGATGAGCGGTGCGATCCTCGCGCTCACGAGTCTCGACTTCCTCGGGCTCGGTGTGCCGCCGCCGACGCCGAGCCTCGGCGAGCTGCTCGCGCAGGGCAAGGGCAATCTCGACGCGTGGTGGATCTCGCTGTCGACTTTCGGCGTGCTGGTCGCGACGCTGCTGCTGCTGACCTTCATGGGCGACGCGCTGCGCAACGCGCTCGACACGCGGATCGCCGATTCCGTGCGTGCGGCGGGAGGGCAGCGATGAGCACGACTTGCGCATCTCCGCCGCCAGGCGAACCGCTGCTGTCGCTCGAGCATCTGCACGTGCGCTTCGGCGACACGGTGGCCGTCGACGACGTGACGCTCGCGATCGGCCGCGGCGAGCGCGTCGCGCTCGTCGGCGAGTCGGGTTCGGGCAAGAGCGTGACCGCGCTGTCGATCCTGCGGCTGCTGCGAGACGCCGACGTGAGCGGCACGATCCGCTTCGCCGGGCACGACCTCGCCGGCAAGAGCGAGCGCGAGATGCGCGGGCTGCGCGGCTCGGACATCGCGATGATCTTCCAGGAGCCGATGACGGCGCTCAACCCGCTGTACACGATCGGCGCGCAGATCGGCGAGACGATCGTGCTGCACGACGGCGTGACGGCGGGCGAGGCGCGCAAGCGCGCGATCGCGCTGCTCGCGCGCACCGGCATCGCCGAGCCGGAGAAGCGCGTCGACAGTTACCCGCACCAGTTGTCGGGCGGCCAGCGGCAGCGCGCGATGATCGCGATGGCGCTCGCATGCCGGCCGCGCCTCTTGCTCGCGGACGAGCCGACCACCGCGCTCGACGTGACGATCCGCGCGCAGATCGTCGACCTGCTGCTCGAGCTGCAGCGCGATGAGGCGGAAAAGCGCGGGATGGCGATCCTGCTGATCACGCATGACCTGAATCTCGTGCGGCACTTCGCCGAGCGGGTCGCGGTGATGGAGCGCGGCAAGCTGGTCGAAAGCGGGCCGGTCGGGCGGATCTTCGCGGAGCCGGAGCATCCGTATACCCGGCGGCTGCTGAACAGCCGGCCGCAGCGCACGGTCGCGCCGGTGCTGCCGATCGCGCCCGTCGTGCTCGATGCGCGTCACGTCAGCGTGCAGTTCGCGCGCAAGCGGCCGGGCTTCGCGGGCTGGTTCCGCACGACGCCCGTGACGGCGGTCGCGGACGTGTCCGTGTCGGTGCGGCAGGGCGAGACGCTCGGGATCGTCGGCGAATCCGGCTCCGGGAAGTCGACGCTCGCGATGGCGCTGCTCGGGCTGCAAAGGACGGCGCACGGCGAGATCGAATTCCAGGGGCGGGCGCTGTCGACCTACCGCGGCCGCGAACAGACCGCGCTGCGCTCGAACATGCAGGTCGTCTTTCAGGACCCATTCAGCTCGCTGTCGCCGCGTCACACGATCGAGCGGATCGTCGGCGAGGGGCTCGAACTGCATCGCCCGGAGCTGACGCCGGACGCGCGCCGCGCGAAGTCGCTGGCCGTGCTGCGCGAAGTCGGCCTCGACCGCACGGTGCTGCATCGCTATCCGCATGAGTTCTCGGGCGGACAGCGCCAGCGGATCGCGATCGCGCGGGCGCTCGTGCTGGAGCCGCGCATCCTTATCCTCGACGAACCGACTTCCGCGCTCGACGTGTCGATCCAGCAGCAGGTGCTGAAACTGCTCGCGAATTTGCAACAGAAATACAACCTTGGCTATGTATTCATCAGCCACGACCTTGAGGTAATCGGCGCGATGGCGCATCGGGTCGCGGTGATGCAGGGCGGGGCGATCGTCGAGTCGGGAGACGTGGCCGATATCTTCACGAATCCGTCACATCCTTACACACAAAAGCTGTTGAAAGCGGTCTGGAAAGCGTGATAGGCGTCCAATGGTCTGACTATCTCGATTGTATTTTTTAATTTGTTTTGACAAACGATTACGCGCTGGCTAGTATCGACCGAAATTTTCCGCCAATCAGCTGATTTTTAAGCACATTCCATCGACCAATGCAGCATCGATCCCTGACCCAGGCATGCGCGCACACCCTCGCCGGGCTGTTTATCGGCGCCCTGTTCGCGGCAGCTCCCGGCGCGTTCGCCGACGAAGTCAGCAGTTTTAACCAGAATGTCACGAATTCGACTCAGATCGGATCGAATTCCTCCGTGCAGCAGGCCAGCGCGCAGCCGTCGAGCGGCGGTGCGAAGTCGTTCCTCGCCGGCATGGCCGGCAAGGCGGGCGATGTGGTCGTCGGCGCGCTGAACATGATCGGCGTGCGCTACCGCTGGGGCGGCAACTCGCCGGATTCCGGCCTCGACTGCAGCGGCTTCGTGCGCTACGTGTTCCAGGACACGCTCGGCATGTCGCTGCCGCGTCGCGCGGAAGAGATGAGCCGCGTCGGCGAGAAGGTCAGCATGAGCAACCTGAAGCCGGGCGACCTCGTGTTCTTCAACACGATGCGCCGTACGTTCTCGCACGTCGGCATCTACATCGGCGACAACAAGTTCGTGCATTCGCCGTCGACGGGCAGCACGGTTCGCGTCGACGATCTCGACAGCGGCTACTGGGAAAAGCGTTTCACCGGTGCGCGCCGGATCGAGTCGGCGTTCCCGATGAAGGCTGACGATCTGCGCCAGCGCGTGCGCGCGACGATCGGCGACGACGCGGCGAACGGCAGCAACTGACGCTCGCCGGCAATCGGCCGGATCAAAAAAACCCTGTCACCGAAAGGCGGCAGGGTTTTTTGCTTTTGGGTCGCGAAAGCGGTGAGTTGGGCGCCGCCGTCGCTGGCGGCCTGTTACGCGCCGCCCTCCGCGATGCGTCCGCTTATGCCGCTGCTGCCCCGCGCGCTGCCGCAAGCTTGCGCTGCAGCTCGGGCATGATGCGCGCGACCGCTTCCTCGCCTGCGAGGATGGCCGCATTGCGCTGGTTGAAGTCGCTGCCGCCCATTGCCGCGAGATTCGGGCGGATCACGACGTCCGCGTATTTGTCGAGCTCGTAGGTCTTGATCGTCTGACCCATGATCGTGAAAGTCTGCAGCAGCATCTCGATCGGGTTGTTGGTCGCCGCGCCGTCCGGTCGCGACGAGATGTCGACCGCGATCACGAAGTTCGCGCCCATCTTGCGCGCGAACGACGCGGGCACCGGGCTCACGAGGCCGCCGTCGACGTATTCGCGGTTGCCGATCTTCACGGGCTCGAACACCGACGGCACGCTGCACGACGCGCGCACGGCAAGCCCCGTATTGCCCTGCTGGAACAGGATCGGCTGGCCGTTCTGCAGGTCGGTTGCGACGACACCGAGCGGCTTGGCCATCTTTTCGATCGGCCGGTTGTTGAGGGTCTTGTTCAGGAAGTTCTGCAGCGCGACGCCCTGCAGCAGCCCGCGCGAGCGGAACGGCAGCGCCCAGTCGCTGATCGCCGCCTGGTCCATGTCGAGCGCGATCTTGTTGATCTGCAGCCCGCTCATCCCCGACGCGTACAGTGCCCCGACCACCGAGCCCGCGCTCGTGCCGGCGACGATCTCGATCGGGATGCCGCGCGCTTCCAGCGCCTTCAGCACGCCGATGTGCGAGAAGCCTCGGGCGGCGCCGCCGCCGAGCGCGATGCCGATCTTCACGGGCTTTTCGCGCGACTGCGCGGGATTCGCGGCGTTGCCGGGGCGGGACTTGTCGCCGAACGACGTGCAGGCGGCGAGGCTGGCGGATGCGCATGCGATCGTGAAGTGACGGCGCGACAGGCGAGGGGACGACATCGAATGGTTCTCCGGCGGCTTGGCGGCGGGCCGGGCGGCCCGCGGCGGCGATAGGTTCCGAGCGGCCCGTGCGGTACAAACCGCGCGGCCGGCGCGGCGCCGGCTGGCGGCCGCGGCGCGCACATCATAAAGCAAGCGGCGCGCTTGGCGCGAAGACCGGCGCGAGTATAATTCCGGCTTCTTTCCCGTTCCGGGCGCGGCCGGCCCCATTGCTGTCCGGGCTGTCGCCGTCGATCCCGCGTCGAATCATTCATGCGCCCCAGGCGTTCGAGTTACCGTTTATGACCCGTCCTGTCCGTACCCGCTTCGCGCCGAGTCCCACCGGCTTCATCCACCTCGGCAACATCCGCTCCGCGCTCTATCCGTGGGCGTTCGCGCGCAAGATGAAAGGCACGTTCGTGCTGCGTATCGAGGATACCGACGTCGAACGCTCGTCGCAGGAAGCCGTCGATGCGATCCTCGAGGGGATGCAATGGCTCGGCCTGGATTTCGACGAAGGCCCGATCTACCAGATGCAGCGGATGGACCGCTATCGCGAGGTGCTCGCGCAGATGCTGGAGAAGGGCCTCGCGTACCCGTGCTACATGTCGGCCGAGGAGCTCGACGCGCTGCGCGAACGCCAGCGCGAGGCCGGCCTCAAGCCGCGCTACGACGGCACGTGGCGTCCGGAGCCGGGCAAGGTGCTGCCCGAGCCGCCGGCCGGTGTGAAGCCCGTGCTGCGGTTCCGCAACCCGCTGACCGGTACGGTTGTGTGGGACGACGCGGTGAAGGGGCGTGTCGAGATCTCGAACGAGGAACTCGACGACCTCGTGATCGCGCGTCCGGACGGCACGCCGATCTACAACTTCTGCGTGGTCGTGGACGACATGGACATGAACATCACGCACGTGATCCGTGGCGACGACCACGTGAACAACACGCCGCGCCAGATCAACATCCTGCGCGCGCTCGGCGGCGAGCCGCCCGTCTATGCGCACCTGCCGACCGTGCTGAACGAGCAGGGCGAGAAGATGAGCAAGCGGCATGGTGCGATGAGTGTGATGGCGTATCGCGACGCCGGCTTCCTGCCGGAGGCCGTCGTCAACTACCTTGCGCGTCTCGGCTGGTCGCACGGCGACGCGGAAATCTTCTCGCGTGAGCAGTTCGTCGAATGGTTCGACCTCGAGCATCTCGGCAAGTCACCCGCGCAATACGACCACAGCAAGCTGAGCTGGCTGAACGCCCATTACATCAAGGAAGCGGATAACGCGCGCCTCGCCGCGCTGGCGAAACCGTTCCTCGACGCGCTCGGCATCGACGACGCAGCGATCGCGACGGGTCCCGCGCTCGATGCGGTGGTGGGCCTGATGAAGGATCGCGCGACGACGGTCAAGGAGATCGCCGAAGGCGCCGCGATGTTCTACCGCGTGCCGGCGCCGGACGCCGACGCGCTCGCACAGCACGTAACCGACGCGGTGCGTCCGGCGCTGGCCGACCTCGTCGCCGCGCTGAAAGCAGCCGACTGGACGAAGGAGGCGGTGTCCGCCGCGTTGAAGGCAACGCTCGGTGCGCACAAGCTGAAGATGCCGCAGCTCGCGATGCCGGTGCGCCTGCTGGTGGCGGGCACGACGCATACGCCGTCGATCGATGCGGTGCTCGTGCTGTTCGGGCGCGACGTCGTGGTGTCGCGTATCGAGGGTGCGCTGGCCTGAGGTTGACGGCGAGGGCGAAGCCGCTCGTAGGCGACGTCACGGTGGCTTCGCAAAAAAATTCGCTCGAATCGCAAAAAGGGTATTTACAAGTTCAAATTCGGTCCATATAATCTCACTTCTGTTCTGCAAGGGGGTATAGCTCAGCTGGGAGAGCGCTTGCATGGCATGCAAGAGGTCAGCGGTTCGATCCCGCTTACCTCCACCATCAGAGCAGAATGGATTGATTTGCGAAGCAGTGGTAGTAATAAATGCTTCACAAAATGATTTAAAGCAGTTAGAATTTCGGCCTTCGCTGTTGACGATGAGTGAATAGCGAAAGTCAGACAGATCTGAAAAGATCATGTCCCCTTCGTCTAGAGGCCTAGGACATCACCCTTTCACGGTGAGTACAGGGGTTCGAATCCCCTAGGGGACGCCAGATTCAGCGGCGTTTCGTAGTAGAAATGTTGCGAGGCTTGCAGGAACGTAACCGACGTCCTGCAGGTAACGGTGCAGAAAGTTGGAGCGGTAGTTCAGTCGGTTAGAATACCGGCCTGTCACGCCGGGGGTCGCGGGTTCGAGTCCCGTCCGCTCCGCCAGAACGAAGCCCGTTCAAGACGTTTTTGAGCGGGCTTTTGCATTAAAGATGTAAGCAGTACGTTGTCCCCTTCGTCTAGAGGCCTAGGACATCACCCTTTCACGGTGAGTACAGGGGTTCGAATCCCCTAGGGGACGCCAGATTCAGCGGCGTTTCGTAGTAGAAATGTTGCGAGGCTTGCAGGAACGTAACCGACGTCCTGCAGGTAACGGTGCAGAAAGCTGGAGCGGTAGTTCAGTTGGTTAGAATACCGGCCTGTCACGCCGGGGGTCGCGGGTTCGAGCCCCGTCCGCTCCGCCAGAACGAAGCCCGTTCAAATGAACGTTTTGAACGGGCTTTTGCATTAAAGATGTAAGCAGTACGTTGTCCCCTTCGTCTAGAGGCCTAGGACATCACCCTTTCACGGTGAGTACAGGGGTTCGAATCCCCTAGGGGACGCCAGATTTCGGCGTCGTTCGAACAAACGATGCGCCGGCAGGAAGTAACCGACGCCTGCCAGGCAAGAAGCAAGACTGGAGCGGTAGTTCAGTCGGTTAGAATACCGGCCTGTCACGCCGGGGGTCGCGGGTTCGAGTCCCGTCCGCTCCGCCAGAAAATGAAAAAGCCCGCCTCGTGCGGGCTTTTTCATTTGCATCGAAGATCCGCGGGGCGCTACGAGAAATTCGCGATTGCATCGGCCCGCGACTGCGCTATCGTGGCGGGATGCGTACTTGACCCCCCGCGCGATGCTCGATCCGACCGACCTGCGATTGCTTTATCAGCTCCGGCCAGCGGAGCCCGGCGATTTTCCGTTTGCCGAGGCGCTCACGCACGGCAACATGGGCGGCTATTACAAGCGCCATGGGCTCGTCTGGCGCAGCGACCTGTTCTATGCGAGCTGGCGCGAATCCGAAAACTTCATCCTGGAAGCCGACGGCGAACGGATCGGCGTGCTGCGCGTGACCGAGGAGGGCGACTCGCTGCACATCCGCGACGTGCAGATCGCAGCCGGTCATCGCGGGCAGGGTGCTGGCACCTACATGCTCGACATGTCGCACCGCTGGGCGCGCGCGCGGGGGCTGCGCGAACTGCAGTTGCGCGTGTTCGTCGACAATCCGGCCGCACGGCTCTATCAGCGCATGGGGTACCGCGTCACCGGGCCAAGGCTGGCGCAACTCGGCTCGATCCGCCACATGGTGCGCGCGGTCTGACCGTGTAACGGCAAGGCCAAACACAACACGGCGGCGATCAGCAGGCCGTGCCAATCGCATCGTTGTCGGGGATCTCGTCGGTGCCGATGCTGTCTTCCGCGCCGCGATGCTCGTAGCCGCGCAGCATGAACGCGCGCGGGCTTTCGCCGAACGCGCGCCGGAACATCGCCGAAAACGCGCTCTGGCTCTGATAGCCGAGTTCGCGTGCGATGTGCGATAGCGGACGTCCCTGGTTCAACAACGGAATCGCGCGCGCGAGCAGCGCCTGCTGGCGCCACTGCG